>PDSL01000084.1 GCA_002748455.1 Ilumatobacter coccineus
TCGCCTGAGGTGATCGCTCGTCTTGGCGAATCGGCGATCGCCACGATCAATGAGCATCCCAACATCAATATTCGCAAGCTCTATGCCGGCGAGGTTGCCACCCGGCTTGGTCTCCCGGTCACCGACATGGTCCGCTTGGCTGAGCAGGGGTCGCGTCGGCCGCGGGTCAACACGCCTCGGCCTCAACGGCGGGACCAGCCCCGCCAGAATGCTGAGTTTGTGGCCCTTGCCCTCCTGATCCATCGGTGGAACGACATCGCTCCCTGGTTGATCGAATCGCTCTTTAGCGATGATGTGTGTCGTCGAGCCTTTCTCGCTGTGGCCGAAAGTGGCGGCGATATCACGGTGGCGATCGCCGAGAGTGATCCTGATGCCCGTGACCTGTTGGAGCGAGCTGCGGTGGTCGATATCGATGCTGACCCGATCACCGAGGCTCGAAACCTGGTGTCGGCAGCGGTTCGTCGGGAGCTGACCACCGGGGCGACGGCCACCGATCCCGACCAGATTCGTGACGATGCGCAAGCCCGCCTCAAGGCTGAAGAGATGGTTCGAACCGACCCGGATGGCAGCGCGATGGGGTGGTTGCTAGGTTGGCTATCAGATCGACACGACAGATTGAGGGGGTAACTGAGGTCGATGGCTGAGGACGCGACACCGATCAGGGTTCCTCTTGAGGGCATCGATCCCACTGAGTGGGATGAGCTGGTCGATCGTGGTCGCGAACATGGTGAACTTGCCGCCGATGACCTCGTCCACGTCCTGCGCCACATCGAACTGTCCGAAGAGGTCTTGACCAGGGTCAGCGAGGTGCTGAGTCGGGCGGGTATCGCTCTTGATGAAGCGGTTCATGATGCCACTCCGGTCCAGGGTGCGTCGCGGCCCTCGATGGTCGACAAGGATGAACGGCTCCTGTCTCGCAGTCGACGCCGCCGTCGGACCACCCGGTCGTCATCGGGCGGGGGCAGCTCGGATGCGGTCCGCCTCTATCTCCAAGAAATCGGCCAGGTTGATCTCTTGACCGCCGAGGACGAGCGTCGTCTGGCTCGTCTGATGGAAGAAGGACGACTGGCGGCCGAGCGTCTTGAGAACGAAGCGCCCGCACCGGCTGAACGGCGACTCCTGCGCCGGGCAGTCGAGCGGGGAACCCGAGCCAAGAACGAGTTGACCCAGGCCAATCTGCGCCTGGTGGTCAGTATCGCCAAGCGCTATTCCGGGCGGGGGATGCAGCTTCTCGATTTGATCCAGGAAGGCAATCTGGGCTTGATGAGGGCGGTCGAGAAGTTCGACTACACCAAGGGATTCAAGTTCTCGACCTATGCCACCTGGTGGATCCGCCAGGCGATCACCCGGTCGATCGCCGATCAGGCCCGCACGATTCGGATCCCGGTTCATATGGTCGAACACGTCAATCGCCTATCCCGGATTCGGCGTCAGCTCCACCAAGAGCTCGAACGAGAGCCGACGGTCGATGAGCTGGCCAAGGCCCTCCATCTTGATCCCGAACGGGTTCACGCCCTGCTCCAGATCGCCCAAGACCCACTCTCGCTCGATTCTCCGGTGGGTGAAGAGGACGAGTCGAACCTTGGTGACTTCATCGAGGATGCCAATGGGGAGCGGCCGGTCGATGCAGCGACCCGGGCCATGCTCCACGAAGCGGTCGTCGAGGTTCTTGGCGAATTGTCGGCCCGTGAGCAAGAGATCGTTCGGATGCGGTTTGGGCTTGATGGGAGCCATATCCGTACCCTCGAAGAGGTGGGGCGAACGTTTGGGGTCACTCGGGAACGGATTCGCCAGATCGAGGTCAAGACCCTTGCCAAGCTTCGGCTTCCCGAACGATCGGCCAAGCTCCGAGAGTTTCTCGATGCTGGCTAGTCGTTTCCTCGATGATCGCGATGAACCACGACTCTGGCGTGTGATGGGGCCGATCGCGGCGCTATTATCGACACTCGCCCTTCCGGGATAGCTCAGTTGGCAGAGCGACGGACTGTTAATCCGTTGGTCGCAGGTTCGAGCCCTGCTCCCGGAGCCAAGAATGCAGGGTCCCCCAGTGGGACCCTGTAGCTGTTTTCGGGGCGGTAGCTCAGTGGTTAGAGCAGGGGACTCATAATCCCTCGGTCGTGGGTTCGATCCCCACTCGCCCTACCAGCCCCGGTTGCCTTTTCCCGTCGTGCAAAATGCCTGTTCAGCGGGGGTCAAAACGTGACATGAATCATGACACGCGCCCGGAATCAGTCGGTGATCGGGCCCTCGTCGACGATTTCGATGGCATCGAGGAAGACCTCGACATCGTCGTCGTTGCCTCCCACCATCCAGACCGTTTCGCCTTCGCCATCTTCATCCCACGGCATCACGCCGTCGACGACATAGCGATCAACCGTGATGTCGTCGTCATCTTCTCCGACCGGGGCGATGATCGCCATTTCGACGACCGCGTCGCCAGGATGCTCGCTCAGGATGTCGATCAGTTCAGCGACGGTCATCCCAGTCCTGTTGTCGAGCTCCATTGGTATCTCCTTGCTCTCGGCCAGATCAGAACGGGCTGTCCAACCACGATTGTGCCTGTTCCAGCAGGTACAGACTCACATCTTTGCACCGGTTGAGCGCTTGCGCCACTGCCTCATCTTCGGGCAGGTAGACATTGGCTAGATCGATATCGATCCGGGCCACGATCGAGAGGCTGCGTTCGGGGCTGTCGGTGACACTCGGGAACGAGTCGATCGCCGAGACCTCGATCGGCAGGTCGACACCGCCAACCGCGCCGATCTCCATGGCGAGGACCAGGAGATCCGGGGGATGGGTGAGCGGTGGCAGGGTCCAGGTGAACAAGAGGGGAAAGATGAATCCCCGAGGCGGGCTGGACGTGAGATCGTTGCGCTTCATCATCTCGTCCTCAAAGCCGAGCATGGCTCGGGGATCGACATCGAGGGAGAGATGGAGATCGATTGGACCGGCACAGGCTTGCTCCGGATGGAGATCAACCTCCCACAGCTGACGCAGCGAATAGGTCTCAACAAAGTGGCGCTCATCGTGGACGTGGAAACCAGCGTCGATCGCTTGACTCTTCAGATCGGCCACAAAACCTGCAACATCGATGACTGCCACGCCACTGGACACTACCGTTGTCCCGGTGAACGAAACCACGTTGAGCACGGGGAATGCTGTCTTGGTCGCCGCGGCTCGCGAGGTGGCCAATGTTCTTGCCGCGACCACCGATTGGGCAGTATCCGGTCATCGCGAGGGTCAGTACCGCGTCGATCTCGCTGCCGATGCTGCATGTCTCGCCGTGCTCCACCAGGCGGGTTATCGAACCCTGTCAGAAGAGAGCGGGATCATCGAACCCGATCGGGTGCGTGCTCCCGGGATCGTGGTCGTCGATCCCCTCGATGGGTCGACCAACGCGTCTCGAGGTATCGGATGGTACGGATCGTCTCTCTGTTTGGTCGATGACGAGGGACCCCGTTCGGCAGTGGTCGTCAACCATGTCACCGGGCAACGCTTTACTGCCGAGCGGGGCAGGGGGGCCTGGTGTGATGGGCGCTCGCTCGCGCCCTCGGGGGTGACCGTGCTCGCCGATGCCATCGTCGGGGTGTCGGGACTGCCCACCCATCACTATGGATGGGCCCAATACCGCGCATTGGGTGCTGCAGCGCTCGATCTGTGTCATGTTGCCGATGGGGTGTTGGATGCGTGGTGCGATATCGATGATGCCCACGGGGTGTGGGACTATCTGGCCTCGGTCCTCATCGTTCAAGAAGCCGGCGGGATGGTCGGTGACGCCTTCGGGCGCGACCTGGTGGTGCTCGATCCCGACGCTCGGCGAGCTCCGATCGTGGCCGCGACTCGGGAACTCTTTGATGAGCTTGGTCATCAGCGGCGCCGGGCGTCCTCATCGGCCTAGCCTGGCCGTGTTCGCTCAGCTGAGATGTGATGATCGCTGAGAAGTGATGATTTTGGTGGGGTAGTGGGCCTCTTCGGCAGCTCACCTGGTTAGCATGGTCAGTCGGTCATCAACCGATGGCCGGTACGACTCATTGCCATCGATCCCCTACGCGGTCGCTGTTGGGCGCCGGGAATCGACTGGAAAACCGCACAAGGAGCACTGTTATGGCTGTTATCAGCATGCGAGAGATGCTGGATGCTGGTGTCCACTTCGGACACCAAACCCGCCGCTGGAACCCGAAGATGAAGCGGTTCATTTTTGGGGAACGCAACGGGATCTACATCATCGATCTGGAGCAAACCCTCGCCCGTCTCGAAACCGCCTACGTGTTTGTACGTGATTTGGTCGCCGGTGGTGGCGACATCTTGTTCGTCGGCACCAAGAAGCAGGCCCAAGACCCGATCGCCAGTGCGGCCCTCAAGGTAGGGATGCCCTATGTCAACGAGCGCTGGCTCGGTGGCATGCTGACCAACTTCGAAACGATCTCCAAGCGTGTCGCCAAGATGCTCGAATATGAGCGCATGAAGACCTCGGGCGAGTTCGACACCATGATCAAGAAGGAAGCCTTGATGCTTGACCGGTCGCTCGGCAAGCTCCAGCGCAACCTCGGTGGTCTGCGAGGCATGAAAGAGGTCCCCGACGCGGTCTTTGTGGTGGACACCAATAAGGAACACATCGCCGTGACCGAGGCCAACAAGCTCGGTATCCCGGTGATCGCTGTGGTCGACACCAATGTTGATCCCGATCTCATCCAGTATCCGATTCCGGGCAATGACGATGCCATCCGGGCCAACACCTTGATGATCGATGTGATCGCTGCCGCGGTTGAAGAAGGGCGCTATATCGCTGCTCGTCGCCCCAAGAAGGCTGCCGAGGAAGGTGCTGATGCCGCTCCGGCGACACCTCAGCGCACCCCCGAAGAAGAGGCCGCCTTTGCCCAGGCCCAGGCTGATGCCCGCGAAGCTGCGGCGCGAGCCCAGGCTGAGCGCGAGGCTCGTTTGGCCAAGGCCAAGGAGAAGCCCGCTGACGACGATGTCGCTGACAAGGCCGACAAGGCCGACAAGGCTGACAAGGCTCCAGTCGCGAAGGCTGAGAAGGCCGACAAGGCTTCAGCCGAGAAGGCTGAGAAAGCCGAAAAGGTCGAGAAGGCTGATGAACCGGCAGCACCGATCACCTCACCTGGTCCCTACGGCGAAGGTTCCCACGCCCCGCTGGCCGATGGCGCCATGCCCGAGGGATTCCCGATCAAGGGCAATGCCGATTCGATGCTGTATCACAATGAGGCCAGCCCGTTCTATGGCCGGACCAAGGCTGAAGTGTGGTTTGCCACGGAAGCCGCTGCTGAAGCCGCTGGATTCTCCAAGCCGGCCAGCCAGAAGTAAGACGCAATCATCAAAGGAAAAACTCATGTCATTCACTGTTCAAGATGTCAAGGCCCTGCGCGAGAGCACCGGCGCGGGAATGATGGATTGCAAGAAGGCTCTGGTCGAATCTGATGGCGATCTCGCCGCTGCCAAGCAATTCCTGAGGGAGAAGGGGCTCGCTGCGAGCGCGAAGCGTGACGATCGTGAGAGCAATCAGGGTGTGGTTGCCATCGCCATCGGCGATAACGCCGCCGCCATGGTCCTGCTCAAGAGCGAGACCGACTTTGTTGCCGCGTCTGACCAGTTCATCGCTGAGGCTGATGCCTTGGCGGCCCTGGTCCTCGCTGACGGCCCCGATGCTGTCAGCAAGCGCAGCGCTGAGCTGGAGGAGATGAAGATCACCCTCAAGGAGCGCATCGAGATTGGCGACACCATCCAGATGAAGATCGCTGACGGAAACGTGCTCGGCCACTACCAGCACATCCAGGGCGGTCGTGGCGTCAATGGCGTCTTGGTCGAGATCGCCGATGGGTCGGCGGAGTTGGCCCACGACATCGCTGTCCATATCGCCTTTGCTCGTCCCCGCTATCTCAGCCGCGACGATGTCCCCGCCGAGGTGGTCGCTGCCGAGCGGGCCACGCTGGAGACGATCACCCGCAACGAGGGCAAGCCGGAGCAGGCTGTGCCCAAGATCGTCGAGGGTCGTCTCAACGGGTTCTACAAGTCGGTGTGCTTGCTCGATCAGCCCTTCGCCAAGGATGACAAGAAGAGCGTGACTCAGATCCTCGGCTCAGCGAAGATCGTCAACTTCGCCCAGACCGAGATCGGCTGAGCCCGGCTCAGATTCATGATCGCTGCTGGGGCGATGGTCTGGCACAATAGAACCTTGTGACACACGATCAGTCTCCAGCGCGATGGAAACGAATTGTCTTTAAGCCCTCAGGCGAGGCCCTTGCTGGTGCGTCCGGCAAGGGCCTCGATGGGGCCACCCTCGACAAGACCGCAGCGGACATCATCGATATTCGCCAGAATCTCGATGTCGATGTCGCCGTTGTCGTCGGTGGTGGCAACTTCTGGCGCGGTCGCACCGGGGCCCTCAAGGGAATGGATGCCACCCAAAGCGACCATATTGGGATGTTGGGCACGGTGATGAATGCCCTCGCTCTCCAAGATGCTCTCGAACGTCAAGGCCAGCCAACGCGGGTCCAGTCAGCGATCGAAATGCCTCGTATCGCCGAGCCCTATATCCGCCGTCGGGCGATGCGGCACCTCGAAAAAGGCCGGGTGGTCATCTTTGCTGCCGGTACTGGGAACCCCTTCTTTACCACCGACACCGCAGCGGCCTTGAGGGCAGCCGAGATCGAAGCCGGTGCCCTCTTAAAGGGCACCCACTCCGGCGTCGATGGTGTCTACGATGCCGATCCCCGCACCAACCCCGATGCCAACCGCTATGACCAGGTCGACTATATGGAAGTCATGACCAAGGATCTCAAGGTCATGGATGCCACGGCGATCGCGTTCTGTCGTGATCACAACATCCCCATCGTGGTCTTTGATATCTCCAATCAGGGGGCGTTGCGGAGCATCCTGACCGGGAGGCGGGTCGGCACCATTGTCTCCTAAACCCGGTGTCGTCCACCGAGTTCAACCACGATCAGAGAGCGGCCATCGTCCGATATCGGCAAGGTGCTGCCATCACCATGGTCGGTCGCGAACGCTGCTGTCACATTCCGCGCCCTCCACTGGGATACTCTGGTACTCGTGATTGAAGAAACGATGCTCAATGCCATGGACAAGATGGACAAGGCGGTCGAGCACGTCCGGGGTCAATTCGGCACTGTCCGTACCGGTCGGGCGGCACCGGCCTTGGTCGAACGGTTGACCGCTGACTACTACGGCACCAAGGTGCCGATTCAGCAGCTCGCGTCGATGCAGGTCCCTGAAGCTCGGATGCTCCTGGTCAAGCCCCACGATCGCAATTCCTTGGCAGCGATCGAGAAAGCAATTCGGGACAGCGATCTTGGTGTTGCACCAAGCAATGATGGGGTGGTCATCCGACTGAATTTCCCGCCCCTCACCGAGGAGCGTCGCCGAGAATATGTGAAGGTTGTCCATCACATGGCTGAAGAAGGGCGGGTCGCCGTTCGAAACCTGCGTCGTGATGCCCGTAAGCATCTCGAAGCGATGGAGCACGACGGAGACATCTCCGAAGACGATCTGGCCCGGGCCGAAAAAGAACTCGAACAGGTCACCCACGATCATGTCGAGGTGATCAACGACGCCCTGGCCCGCAAGGAAGAAGAACTGCTCGAGGTGTGAGCCTGTCGAGCGAGGACATGGAGGATCGAAGACATGACCGATGAGCAACGTCGACGAGGTCGAGATGACGACCTGAGCGAATTCGGCTCGCTGTTTGATGACGGCGAGTCCACCCAGAATGTGCCAGCAACACCCCCGGCCTCAGCGGCTGGCGATGACAAGCTGAGCTTGGACGATGACACCGGGCCCTTGCCCCATTGGTCAGATCCAGCAACCGGTGAGATTCCTCGCTTTGTCGAAGATGCCGAACCCGAAGCTGACAGCGATGAACTCGATGTCTGGTCATCGTTCTCTTCCGATGCTCCGGTATGGCAAGACGATGTCAGCGATGAGGCGCAGGATCCGGTGGCCACCGGCCGCCAACCAGCCCAGAGCTCGCTCGATGAGCCCAGTCAGCGTCACCAGGTGATCGACGATTCATCGGGTATCCCCAAAGAACCCAGCCGGATCACGATCGGTACCGATCCATCCGGTGTTCCTCGTCGAGCACCAGGAGCCGGTGCCGATGGCCGTCGCCGTCAGCGCCCGCCAGCACCTGGTCGGCGCTCGGTCAAGCCGGCCAAGGGGCGCGACCTGCCCACGGCGACCGCTGTTGGGGTTGTCATGGTGGCGGTCTTTATCGCTGCAACCAGGATCGATACCCGTGCCGTCGCTGCCCTGGTGATCATCATCTTGGCCCTCTCGTCAATCGAGTTCAGCACCAAATTGTCCGAACGTGGCTATCGCCCAGCGGTCATCCCCGGCTTGTTGACCGCTATCGCCGCTCCACTGGTGGCCTACTGGTTGGGCGTCGGTGCGCTTCCACTGGTGCTGGCGTTTGGCTTTATGGCACTCGCCGGTGGATTCATCGGTGCTGACGGGGTTGATGCTGGTCCGATGCCGAATGTCGCCATCACCACGCTCGGCATGATCTGGATCTCCCTGCTCGGCTCGTTCGCTGTCTTGATTCTGAGGTTCTCGATCCAGCCGGTCAGCCTGATCGAGGGTACCCAGGCTCTCGCCGAGAACCGTGGAACCGACACCCTGGTCCTCCTGGTCATCGGGGTGATCGCCAACGATATTGGGGCCTTCTTCATCGGTTCAGCGATGGGACGCACCAGCCTGCGTCCCTGGGTCAGCCCCAACAAGACCGTTGAGGGTCTGATCGGGGGAGGGGCCTTCACCCTGATCGTCCTGCTCTTCATCGGCATCGCCAGATTGAGCACCACCTGGACCTCCACCTGGCACCTCGTCCTCTTGGCCCTGGTGATCCTGGTTCTGGCTCCGTTGGGCGATCTGGTTGAGAGCATGTTCAAGCGCAACCTCGATGTGAAGGACTTCGGAGCCTTGCTCCCAGGACACGGTGGGATTCTCGACCGCTTCGATAGCTTCTTGTTCGTCTTGCCTGGGGTCTACTACCTGGCCTTGGTGCTCGAGCCGTGGACGGCCTACGTCCCGGCTGGCTGAGCCGATTCATCGATGGGCGCGACCCGGGTCGCGATCGCCGGTTCATCAGGCTCGATCGGGTGTCAGACCCTCGAGGTCATCGACCATGAGGGGCCAGACCGATATGAGGTGACCGCCCTCGCGGTGGGAAGCTCGGCTGAAGTGGTCATCGAACAGGCTCGTCGATGCCACCCCCAGCTGGTCGTGGTCACCGATCCGGCCGCTCGCGCCATCGTCGCTAGTGCCTTGCCGGGGACGGCGGTCAGCGGTGACCTGGTCGATCTTGTCGAACTCGCCGATGTGGTCATCAATGGGGTGGTGGGATTCGCTGGTCTTGATGTCACCGTGTCAACCCTTCAGATGGGACGACGCCTGGGGCTGGCCAACAAGGAGAGCTTGATCGCTGCTGGTCCGGTGGTGCAACCGCTTCGAGCCACGCCGGGAGCTGAACTTATTCCCGTCGATAGCGAACACTGTGCCCTGCATCAGGCCTTGAGATCATCGCATCGATTTGATGATGGCCATGACGAAGTGCAACGCCTGATCTTGACCGCCAGCGGCGGGCCCTTCCGGGGACGAACCCTTGACGAGCTCGCTGAGGTGAGCATCGATGAAGCCCTGTCCCATCCCACCTGGTCGATGGGGCCCAAGATTACGATCGACTCCAGCACCCTGATCAATAAGGGGCTTGAAGTCATCGAAGCCCATGAGCTCTTCGGGATCGGCTACGACCAGATCGAGGTGGTGGTTCATCCCCAGTCGGTGGTCCATTCGATGGTCGAGTTCTCCGATGGATCGACGATCGCCCAGCTCTCGATGCCCGATATGAGGCTCCCGATCGGGTATGCCCTCGGCTGGCCATCTCGTATCACGACCTCCTTCGGCCGGATCGACTGGTCAGGATTGTCGCGCCTTGACTTTGAGCCCCCCGACACCACAACCTTCCGAGGGCTGGGGTTGGCCTATGAAGCAGGTCGAGCTGGGGGAGCGGCGCCAGCCTGGCTGAGCGCGGCCAACGAGGTCGCTGTCGAGGCCTTCCTCGCTGGTCGGCTCGGGTGGGTCGACATCGTCGAGGTGTGCGAGCGCACCCTTGACGACTATGACGGCCAGATACCGGCTACCGTCTCAGACGTCATCACTGCCGATGCAGCTGCCCGCCGGGTGGCTTGCCAGGTGGTGGAACGTGTTGAGCATCAATGAAGTCGTCGTCATCTTCTTCCTCGGATCGGCGCGGTCGTTTCGTACGAGAGATCGCTGCCGGTGGAGCGGTCAGCGAGGCGCGCCCTGAGCCCGGTGGCAACCCGCTTGGGTTGATCGCCATCATCGCGCTCTTCGCCCTGCTTGGGTTGGGGTCACGATGGTGGCTGATCTTCGCCATCGGGCTCTTGATCTCGATCGTGCTTCACGAACTCGGCCACTTCATGACCGCCCGGTGGACCGGGATGAAGGTCACCCAGTTCTTTGTTGGATTTGGCCCCCGGGTATGGAGCATGCACCGAGGGGAAACCGAATATGGGGTGCGAGCTCTGCCCTTCGGTGCCTTTGTGCGCATCATCGGGATGAACAATCTTGATGAACTCGATGATCCAGGCGATGAACCCTTCACCTATCGAGCTCAGACCTATCCGCGTCGCCTCCTGGTGATCACCGCTGGTTCGTTGATGCACCTCATCGTGGCGGTGCTCCTCTTGTCGGTGGTCTATACCGTCGACGGTCAGGTGGTCGCCGACCAGCCGGGGGTCTATCTCCAAGCGGTCGAGCCATCGGGCCCAGCGGCTCAGGCTGGATTGGTGTCCGGAGATGTCGTGATCTCGATCGATGGGGTGGAGATCAATGAGTTCGATGAACTCGGAGCGACCGTGCGAGCCCATGCTCCGAGCGATGTCCTCAGTTTCGATCTCCGGCGTGGTGGCACCGACCTGACGGCCAAGGTCACCGTTGCGGCCAACGAGCAACCCTGGTCGCCCCTCTATGGCGAGCCCTATATCGGGGTTCAGTTGGGCTTTGACCGGATCGACCACTCGCCCCCTTCAGCGGTGGCTCACGCGGTGATCGATCTCGGACCCCTGTCATGGGACATGGCCAAGGGCGTGGTCAAGGTGCTCAATCCGGTCAATATCGTCAGCCATCTGGTTGGGGCCAATGATGACCTCACCACCCGACCAACCACCCTGGTCGGGGTGACCGGGATCTCCGACGATGTCGGCGAATCTCAAGGGATGATGGGCATCTTCTACCTCTTAGCCATCCTCAACGTCTTTGTGGGGATCTTCAATATGCTGCCCCTCCTGCCCCTCGATGGTGGTCACGCCCTGATCGCCACCTATGAGCGAGTACGCGAACGAGGTGGCCAGCGCTACCACGCCGATGTGGCCAAGGCGATGCCGATTGCGATGGCGGTGATGATGATCCTGGCCCTCTTGTTCATCGCCGGTCTCTATCTCGATCTGACCTCACCGCTCTAGTCACCCGGCGATGACGCCTCGCCGGGCGAGCGTTGGCGGTAGCGTCAGGGGGATGGACGTCGGTGAGTGGAAAAGCGAGCGGCGTTCCACGCGCCAGATCGAGGTCGGAGGAGTGCCCATCGGCGGCGGTGCGCCGGTCACCGTCCAGTCGATGACCACCACCAAGACCGCTGACGTGGACGCCACCTTGCAACAGATCTATGCCCTCGCTGCCGCTGGCTGTGACATCGTCCGTTGTACCTGTAACGAGATCGAGGCTGCCGAAGGATTGGCCCAGATCGTGCCCCGGTCTCCAATCCCGGTTATCGCTGATATCCACCACCAGTACAAGATGGCGTTGGCAGCGATGGAAGCTGGGGTCCATGGTCTGAGGCTGAATCCGGGCAATATTCGTCGTCCAGCCCACATCAAGGCGGTCGCTGCTGAGGCTCTATGAGCGCTATGGCGGGGCAACCCCCGAAGCGATGGTCGAATCGGCCCAGCAGGAGATCGCCTACTTTGATGAGGTCGGCTTTGACCTGATCAAGATCTCGGTCAAGGCATCAAGTGTTCCCCTCATGGTCGAGGCCTATCGCCAGCTTTCGGAGGCGACCGACTATCCCCTCCATCTTGGAGTGACCGAAGCCGGACCACCCCCGACCGGCTTGGTCAAGGCGACCGCTGGAATCGCCACCTTGTTGATGGAAGGCATCGGTGACACGATCCGCTATTCGCTGACCGCTGATCCGATCGAAGAAGCCAAGGCTGGTCGCCAGCTTCTGGAAGCCCTGGGGTTGAGAGAGCGCAAGAATGTTGACCTGATCGCCTGCCCATCATGTGGTCGGGCTGAGGTGGATGTGATCGATGTTGCCGAGCGGGCAATGGCCGCCTTCGGTGACCGCAAACTGCCCCTCCAGGTGGCGGTGATGGGATGTGTGGTCAATGGACCCGGCGAAGCCCGCGATGCCGATTTGGGTATTGCTGCTGGCTCGAAACGAGGCCATCTCTTCGTCAAGGGACGCAATGTTGCTGTCGTCACCGAAGACGAGATGGTCGATGCCCTCATCGAATGGGCCGAGTTCATCCACGAGCACGGGACCGACGCGGCGATCGCTCGATCGCCACCTCATCACCCTGGGCGGTGTGGGGCATCCGCGGTGGGACCACGATGAGGGAAAGCATCGATTCGGGAACCCGATGGCGGTGGGCCGGTGGCTGGACCGGCTTGTCGATGGGCTCGGGACTGACCAGATCGAGAACCCGGCCCGGGTCGATCGGTTTGGGAGTCAAGCCAGCTCGCAGCACATTGTCGCTTGAGGTCATCATCTCGACCCCCACCCCGCTGACGTAGGAGTGCAGGGTTCTCGGCATGATCGGCAAGGCTTCACCGGGAGCCAGTGTCACCAGATTCAGCAAGAGGGTGACCACCACGCTGGGATCGTTGGGGTAGCGGTGGTGGAGTCGATCGACCCACCTCGTTTGTGGATGGTTGGACGCCTCACAGGCCCTGATCATCCCGGCGATATCAAAGCTCTGGTCATAGCAGCGTTGGCAGGTGGCGATCAGGCCATCTTGGGACACCGATCGTTGAAGATCGGCGAGTCCAAGTTCATCGATGAGGGCCAAGGTGTCCTCGATTGGACGAAACCCCATGAAGGCTTCCACCGGGGTGAGGGCGACCAGGAGCTCGGACTTGGGGGCTGGATCGCCGAAGATGCCGTCGCGATAGCCGCGCCTTGCTGCGGCGGTGTCGGGATGGATCTGGAGCGAGAGGGGAGATCCGATCGCCAACACCTTGAGCAAGAAGGGAAGTGGTCCGGTCAGATCGGCGAGGGGTCGGCCATCGGGAAGGTGGGCGGGTCCGCGGTCATGGGTACCGACCCAGAGCTCAGCCCACGGGAGGCCATCGTCGTCCCGGCTGAGGAGGGCAGGGATCGAGTGTCCGTCGCCCCACGCGTAGTGGTGGACGACCCCATCGAGACGTTGGCGTGGCATTGTCGGCCACGGTAGCGGAAGTGGACGCTCTCAGTCGCGCCAGGTATTCCTAGACTTGGGACTATGCCCGGTCCCTTTCCCCGCCGTGTCGGCGGTGTCCTGCTCCATCTGTCGTCGTTGGCCGGTCGAGACCTGATCGGAACTCTCGGACCGGAGGCCTATACCTTTATCGACTGGCTGGCATCGAGCGGAATCAAGGTCTGGCAGATCCTGCCGCTGACCATCAATGGGGATCTGAACTCACCCTATTTTTCGTGGTCGACCTTTGCTGGCAATGTCTGGCTGATCGACCTGATCGAGCTCGTCGAGGTCGGCCTTATCAGCCGAGAGGAAGCCGATCGCGTGCTCCACGATCATGAGATTGGCACCCCGGTTGATTTTGAGGAGTTGAGGCGTCGCAAACGACCGGTCTTGTGGTCGGCAGCCAACACCTTGATCACCACCCCCACTCATCCGTGGCGAGGTGACTATGACCGCTATGTCGCTACCACCGACTGGCTGGAGAACACGGCCACCTTTTTTGCGATTCGAGATGACCGTCAGGTTCCGTGGTGGGAATGGCCTGATGCCCTGCGTCGTGGCGACCGCGATGCTGTCGCATCAGAACAGGATCGCCTCGCTGACGAGATCGCTCGATGGCAGGCGGTGCTCTATATCTTTGATCGCCAATGGTCGGAGGTGAGGCGTGCTGCTCATCAACGAGGCATCACCATCCTCGGTGATCTACCGATCTATGTGGCCGATGACTCGGCCGATGTGTGGGCCCACCAAGACCAGTTCCGTCTTGATGAGGCTGGGCAGATGGTCGCCCAATCCGGCGTTCCACCGGACTATTTCAGCGAAACCGGCCAGATGTGGGGTAATCCGCTCTATCGCTGGGACGCGATGACTGCCGATGGCTATCGGTGGTGGATTCGTCGGCTTCGACGAGCCTTGGAGATCGCTGACCTGGTTCGGATTGACCATTTTCGCGCCCTGTCGGCCTATTGGGAGATCCCTGCTGATGCGAATGATGCCCGTGATGGGCGCTGGGTGAACGGACCGGGACAGCACTTTCTCGATGCCCTCTGGGCCGAATTCCCCCACTTCCCCTTCATCGCCGAAGACTTGGGCACCCTCGATGACGAGGTCTATCGCTTGATCGATGACAACGAGATGTCCGGGATGAGGGTGGTCCAGTTTGGTTTTGATGGACTGCCGGACAATCCCCATCTCCCGCAGGCGATCTCTGCGCGTTCCATCGTGTACACAGGCACCCACGACAATCTTCCCATCGCTGCATGGTGGGAAGGGCTCGACGACGATGACCGTCGCTGGGTTGGCGAGGTGTATCAGCACGGCGCATGCGCTGATGTGGGACGGGCTACCTGGTCGATGATCGAGGCGGTGATCGCATCGTCGGGGATCGCAGCGATCGTCCCGATGCAGGATCTCTTGGTCTTCGGTGCCGATGCCCGTATGAACGACCCGTCTCGTCCGACCGGCAATTGGCAATGGAGGATGCCGGTGGGTGCCTTGAGCACCGAATTAGCCGACTCGCTCCGGGCGCTGGTACAGCGGTATGGCCGGTGAGCCGAGTACTACAGTTTGGTGAACACCCCGGTTCCCGGCTGAGGCAACGTGAGGTATGCCTATAGTTAAAGAAGCGCTCATGTTTGGGTGCGATTCGTAACGCTTCTTGAGAAGTGAACACCGCTGAACCGGAGTGTTCAGCAAAGGAGGCAATAATGCTTGCAATCGATTGGACCGGCGGGATTGAAGAGGCGTGGGACGATCTCGTATCGGCTGTGCCGAAGATCCTCGGCGCCCTCGTCATTCTCGTGGTCGGTTGGATCATCGCCAAGCTGATCTACAAGGTGCTCATCACCGTTCTCCATAAGGTCAAGTTTGACGATCTCATGGATCGCTCCGGCATCGGTGCCCCCCTGGAGCGGGCTGGTTTTGCCGATTCCGGCGTCTTGCTCGCCAAGCTGCTCTACTACGGCATCATGCTCTTGGTGCTCCAGCTCGCCATTGGCGTATTCGGTGAATCGGCAATCAAGGATTCCTTCGACAGCCTGATCGCCTTCATTCCGAAGATCTTCGTTGCCTTGGTCATCGTGGTCATCACCGGGGTGATCGCCAATGCAGTCCGCGCCTTGATCGCTCCCGAAGGGTCGCAAGTCGCGTCGATGAAGCTGATGGGCACTGTCGCCTTTGTCGCTATCTGGATCATCGGCGGCTTCGCTGCGCTCGACCAGATCGACATCGCTAAGAACGTGGTCAGCACCCTCTTCTCGACCATCATGTACAGCCTCGGCTTGATCCTGGTCATCAAATTTGGCGTTGGCGGCATCTGGGCAGCCCGCGACCACTTCTGGCCCAAGGTCTACAAGTCGATCTCGACCACCTTTGGTCTCGACGACAAGTGATCTGATCAGCTTACGCTGATCGATTCCCCTCATCGCTGGGCGTCTTCCGGCGGCTCTTGAGCGACAACTCATCGTGGGTGAGTGTCCTCGAGCCCATGGAGGCGACCCAGCGTTGTGGGTTTTCGCCCCTGATCGTGCTGATCAGAACAGCCGCAATTCGTCCGGAGCCAGGCCGCGCAACTCGTCGTAGTCGACCTCGACCCAACGGAATCCCCGCGATTCAGCCAGGACTCGGGCTTGAGGCTTGATCGATTGGGCGACCAAGACCCCCCGGATCTCACCGAGCGAGGAGTCCAGTTGGAGCCGTTCGATATAGCGGGTTAGCTGCTCGACCCCATCGATCTCTCCCCGTCGCTTGACCTCGATGGCCACGGTCGTACCCTCCGGATCCTTGCACACCAGATCGATCGGCCCGATCGCGGTCGGATACTCGCGACGGACCAGGGTGAGGCCCTCTTCGATCGCCTGAGGGCTAGAGGCCAGAAGTTCTTGGAGGTGGGATTCCACCCCATCCTTGACCAGTCCTGGATCGGTGCCCAGCTCGGTTGAAGTATCGCTGATCACCTCGTGGAGGGTGATGGTGAGGATCTCGTTCTTGGGATTGGTCACGATCCAGCGGGGAGGCTCAGCATCGAGCTCCTCGGTCAGGGTGTTGGGGGCGTTCATCCAATTGAGGGGCTTGTAGGCACCGCCATCGGCATGGATGGCGACACACCCGTCGGCCTTGACCATGATCAGGCGATTGGCTTCGGGAAGATGGGCATCGAGTCGACCGGAATAGTCGACGGAGCACCGGGCGATCACGAGACGCATGGTGCTCGAGTCTGCCAGGTTGGATCATCGATCACGACGATGTTGGGTTCCGCAGTGCCGAGAGGACCGGCTCAGCCAGATCAGGTCGGCAGATGAGAAGATCGGGGAGCCAGGGATCGGCCTCGTTATACACGATTGGACGGCCATCGATCCGGCTGACATGGAATCCAGCAGCGAGAGCCACTGCCGCTGGCGCTGCTGAATCCCATTGGTACATGCCGCCGTCGTGGAGATAGATATCGGCATCGCCCATCACCACCGACATCGCCTTGGCCCCGGCTGATCCCAAGCGGACCGCGTCACAGTCCAACGACCGGGCGACGACCGCTGCAGCCAGGGGCGCTCGGGATCGCGACGTGACCAGGCGAGGTCGAAGGCGCCAGTGGGTGGGCGGGGGAGGAGGGGCATCGGTCGACAGGACCAGGTCAAGCGCTGGGAGCGCCACAGCGCCGGCAAGAAAACGATCGCTCGACCACAACGCGACATGGACCGCCCAGTCGTGACGGCCCGGTTCGCCGAACTCGCGGGTGCCGTCGAGAGGATCGATGATCCACACTCGCTCTGCGGTAGCCCGACGGGGATCGTCGGCGCCTTCCTCGTCGAGAACCGCATCGTCGGGGCGCAGGCGGGCCAGTTCAGCGCCGATGAATTCATGGCTGGTCCGGTCGCCGAGGTCCATCGTGTCCTGACGGGAACGACCGATCTGCCAGGATTCTTCTCGGAGCGTCACCAAGAGCTGTCCAGCCTCGGTGGCCAATCGGGCCGCAAGATCGGTGTCGGATTCAGAACTCATCGTCTGGCCAGTATGACTCGGTTCGGTCTCGATCGCCCCCTGGACCGATCGAGATCGCCCTGAGCTACCGTCGATGAGGTGGATCCTCGCCAACGGCCTCAGCGCGGCGACCTGATCAGTGGGATCAGCGTCGCCTTGGTCTTGATCCCCCAAGCCTTGGCCTATGCCGAGCTGGCCGGTATGCCCCCAGCGATCGGTCTCCTCGCCGGCACGATTCCAGCGATTGCGGCAGCATTTTTTGCGTCATCGCCCTATCTCCAAACCGGACCCACCGCTCTTCATGCCCTCCTGGTTGCTGGTGCCCTCTCGGGAACCGCGGCGGTGGCCACACCGGACTATGTCGCCACCGGAGCCATGCTGGCCCTCCTGGTTGGGGTCTGTCGGGTCATCTTCGGAGTATTGCGCTGGGGGCGGGTTGCCTATCTGGTGAGCGAACCGGTCTTGGTCGGGTTCACCACCGGGGCAGCCATCCTGGTCATCGCCAGTCAGGTGCCCAGCATCGTCGGGGTGTCGGCGTCTGGGAATCAGGTGCTCGCTCGGGCGATCACGGCGCTCTCACAACCCGATCGATGGTCGATCCCGACGATCGCCTTGGCGGGTATCACCCTGGTTGTGGTCATCCTGGGGCGTCGGTTCCATCCCCTCTTCCCCTCGGTCCTGGTCGCGGTGATCGTGGCGTGGGCCGTCTCGTTGGGGGTGGGCTTTGAGGGAGCGGTTCTCGGAGAGATTCCCCGCACCGTGCCAACCTTGAGCGTGGAGCGCCCCTGGTCATCGATCCCGGCGCTCCTGATTCCGGCGGTGGTGATCGCAGTGGTGGGCTTTGCCGAACCGGCCTCGATCGCTCGCACTTATGCCGCTCTCGATGGTTATCGCTGGAGTCCTCATCGAGAATTCGTCAGCCAGGGGATCGCCAATTTGGCCTCGGGGATGATCGGTGCGTTTCCGGTCGGTGGATCATTCGGTCGCAGCTCGTTGAATCGCAGCGCTGGGGCGGTCACTCGATGGTCGGGAGCGGTGACCGGTGTAGCGCTCTTGGCGGTCTTGCCGATCACCGGTGTCCTGGCCAGCCTGCCAAAGGTCATCTTGGCGGCGGTCGTCGTATCGGCGGTGATCTCCTTGATTCGGCCCGAGCGCTGGCGGGAGCTGTGGCGAGCCTCGCCTCTTGAGGCTGGGCTCGCTTTTGGGGTCTTGGTGATGATGGCGGTGGTCGATCCCCATATCGAACGAGCGATCGTGGTGGGAGTCGCTGCATCGGGCCTTCTGCGTCTGGTTCGCAAACTCCGATCGTCGTCGCGACCAGACCGGGACGTTCGGGCGAAGCGTTGAACGAGGCGGTTACTCTCCAGTAGGTCATCATCGCTGGTAAGAGCAGGTGAGATAACCCCGTCATGTGGCGTTGGTCACCCCGCTGGACGCGGTAAGGTTCCCGCCTATGGCACCGCGAGCAGTCATCACCGGATGGGGAAAATGTGATGTTCCCGTCAAGCTCACTAACCACGATCTTGAGCAATTGGTCGACACCAACGATCAGTGGATCGTCGAGCGAACCGGCATCAAACAGAGGGGAATCAACCACCTTCAGGTGACCGATATGGCTGAGGTCGCCGCTCGTCAGGCCCTCGCCGCAGCGGGCTGCACCGCCGAAGACATCGACCTCTTGGTCCTGTGCACCATCACCCCCGAGATCACCTGCCCCAGCAATGCCTGTGTACTCCAAGAACGTCTTGGTGCCGTCAACGCGGCAGCCTTCGATCTCAATGCGGCCTGCTCGGGATTTGTCTATGGAGTGATCAACGCGGCCTCATTGATCGCCGCTGGGGTACGCAAACGGATCCTGGTGGTCGGCGCCGACCAGCTCCACTGGGTCGTTGACTATTACGATCGCAATACCTGCATCCTGTTTGGCGACGGTGCCGGCGCGGTCGTCTTGGAAGCCAGCGACACCGGAGCCGGGTTCCTCGGCGGTGACCTGGGCGCTGACGGCGGCTATGGGTCGGCGATGACTTTCGAGATGATGGGGACGCGCTATCCGATCTCCCGGCCTCGCACCCCGTTCAATTCTCGGATCCATTTTGAAGGTCAAACGATCTTCAAGATCGCCGTCAAGGCGATCGTGTCCTCGATGGAGCGGGCTCTCGACGCCGCTGGACTGTCGGCATCAGACATCGATTTTCTCGTTCCCCATCAGGCCAATGAGCGCATCATTCGGGCGGCGACCAGCCGGCTTGGCATCGCTGACGACCAGGTGATCGTGACCATCGCCGATCAAGGGAACACGTCGGCTGCCTCGGTGCCGATGGCCCTCAACGATGCGGTCAACGATGGCCGAATCACGCCTGGCTCGGTGGTGGCGATGACCGCCTTCGGGGGTGGGGTGACCTGGGCTAGCGCGATCTTCCGTTGGGGCGACCGGGTCGAACCGATCGGGGTGTCTGATGCAGCGCTGGCGCCGACCGAGCTCTCAGTTCTTGACCTGATTGCCGACAGTCGGGAGTTTTTCGCCCCGGCCCATACCGACGACTGACCGATCAGCTGAAACGGACAGCGATTTGGGCCAGGATTGAGCCTTCGAGGGGAGGCACGTTCTGGTCACTGTGGGCGACCTCATGGGCAGCGGAATAGAGCGCCCGACGAAGAACCCGGCTAGAAATCCGGCGGTCGATATCGTCGAGGAGTTCGATCATGGTGTCAGCCTTGATCGCCTGGCGTACCCGGGTGAGGGCTTCGTCGAGATAGGTGTCAAGACGCAACTCGTCATCTCGCCAATCGACAGTGATCTCTCGGATGGCGTCGATCTCGGCCTCATCAAGATGGCAATCAGCCAGCATGACCAGGGTGAGCAGCTCAAGGGCAGCCTGGTGCTCTCGATCGGCGGTGGCGTGAACGGCAACCCCCGAATAGAGATCGGCAAGCTCGTCTGAGCCAGTGGGAGTGGGCTGTTCATTCATAACCTTGACCACAGTAGTCACTCCGGCGGTGTTGAGGCCGTATCCGTGGCCGGTGATCGTGGTCAGGTGAGGTGTCGGCGCAAGAAGTCCAGCTGATGGAGGATGAGGTTTTCGGCCACGACCTCTTGGGGAGTCATATGGGTGACACCGACCAGAGGCAAGACCTCGTGGGGGCGGCCAGCAGCCAGAAGGGCTGAGGACAGCCCCAGGGTGTGGGCGGCGAGCACATTGTCATCGGCCAAGCCGTGGATCAGCAGGAGGGGCCGGGTGAGCTGGTCGGCCATCGAGATCAAGGAGTGGGAGTCATAGACCTCGCCGTAGTGTCGGGGATCGCCGAGATAACGCTCGGTGTAGGCGGTGTCGTAGAACCGCCACTCGGTGACCGGGGCCCCGGCAACGGCGGCATGAAACACATCGGGCCGCTGCAAGACCGCCAGCGCAGCCAGATAGCCGCCAAAACTCCACCCACGGATACCAACCCGTTCAAGGTCGAGCTCGGGGTGGCGTTCGGCAGCTAGATGGAGGGCGGTGACCTGGTCGTCGAGCACCCCGGTAGCCAAATCGTGGAACACCGCCCGTTCATGGGCGGTACCTCGGCCCGGGGTGCCTCGACCATCGGCGACCACGACGGCAAAGCCTTGGTCGGCGAACCATTGAGGCAAATACCAGGCATTCGCCGATCGGATCACCCGCTGGACAAGGGGGCCACCGTAGGGGTCCATCAGGACCGGTAGGGCCGAGCCATCATGATCACGGGGCAAGACGACCGCCATCGCTCCGAAGGATTCGTTCGACAGGATCACGTTCGGTTTGATGAGCGGTGCTTCGGCCCGTGAGGAGACCACCCGTCCATGTGGAAGTTGCCAGCGACGACCGGGAGCGTCCATCGAGGTTGATCCGACGATGATCGTGTCGCTGCCCACCACGGCGCTGTGGACTCCGGGGGCGCTGGTGATCGCATCGACTCCGCGCTCGGGGCTCCATCGATAGAGATGGGTAACGGTGGCATCCTCGATCGGCTGGGCGGTGAACACGATCTGTTCGGCGGTGGCGCTGACCACCGACATCACGTGGAGGTCGGTATCGGTGATCGTTTGATCGCCGATTATCAGGCGTCGTGAACCATCGTGGTCGGTGGCCATGATCACGGTGTCGGGGTCGACCAGGACACCGGTGCCCGGCACCAGATCGATCCAGTCGTCACGATGGTCGGTGAGCACGGTGGTGGTCGTGGCAGTCGTTGGATCGACCACGAAGGTGGTGAGGTCCCGCTGATCTCGCGAGATCACCGTGACCGCCAGGCCGTGATGATTCCAGTTGACCGTGGCCAGATAGCTGAATTGGTCGTGGTCCCAGGTCACCTCCTGGCGGGGAGCACCATCGAGGGGCAGGAGGTGGAGGGTGACCGTGGCATTCGGTGTCCCCGCTGCCGGGTATCGGACCGAGCGTGGTGGCACCGCGGGATGAGCCGGATCGGAGATATGGATCGTGTCCACCGGAGTTTCGTCGACCCGACATGCAGCCACCATTGCCGAATCGGGGCTCCACCACATCCCTCGGTAACGGCGGAACTCCTCGGAAGCGATGAACTCGGCCTGCCCCCAACTGACGCCCTCATCGGATGCCAGCTCGGTGCTGTTCCCGTCGAGATCGGTGATCCACAACGACCGATCGCTGACATAGGCGATCCGGGACCCGTCGGGGGAGATACGGGGATCGAAGATCGGGCCAGGAACCTCGATCCGGCGAGAGGTGTGGGTGACGAGATCGGCGACATAGAGGCCGCCATCAAGAGCAAAGGCAGCGGTCACACCGGCGCGGTCGAGGGAAAATGCCGTGATCCCGGCAGCTCCTTCACGCAGTCGTTCTCGGCGGCGGCGTTCACTGTCGGAGAGCTCGCCACCGGTGGTCAGCTCAGCGGGATCGGCCACACAGGTCTCTGAACCGGTGCCCACCTCGATGCACCAGAGTTGGGTGAGGGCGTCGTCACCGGAGCGAGATCGGAGAAAAACCAATCGAGACCCGTCAGCGGAGAGGGCCAGATTGCGGGGCTCGCCGAGGGTCAGACGTTGGGTGCGGGCGTATTGGCGGGGAAAGGAATCGCTCACCGGGCCCACGCTAATCAGGTCTGACCCTGGCTCCGACACGATCGGCGGTGTCGTCAGGCTGATCGGATGGCGTCGAGGACCACCTGCCAGGCAGC
>PDSL01000094.1 GCA_002748455.1 Ilumatobacter coccineus
GCGATCGGGCCAGCGACGAAGGCAACAAAGGCGATCGGTCCAGCAGCGGCGACGGCGAGCGCTGCCAGACCGACAGCGATGATGATGAGGCGAAACTTGGATCGGTCAACACGAATACCCAGGCCGGCAGCGGTGTCGTCGCCCAGGTCAAGACGATCGAGCGAACGCTGACCGATGATCGCCAGTGGCGCCAAGATCACGAGGGCGAGCGCCACCGTATAGACATGACTCCAATTGCGCCCATTGAGCGATCCGGTGAGCCAGACCGCGGCGCGCTGGACATCATTGATCGCGGCGCGGGTGATCAGATAGTCGACACCGGCTGATGCGGTGAACCCGACACCGATACCAACCAGGATGAGGCGCGACGATGCAAGCCCACGTTTCCACGCCAACGCATAGACGATCACCGCGGTGACCACTCCCCCGATCACCGCTCCAAGAGCGATCGCCCAGGTGTCGTCGCTGATGACCAGGATCGAGAGCACCGCTGCGAAGGCTGCTCCTTGTTGGAAGCCCACAATGTCGGGCGAACCCAATGGGTTGCGAGCGATCGACTGGAAGATCGCTCCCGACATACCCAGGGCAGCGCCCACCATGACCGCGGTCAGTGCTCGTGGCAATCTCAAGGTGGTCACCACAAATTCGGCATCACTCTCGCCATCACCGATGATCGCCGCCACCGCCTGGCTGATCGAGAGGGGAAAGTCCCCCACAACCAAGGCCCACAAGGTCACTCCTACGGTGGCCGCCAAGAGCAGCGAGCACACGATGACGGCGCGCACATCGATGCGAAGCGACAACGACCCCATCCGCACCGACCAGCCTGATCCAACCTTGATCGGGTGTACCGAGATCGCGCTCACAGCTGGACCATCCTGACCTTGCGGACCAGAGCGACAAAGGCTGGGCCACCAATGACTGCGGTCATGATGCCCACCTGAACCTCGCTTGGTCGAGCGATCACCCGACCGAGGGTGTCCGATAGGAGCAAGAATCCGGCCCCAGCCAGTGCGCTAGCGGGGACGATCCACCTCTGATCGGGACCGAAGAAGGAGCGAACGACGTGAGGCATGACCAGGCCGACAAACCCGATCGGGCCGACGGCTGCGACCGCGGCCCCACACAACAACATGATGGCCACACCGGCGACCGAGCGAACCAAGGACACTCGAACGCCCAGCCCAGCGGCGGCTTCTTCGCCCAATCCGATCGCGTTCAGGGATCGGCTCACGCCGATCGCCATCACCACACCGACCACAACGAAGGGAAGCACTGCCCATGCGACTTCGGAGTTGCGTCCCGACAATGATCCAACAGCCCAAAACCGGAACTGGTCAAGGGTCGCTTCATCGATCAGGGTGACCGCTCGGGTGAGGGCGAACAGCAAGGCACTGAGCGCGGTACCAGCGAGGGCGAGTCGGACTGGCGTTGCCCCACCCCGACCGATCGAGCCCAGTGCGTAGACCACCACCGAGGCAATTGCTGCTCCGATCAGGGCAAACCAGATCAGCTGGCTGACACCGCTGACGCCGAGCATCCAGATCGCCAGCACAACGGCGAAGGCAGCACCAGCGTTGACTCCAAGAATGCCGGGATCAGCGAGCGGATTGCGGGTGACCGCTTGCATCAGGGCACCAGCAGCACCGAGAGCGATACCGACCAGGCCGGCGACGATGGTGCGGGGTAACCGAAGCTCGTGGACCACCAGGTGATTGGTGACCTTGGGGTTGTAGCTGGTGAAGGAGTCGATCACCTCCGAGAGGGGAATCGACTTGGTACCGATGGCCAGCGATGCCAGCACCGCCACGATCGCCACGCTACCGAGGCCGACAATGCCGATCGATCGCAGCGAACGCGGTGAGCTCATCGAACCGTCCCGATCACCAGCGCACCACACCTGCTGAGCCACAGCCGATGGACCGGCGAAACCGCTGCAGCAGAGTGTGGAAGAGGCATACCTGTTGTTTCCTATCAGGCATTCTTTCTTTTGTCACCACAGAACGCCAGATCACCTATTAC
>PDSL01000095.1 GCA_002748455.1 Ilumatobacter coccineus
CGATCTCGACTCCAACGAAGATGCCATCAAGCTCCTGGTCGAAGCGATTTCCAAGGCTGGGTTCACCCCTGGTGACCAGATTGCCATCGCCCTCGACCCAGCGGTCAGCGAGATCTATCGCGACGGTGCCTACCACTTGGCCGGGGAAGGCAAGGTTCTCTCCTCAGCCGAGATGGCCGCCTATTGGACCCGGATCGTCGACACCTATCCGGTGGTCTCGATCGAGGACGGCATGCAAGAGGATGACTGGGACGGTTGGGCAGCCCTCACCGCGGCGGTCGGCGACCGCTGTCAGCTCGTCGGCGACGATCTCTTCGTGACCAACGCCAAGCGCCTCCAGATGGGTATCGACCGCTCGGTCGCCAATTCGATCCTGGTCAAGGTCAACCAGATCGGTTCCTTGACCGAGACCCTCCACACCGTCGAGCTGGCGACCCGCCACGCCTATACCGCTGTCATGTCGCACCGCTCAGGCGAAACCGAGGATGCCACGATCGCCGACCTGGCGGTGGCCACCAATTGCGGCCAGATCAAGACCGGTGCTCCGGCTCGTTCCGACCGGGTGGCGAAGTACAACCAGCTCCTGCGTATCGAAGCTGAGCTCGGTGATCAGGCAGCCTTCCGAGGCCGCAATGCCTTGGCCCGCGGCTGACGTCAGCGGCCGGGGCTGATGCCTCGGCCGGCACTTCAGCTGGCACACTAGGCAGGGTGAATACCCCAACCGATGGTGGACCGCGCCAGTCCAAGGTCTCTCGACCAAAGGACCGGCCAGCAGCGTCAGATCGTGGTCGATCACGGCTGGGGGACATCACTCGTCCGATCGCCGTCGAGCGGCGGCTGATCACCAGCCGTCGCAGCACGATCATCATCGCCTTGGTCGTCGTGGTGATCGTCGTTGCGCTCTCCCTATCCCTGTTCGGTCTGCCAATTCGGACCTATCTGAGCCAGAACGGCAAGATCGAAACCCGCCAAGCCCAACTCAACGAGCTTCTGGCGATCAATCAAGAACTCCGAGCCGAGATCGACCGATCAAGTACCGATGACGGTGTTCGCGAAGCGGCCCGAGAACAGTTCAACTTGATCGATGAGGGCCAGGAGCGTATCTCGATGACCGACTCCTTGGAGGTTCCCACCGATCTGCCGGTCGGCTGGCCCTATGACCTGGTGACCGGGGTGGTCGCTCTGCGCACGTCCGGTACAGGAGAGGGCGCTCCCCCATCGACCATCACCAGCGCGGCCTCGACGACGGTCGCCACCACCATCGCCCCGTAACGCCGTTATCTCCAACCCTTGTGGCCACGGCGAGATGTTCGCCGAGCACTCAGCCCACCCACTAGCGTGGCGGTGTGCAATCGACCATCACTCGACTTCGGGTCGCCATCGCCCTTGCTGGTGTGGTGTTTGTGGTCGGCACGATCGGCTATCTCATCATCGGCATGTCGCCGATCGATGCGATGTATATGACCCTGACCACGATCACGACCGTGGGTTACGAGGAGTTCACCGGCCCCAATGTCGGTGTTGGCGTCCGGATCTTCACCATGTTCGTCATCTTGACCGGGGTCGGTACCGCGTTTTATGCCTTTACCTTGGCGGTTCAAGTCATCGTTGAAGGCCAACTCCGAGAGGTTCTAGGACAGCGTCGCATGGACAAGAAGATTTCCAAGATGACCGACCATGTGATCGTGTGCGGCTGGGGACGAGTCGGCAAGGCGGTCGCCAACGACATGATCAGCAATGGGATCCCCGTGGTCGTGGTCGAAGAGGATGGCGACAAGTTGACCGACCCCGAGATGCCCGCCGTTGTCGGTGATGCCCGAATCGATGCCACCCTGATCGCTGCCGGGGTCGAACGGGCATCATCGCTGATCGCGGCACTCGATGCCGACGCTGACAACCTCTTCATCACCATGTCGAGTCGGGCCCTCAAACCCGATCTCTTTATCGTCGCTCGTACCCGTTCCGAGTCAGGGTTTGACATGTTGATCCGGGCTGGCGCCAACCGGGTGGTCAACCC
>PDSL01000096.1 GCA_002748455.1 Ilumatobacter coccineus
GCTGATCGGTGGCTTCGATCTCTTCGGCTGGATGCCGTGGGGATTGGGCGGCTCACTCTGGCTGGGCCTCAAGGTCTTGGTCTTCTTGTATGTCTATGTCTGGCTGCGGGCGACCCTGCCTCGGCTCCGTTACGACCAGCTGATGGATTTCGGATGGAAGATCCTGATCCCCTTGTCGTTGGGGTGGTTCCTGGTCCTCGCTGGGCTTCAGGTGGCCCGGGACCGTTTTGATGGATTTGGGCCGATCCTGCTCACCTCAGTGATAGCGGTCGCCATCTTGGTGGCGGCATCGGCCTTGTTGTCAGCAGCGGTCAAGATCGCCGCCGCGAACCGTGAGAGCGAAGGGACGGTCTACTAGATGAAGTCGCACTCCCGATTCGTGAATCGAGAGAGGAGAACCTGATGGGCTATCTCGAAGGGTTCGCGGTCACGATCCGCCAACACCGGCTCTTGGGCGGGAAACAGGTCACCACCGAATATGCCGGTGGACGGACCGCTCGCAAGAAGGGCCGTGCTAACGATCCCGATGTTCGCCGCGATCGCAAGATCGCCAAACCGGCTCGCCTCCATGGCCGCCACGTGCTCAATCGCTATGAGGACGGGATGGAGAAATGCATCGGATGTGAACTCTGTGCTGGGGTGTGTCCGGCCAAGTGCATCTATGTGCGTGGCGCCGACAACGATCCCTTGAATCCAACATCGCCGGGGGAGCGGTTTGGATTCATCTACGAGATCAACTATTTGAGGTGCATCCACTGCGACATGTGTGTCGAAGCCTGTCCCACCGAGGCGATCACCGATTCGAAGATGTTTGAGTTCAGTTTCGCTAACCGACTCGATGCCATCTATACCAAGGCCGAATTGGTGGTCGATGACGATGGCCGGCCCCAGAACCTGCCCTGGGAGGACTGGCGTGAGGGCGACGATGAACTCACGTCAGGTTGGATGCGAGCAACCTCACCATCTGGCGATGCCACCTTCACCGGGGTCGTCGGTTGGAGCAATGAGCTCGGTCACGGTCTGCGTGATCCCGAATCGGCTGACGATGCCTCCACCGAGGAGACGACCGAGCGATGATGAACCTGATCATCTTTATCCTCGCCACAGCGATGGTCCTGGTCGGTGGTCTCGGGGTGGTCCTGCGCCACAACCCGGTTCATGCTGCCTTGTCCTTGGTCCTCACCCTGTTTGGTATCGCTGTTCACTTCGTTTCTCTCGAAGCCCACTTCCTGGCAGCGGTCCAAGTGATCGTCTATGCCGGGGCCATCGTGGTCTTGTTCTTGTTCGTGATCATGTTGCTCGGGGTCGATGAAGCCGAAGACCTGACCGTGGAACCCTTCCCGGTGCAACGTCCCTTGGCGATCATCGTCGGCATCGGAACAGCGGTCCTCTTGGTGGCCGCGGTGCTCCGGGGACAGTCCACCTTGGCCGCTGTGTCTGGGGCTGAGCAACCGGCAGAACAGAACCTCACAGCGATCGCCCACACCTTGTTCAGCGACTATGTGTTCGCCTTTGAGTTCACCTCGATCTTGCTGATCGTGGTGGTCACCGGCACGGTCTTGCTGACCCGTCGAGAGAAGGGAGGCTCACGATGAGTCCGATCTTGGCTGGGATCGAGCCGACCACATCGTGGTATCTGGTGCTCGCTGCCGTGATCTTCGCCATCGGCGCGGTCGGTGTCATGGTGCGCCGCAACCCTCTGGTCATGTTCATGTCGATCGAGTTGATGCTCAACGCTGTCAACTTGACCTTTGTTGCCTTCGCTACCCGATATGGCGACATCAATGGCCAAACCGCGGTCTTCTTCGTGATGGTGGTGGCCGCTGCTGAAGTGGTCGTCGGGCTTGGCCTGATCATCTCGATCCTCAAGCGTCGTCCTGGGGCGACGGTCGATGACCTCGCTGAGTTGAAGGGGTAGGAGTGATGGCTGATCTTGTTTGGTTGATTCCTGCGTTCCCCCTCCTCGGATTCCTGATCATCCTGGTTGCTGGTCGCAAACTGGGTGAGCCGAAGGC
>PDSL01000085.1 GCA_002748455.1 Ilumatobacter coccineus
GGACCGCCATCGCTATGGCACCACCGAGACCAACGATTTGTGGGCCGCTCTGTCTGAGGCCAGCGGCCAACCGGTGGGCGAGATGATGGACTCGTGGATCTGGCAGCCGGGGGTGCCGGTGATCGATGCCCATCTCGATGGCGACGACCTGGTCTTGACCCAGCGTCGGTTCTCCTATGACGACTCCGATGACACGGTGTGGCAGATCCCCGTTGCGCTTCGTGTTGGCGATGAGGTGATTCGGTTCACCCTCGGTGCCGACCCTTATCGACGCCCGGTCGGCTCATCACCGGTGGTGGTCAATGCCCACGGCCATGGCTATTTCCGAGTGTCCTATGATCCTGGTCTGCGGTCACGTCTCAGCTCCGAGGTGATCGCTGAGCTGCCCACCTTGGCACGCTATGTCCTTGTCGATGATGCCTGGGCCGAGGTGTTGGCCGGCAACTTGGAACCGATCGACTATCTCGGATTTGTCGAGCGCATGGGACACGAGCGACATCACGGGGTCTGGCAGTCGATCATCAAGGGCCTGTCGGCGGTCGTGCGACTGGTCGCTGACGATGAGGATGCGTCGGCGGTGCTGGCGGCTCGGATCCGCTCGTTGGTGGTCCCCGTTCTGGATGAACTGGGTGATCCCTGCGCTGATGACACCACGACAACGACCCGTCTGCGAGCCATGCTGTTGTCAGCAGGGGCGATCTTTGGCGGCGATACGACAACGATCGAGCGTGCTCGCCAGATCTATGCCCGCTGGGCTGAGGACGGCTCAGGTGAGCCCAACCTGGTGGCCGCGGCCACGGTGGTCGTGGCCGCTACTGGCGACGATGCTGACTATGACGCCTTTGTCGAGCGGTCGCTCACCGGGGCGACACCCCAGATCAGATTGCGTCATCTCCACGCCCTGGCCGAGTTCCCTGATCGTTCCCAGATGGAACGCACGATCGCCCATGCCTTTGGCGATCAGGTCAAGGCCCAGGATGCTCCCTATTTCTTGCGGGTCGCGATCGCCAACCGTCACCACGGAGCGCTGGCTTGGCAGGGGGTGCAAGATCATTGGGATCAGGCGATGGAACGGTTCCCGCGCCCATCGATCGATCGGATGATCGACACCATCGTGACCCTCGACCGGCCCGACCAGGTCGACCAGGCGGCGGCGTTCTTGGTGGAGCATCCGGTTGAACAGGCCGCGGCGAGGATCGATCAGATCCTCGAACGCCAGCGGGTCCACGCTGCCTTGCGAGCCCGATCAGCTCGCTCGACGATCGATCAGCTCCGTCAGGGGTAGATCGTCCTCAACGCACGCGACGCCCGTCATGTCCCCATCCAGCGGGCGACATGACGCGCCTTTGTGAGCGATCGAGCTGAACGATCAGGTTGCCGCAGCTGGCAGTTCGTCGTCTTCGTCGCGCCTTCCGGACCGCAGATGACGGATGATCATGACCAGGATGACCACCGACGCGACGATCTCGAAGAGACTCTGGAACTGGAGCACGATCTCGGCCTGGGAAACCGTCACAACCAGCCCAAGCAGGATGAACATATCCCAGACTGCGTGATACACCATGGTGGGAATAACGTTTCGCACCTTGATGACCACCCACGCATACAAGACACCGCTGAGACCAGCAGAGAGCACCTGGGCGAGCGTTGGTCCCACCGCCTGGCCACCGAGAATATTGGTACTGTGCAAGAAGCCGAAAACCCCGGCTGACCACAACACCGCCACATAGGCACCACGCTTCTCGCGGACCGCTCCCATGAGGATGCCTCGGAAGATCATCTCTTCACCGATGCCCACCATGATCGTGGTGCCAACGATCGTCCAGATGAGCGACATATCGGCATCGCCATACTTGCCGAGCGTGATTTGGAGTACCACCAAGACGATGGCAGCCACAAAGAACTCGACGAGGAAGAGGTTCATGCGAGGCTTGCGAAACGCCTGTCCTCTGAAGAACAGCATGTAGAACACCAAGGCGCTGATCGTGGCGGCAATCTGGAAATACACCAGAACCGTCATCATCTCGGGTTTGCCATAGGTCAAGCCCTTGACGTGGTGCATGACATACATGCCCGACATCATGATCGCCATATAGACAACGACAGCGATGAGGGCAAGCTTTTCTTTGCGGGACATACCAGGATCTTTCAGTGAAGGCTCTCACAAGCACTCAAGTCGTACCAGCGGTGACACTATCTCCGCCCCTCAGGCAGGTCATGCGATGGTCAACCGGCACTTGGAGCACCTGGTACATCCTCACCACCCAAATCGGGCGTGAAAACGACAACACACCTCAGCGTGATGCCGAGGTGTGTGGAGTGGAGCTGAGGGGAATTGAACCCCTGACCTCTGCATTGCGAACGCAGCGCTCTGCCAACTGAGCTACAGCCCCGTAGCGGTCGATCAGCCTAGCTGGCGACGAATGAGAACCCTCAGCGGCGATCCCACTCGTCGGGCCAACCAGCTTGATCACGCTGGCGCATCTGGCTCAAGAGATAAAGATAGGTGCACGTCGCCAAGAAGCTCAGGGCGAAGAGATAGAGAAAAGCCTGCTCACGGGTGGTTGCCGCCAAGAACAGGGTCGCCACGGTGCCGACCACAAACATGAACAAGACATTTGAGCGACGACGCCGGAGCTGATCGGCGTGGGCTGCCTGAGGAGCTCGCCCGGCCTCAGGGCGACGATAGCCACCGGTGGGGTCGCCATGGGTACGGCGGCGAGGCGCTTCCCGTGGGACGGACGGTCCGAACCCGTGGGAACGCGTGGCCGTCATCGTGCGCTCGTTGGCGGCCCGACGGAGATGGGCTGGCTGGCCCGGACGGCCAGGAGCTGCGGGACGCTGAAGCGGCGACGGCGCCAGGGGACGGGCCATAGAGCGCATCGGGGCAGCAGCCCGCGACGGCACAGTGGACTGGAGTTTGTTGAGTTGACGTCGGAAATCGGTCACCGACGAATTCGGCCGGTTCTCAACTCGAGCCCGCACGAGCGGCGGCACGAGCACTGCTGCCCAAGCGGCAGCGAGAACAACCAGAACGAGTTGACCCATTTGTTCAGACGATCCTTCGTGAGATAAGAAACATGCCTTCTTCACGCCAGGACGGCACGAACGAAGGCCTTTCGTTACGATTGTACGACGATTGTAACAGCAAGATCAACAATCCCAGTGGCAAAGCGACATTGCCGATCAGTCACCCACTCGCCGGTAGTCACCAGACCGGCCACCCGACTTCTCCCACAGCGCCAGCGCACCGATCGTCATCCCCCGATCAGCCGATTTGCACATGTCATAGATCGTTAATGCCGCGATAGCCGCGGCGTGCAACGCTTCCATCTCCACCCCGGTCCGGTCAACCGTGTCGACCGAGGCGATGATCTCGATCTGGTCGTCGCCAAACTCGAAATCGACGGTCGCTCCCCCAATCATGAGGGGGTGACACATCGGGATCGCTTCGGAGGTGCGCTTGGCCGCCTGGATGCCGGCGACGCGCGCCACCGCCAGCACATCACCCTTGGCCACAGTGCCGGACCTGATCGCCGTCACCGTTTCGGGTCGCATCGACACCGTGCACCGAGCGATCGCCCGACGATGGGTGCGGTCCTTAGCGGTGACATCGACCATGCGAGCTCGACCAGCCGAATCGAGATGCGAAAACTCAAGATCCTTCATCGCTCGCGACCCTAGCTGTGATCGTCGCCGACCTCGCCTCCCACCGGCGAGATCAGCCGCCGATCTGGCTCATCGGCCGAGCCGGCCGCACAAACGACACCTGATCGATCTGATGACCGGCCCACTTGGTGGACACCGCCGCCATGATGCGCTCAGCGATCTGGTCATCGCTCTCACCTCGTCGCATCGCGCCACGCAGATCAAACTCATCGGTGGCAAACAGGCAGGTACGCAATTGGCCATCAGCGGTCAACCGAATCCGATCGCAGTTTTCGCAGAACGGGGCGGTCACCGTCGGGACCACCCCAACCAGGGAGCCAGGATGATCCGCAGGAAGATCGGTGTAGCGCCATCGGCTCGCTGGAGCGGTGCCCCGCTGGGCAACCGGTTCAAGTGGCCACACCTCACCCAAGCACTCGACGATCTCGTCTTGACCGACCACCTTGGCTCGCTGCCACGAATCGGATCCATCGAGGGGCATGAACTCGATAAAGCGCACCTCGACACCCTGGTCGCGACCGAATCGGGCCAGAGCGATGATCTCGTCATTATTGACGCCTCGTTCGATCACCGTATTGATCTTGACCGGATTGAAGCCGTACTCGATCGCTGCCTGGATGCCATCGAGGACTGCAGCAAAGTCATCACGATTGGTCAACCGAGCAAATTTGTCCCGATCGAGGGTGTCGAGGCTGATATTGAGCCGAGTCAACCCGGCATCGGCCAATCGGGCAGCGTGTTTACGCAAGACCGAAGCATTGGTGGTCATCGCCAGATCAACCCCAAGGCGGGCCAGCCGGGCGACCAGCCCATCGATATTGGCTCGCAAGAGCGGCTCACCACCGGTGAGTCGGATCCCGTTAAACCCGAAACGTTCAACACAGATGCTGGCGACCCGGGTAATCTCCTCAAAGGTCAAGATCTCCGATCGCGGCATCCAGGTCATCGGCTCGTCGGGCATGCAATACACGCACCGGAAATTGCAGCGATCGGTGACCGAGATTCGAAGGTCGGTCACCATCCGCCCAAACGAATCGATAAGAGGGGTGACCGGCTCAGACATATGTCACCATGCTAGGGCGGATCAGCGGCTGTCGAACAAGAGCACAAAGACCTCGTCGCCGGGCGGTATGCCACCTTCGTCGGCCACCACGGCCAGCCCATCGGCCAAGGCCGATGCAGCAAGCTGATGGCTGCCTTGGGCCCGTACCGAAGTGACATGGCAGCGACCGTCATCATCCCAGCGGGTATTGATCCGTAAGAGATGGGTTTTGCCATCACCGTTCTTGCGGGTCAGACCGTCATCGGCGATGGCGATCACCCCGGGTCGAGCCAGACGACGATGCCCCATCATCTGGCGCAGAGCGGGACGGGTGAACATCTCGAAACTGACGATCGAACTGACCGGATTGCCGGGCAACCCAAACACCGGCACACCGGCGATGGTGCCAAAGGCAAACGGTTTGGCCGGTTTGATGGCCACCTGCATCCAGTTCATGTCAGCGATCCGACCGAGAACCGCTTTGACCACGTCGTAATCGCCCATGCTGACCCCGCCACTGGTGACGATGGCGTCATAGTCGCTCGCTGCTTCGGTGAGGAGGCGTTCGAGTTCGGCTTCGTCGTCGGCGATCACCCCGAGGTTGCCGACATCACATCCAGCCTCGGTGAGCAGCCCGACCAGGGTTTGGCTATTGCTTTCGCGGATCTCGCCCGGCTTGAGTGGACGGTCGTCGGTGACCAGTTCATCTCCGGTGGAGAGCACCGCTACCCGAACCCGAGGGAACACCTCGACTTGGCGGGCATTGATACTGGCCAACACCCCCACCACCGCTGGGGTGATCACCGTGCCAGCGCTCAGGACGACATCGCCGACCTTGACATCTTCTCCGGCCCGGCGAATGGCAGCTCCCGGTTCTGAGGCGACATTGATCGATACCTGGTGATCGCCGACCCGTTCGGTGTCTTCGACCATCACCATGGTGTCGGCACCTGCCGGCACCGGCGCTCCGGTCATGATCCGGATCGCTTCGCCAGGCTGGAGCACATGGTCGCTGACGCTGCCCGCGGCGATCTCATCGACCACGGTGAGCACGACCGGCACAGTCGCCAGGTCGGCAGAGCGCACCGCATAGCCGTCGACAGCGGTGTTGTCGAAAGGGGGCACCACTTCGACAGAGGTGACATCGGCGGCCAGCACCAACCCGCCAGCATCGCGCGAGGCCATGGTGACCGGCTGACGAGGAGGACACTGGCTGAGAACGAACGACTGGGCATCTTCGAGGGGGATCACCCCCTGCACGGTAGCGGCACGCATCTGACACACTGGAGCCGATGTTTGATCCGATCTCATCCGACGGGCTCGATGCCCAATGGAGCCATGACCACGGCGATACCCACGCCTCGTTCCAGTGGGACAATGAAGCCTGGACGGTGAGGGTGATCGATCATGCCCGCCAGGCCGAAACCGTGCTGCGGGTGTCGCCGACCTGGAGTGTGCGCCAGGTCTTGGTGTTTCGTGATCTGCCCGAGCCGGATCTCTGGTTGGGCACCGATGGCACCGGCCGGTGGGGCGAGGTCAATGGGATCTATCGCAATGAGCTCGATGGCGGCACCGATCTGGTCTTGGCCGGTGTCCCGGTCGCCGACACCTTGGTGGCCCGTCGTCTCGGCCTGGCCTCCGGCGACCATGCCGAGGTGACGATGATCGATATCGATCTTGAAACCCTGGCGGTGGAGCTCGTGACCGCCCGCTACCACCGGGTCGAGCACCGGCGCTGGATGCGAACAGTTGACGGCACCTCAACCGAATTTGAGGTAGATGATCACGGAATCGTGATCGATGTCGATGACTACCGCCGCGTTCGATGAGACCGCTCAGCGGTGGGCATTGAGAAGGGCGTGAACCCCAGCTGAGGTTGCTGGTCGAGCCAGCCCAAACCCGATCGCCGCGTCGAGGAAGCCAACCGGATTGCCGGTGTCATAGCGTTCAGTGGTCGACACCGCCGCCGAGAACGGACCGTCAGCTGCCTGCTGGCGCAGGGCATCGGTGAGCTGGAGCTCTCCCCCACTTCCCGGTGTCAGGTTCTCGATCCGATCGAACACATCGGGAGTCAAGACATACCGGCCAATCAAGATGTAATTGCTGGGAGCGCGCTCCACCAGCGGCTTCTCCACCAGATCCGCCACCGGGATCACCCCATCGACAACTGGACCAGCCGGATCGACCACCCCATAGGAGCTGACCTGATCCCGCTCAACCTCGAGCACTCCGACCGCTCCGCCGCCGGTCGAACGATTGACCTCGATCATCGACGACAACAAGGACGAATCACCCATCAGCTCATCGGGCAGCATGACCGCAAACGGCTCATCGCCGAGCACCGGACGGGCGCAGCCCACAGCATGACCCAAACCACGGGGCGAATCCTGGTAGACGATCGAAACTCTCCAATCGACCCCGATCGAGGCCACCCGGTCGGCGATCTCGTCCTTGCCGGACTCTCGCAGGGTTGCTACCAGGCCTGGATCGGGGGCGAAATAGGCCTCGATCGCTGGCTTGGATCGGCTCGACACCACCACGATGTGATCGATGCCGGCCCCCAATGCTTCATCGATGATGATCTGGATCGCCGGGGTATCACCGATCGGCATCAACTCTTTGGGCACCGCCTTGGTGGCGGGAAGAAAACGGGTTCCCAACCCCGCAGCAGGAATCACAGCAGCCGAAACAGACATATCCGCCAGGGTAATCACCTTGCCCCCACATCAAACCCCATATGGCGCAAGGCCCAGCGAGGGACCGCCCGCGAGCGCCGATAGGCTACCGCTCCGCCATGCCGACCTATCTGTATCGCTTTATCGACACCAACGAAGAGATCGAAGTTCGCCAGTCGTTCTCCGATGACACCCTGACCGAGTATCCCCATCCGGACACCGGCCAGATGATGGCGGTCAAGAAGGTGTTCTTGCCGGTTGGCGTGACCTTCAAGGGCAACGGGTTCTACAAGACCGACAATCGGGCATCGTCGAGCGCCACCAAGCCCGCACCAGCGAGCTCGTCATCGACATCGTCAACGTCGACGACTTCGAGCGAATCGACGAAGGCAACCTCATCGTCAGCCTCGTCGTCCACCTCATCATCGAGCGACTGAGCGTCCCCACTCATCTCATCCGCGTTGAGCTCGGCGGGCATCTCCTACCATGGACCCCACCAGGGTCGATCCATCGAGGAGTAGGTCTATGAACCAGACGCGCAAGTCAGCGATCACCATCGTGATCGCCATCGTGCTCGGCATCGGTATCGCTGCTGCCGGTAGTGCTGGATCAGCTAGCTCGGTGGGTGCCCTCCCCCTCTTCGCTGTCGGCATTGCGCTGGCGTTTGTGATCAACTGGGCGGTCTTCATCCCCTCCAATCTCGCCCACACCGAGAAGTTCTTTGATCTGACCGGAAGCCTCACCTATATCACGGTGATCATCGCCAGCCTGGCCCTGGCATCCGAGCGTGATGCCCGGTCGTTCATCGTCGCCGCCTTGGTTGTGATCTGGGCCGCCCGGCTCGGCGCGTTCCTGTTTCGCCGGATTCGAGCTGACGGCAAAGACGGTCGCTTTGATGCCATCAAGACCCATCCTGTCCGGTTCTTGTCGGTGTGGACCATCCAAGGACTGTGGGTTTCACTCACCTTGGCCGCGGCCCTCGCTGCCACCACCAGCCCCACCACCACCTCACTCGATGTCTGGGCGATCATCGGGATCATCGTGTGGGGTATCGGGTTCGCCATCGAGGTCATCGCCGATGCCCAAAAGTCGCGATGGCGGGCTGACCCGGCCAATGCCGGTCGGTTCATCACCACCGGATTGTGGAGCCGGTCGCGCCACCCCAATTATGTTGGCGAGATCACCCTCTGGATCGGTATGGCCCTCATCGCCGTTCCCACACTGGATGGGTGGCGATACCTCACCTTGATCTCGCCGGCGTTTGTGGCGCTCTTGTTGATCAAGGTCAGCGGTATCCCCATGCTCGAAGCACGCGCCGATGCCCGCTGGGGCGGACAAGACGACTATGAGGACTACAAGCGCACCACCCCGGTCTTGATTCCCAAACTGTTCTGACCGCCGCGCTCATCGAGTAGCCCAAGCCCCGGGGTGGACTCCCCACTGGCCCCACTGCTGTAGCCGTTAGCCTGACCGCGCCGACTTCTCCTCCCGCCTCGACGACCATGGAGGACGGCATGGTTCTCGGCCCGATCATCGACCGTCAACGTCAGCTCATCGGCCATACCCGAATCACGATCACCCGGATGATTGCACTCCACCCCAGTGTGTGGTGGATCATGGTGGCACTTGTGGCAGCGATGATGTCGTGGTCGATCCACCAGCGACTCGCCGCTGTCGACCTCGCCCGCGACCGGTGGGGAGACCAGATCGAGGTGGTCGTCGCCGACCGCGCTTTCGAACCCGGCGATCCGATCACCGTCCACACGATGACCGTGCCAGCCGCCCTGGTTCCTGATCAAGCGATCAGCGACCCCAGCGATGCTGATCATTCGATCGCCCGAGGACCGATCGATGAGGGCACCATCATCACCTGGTCACTGATCACCCCGGCCGGACCGCTCGCCCTCGTCCCACCGGAATGGCGCGTGGTCGCGGTGGTCGAATCCCCATCCTCGGGTGCCACCACCGGTGAGCGGGTCGATCTGGTCCACGAAGGGGTACTTCTGGCTGCCGATGCGATCGTGATCGGTGATCACGAAGATGCCACCCTGGTGGCTGTGCCCGCTGATCACGCTGCCCAGATCGCTCTGGCGGCTGAAACCGGTCTCAGCCTGGTGCGGGTGCCCTAACCCTCACCGCCACCCAGCAGCAACCACCACCAGAATCGCCAGACCGATCACGATCCGGTAGACCACAAACGGGGTGAGGGTTGTGGTCCTCACCAGTCGCAGGGTGCCCCATACCGCCACCCATCCCGACACCGCGCTGGTCAGCACCCCCACGGTCATCGGCATCGCCAAACCCGACGGGATGCCATCAACCAAGAGGCCACCAACTTTCAACACCACCGCTCCGGCGACCACCGGAATGCTGAGGAGAAAACTGATTCGCACCGCGGCATCGCGATCAAATCCGATCCCTCGCGCCGCGGTCATCGTGATCCCCGACCGGGAGGTTCCCGGATTGAGAGCCAGGGTTTGGGCTGCGCCCACGATCACGGCATCGGTGAGCCGAAACTCGTCCACTCGACGGCGCCCAACCAGACGGTCAGCTCCCCACAGGAGCACACCAAACACGATGAGGGAGACCGCGATGATCACCGGTGTGCCCAACCGTTCATCAATCCAGTGCTCAAACGCTGCCCCAGCGAGAGCTGCTGGAATGGTGGCCACCACCAAGAGCCACGCCATCCGGCCATCAGGGTCGATCGGCCGCTCACGGTTCCAGATCAGGCGGAG
>PDSL01000087.1 GCA_002748455.1 Ilumatobacter coccineus
GGTGATATTGACCACCCGACCGGTATAGGTCGCATTCAGCTCGGCCTTGGGCGGGTCGACGATATTCATGATCGCCTGCTTGGCCTCTTCCATCCGCCATGACTCGACCGCACCGATGGTGACAAAACCCTGAGCGCCATCGTCGTCGACCGAGATGTCGGCTCCAGTCTCTTGCTGGATCGTATTGATGATCTTGCCCTTGGGCCCGATCACTTCACCGATCTTGTCCATCGGGATCGTGATCTTCTCGATCTTGGGAGCGGTCTCGGCCACCTCGTCCCGAGCCGACGAGATCGCCTCGTTCATCACCCCGAGGATCTCCAACCGGGCGGTCTTGGCCTGGTCGAGGGCAGCGGTGAGGACATCGGCAGGAATACCGTCGATCTTGGTGTCGAGCTGGAGGGCGGTGATCGCATCGGCAGTACCGGCGACCTTGAAGTCCATGTCGCCCATATGGTCCTCAGCACCGAGGATGTCGGTCAGGGTGACATAGTTGTCGCCGTCCTTGATCAGCCCCATGGCGATACCGGCCACCGCGCCACGGGTGGGCACGCCGGCATCCATCAGCGACATCGACGATGAACACACCGATGCCATCGAGGTCGACCCGTTGGACGACATCACCTCGGACACCAGGCGAAGGGTGTAGGCGAAGTCTTCCTGGCTGGGCACAACCGGGAGCACAGCCCGAGCGGCGAGCGCACCATGGCCGATCTCGCGGCGCTTGGGCGAACCGACTCGACCGGTCTCACCGTTTGACCACGGGGGCATGTTGTAGTGGTGCAGATAGCGCTTCTCATCGTTCGGTGAGAGCGAGTCGATGACCTGGTTCATGCGAGGCATGGCCATGGTGCAAACATTCATCACCTGGGTTTCGCCCCGCTGGAAGAGGGCCGAACCGTGGGCGGTCGGCAGAACACCAACCTCGGCTGACAGGGCCCGCAGGTCGGTGACGCCACGGCCGTCCATGCGGACGCCCTCGTCGACCACGCGGCGACGCATGATCTTCTTGACCAGGCTGCGAACCGCTTCTTTGACCTGCTTATCTTCACCTTCGAAATCAGCGCCTTCGCCGCACAGAGCCTCGATCGCCTTCTCGGTGGCGGCATCGGTGGCGTCGGCACGCTCATGCTTGTCGGCGATGGTCACAGCGGCAGCGATGTCATCGGTGACCAGGCCTTCAACCGCCTGATAGACCTCGTCGGTGTAGTCGATGACCGGCTCAAACTCAAGCGGGGTGATCGGACCCTTGGTGGCGATCACCGAAGCGACGAGCTGACGCTGGAGGGCGATCGACTCCTTGATCCACACCTTGCAGGCCTCCAGCCCATCGGCGAGGACTGCCTCGTCAACCTTGGGAGCGCCATCGTCGTAGTAGGAGAATGACTTCTCGGTCCCCCCGGCTTCGACCATCATGACGGCCACATCACCGGAGTCGAGCTCACGTCCAGCGACGACCAGCTCGAAGGTGCCGTTGTCGCCCTCGTCCCAGGTGGGGTGAGGAATCCACTCACCCGACTGGCTATAGGCCATGCGCACCGCACCGATCGGACCCTCGAAGGGGATGCCCGAGATCATCAGGGCTGCCGAAGCAGCATTGATCGAGAGCACATCGTGGGGGTTCTGACCGTCGACGCCGAGGACGGTGGTCACGATCTGGGTTTCGTTGCGAAAGCCCTCAGCAAAGGAGGGACGCAAGGGACGGTCGGTCAGACGGCAGGTCAGGATCGCCTCTTCGGTGGGGCGACCTTCTCGGCGGAAGAACGAACCGGGGATCTTGCCTCCGGCATAGGCCCGCTCTTCAACATCGACGGTGAGGGGGAAGAAGTCAATGCCGGGCCGCAAGCTGCGGGCTGCATTGGCGGTGGTCAAGACTCGGGTGTCGCCAATGGTGGCGACGACAGCGCCTTGGGACTGGGGCGCGAACACCCCGGTCTCGAATGAGAGTGTCTTGTCGGTACCAGAAATAGGTCCGGACACACGG
>PDSL01000092.1 GCA_002748455.1 Ilumatobacter coccineus
CTGGTTGTTGCCGTGAGGTCCCCAACAGGATTTCGCTGGGCTCACACGGACATCGATTGCGAATATGGATGGCCGCGGAGACCCACGACCTGGCTTTCAAACCCTATCGGCCGGTCTCAGCGGCGACAACCGACCGCGGGTTCACCCTTCTTGAAACTCGGGTCGTTCGACCAGGGTGGCACTCAGGGTGATGCGCTCGCCGTCGCGGAAGACCACGATGGTGATCTCATCGCCCGGCGACCGGTCGCGGACAGCGGCCACCAAGCCGAGCACCCCATCGATCGGGCTGCCATCGACCTCGATGATGACATCGCCCTTGCGGACACCGGCCAAGGATGCTGGCGTGTCGGCTTCAACCTGGTCGACAAAGGCACCCTTGCCGCCATCGGTTCGCTCGATGAGGCTGACGCCGAGATAGCCCTCGGTTCGTTCCTGGCCAGGTTGACGACGGAGGGTGTCGATCACCCTCAGGGTTTCATCGGCGGAGATCGCAAAGCCCACATTGGAAGCAGCGGTATTCATGGTGTCGCGAAAGACCGCGGTATTGATGCCGACGATCTCACCATCAGCGTTCACCAGGGGTCCACCGGAGTTTCCTGACGAGATCGCTGCATCGGTTTGGATGAGAGCATCGAGGGCACCATCAGAGGTCTGGATCGTCCGATTGATCGCCGACACGATCCCGCGGGTCACCGTGGGATCGCCTTCGAGATCGAGGGCGAATCCGATCGCCACCACGTCTTGGCCGAGAGCGATCGAACCAGGAGCAGCGAAGGTGGCAGCGTCATACCCACTCCCCTCGATCTTGACCAGGGCAAGATCGTTCAGGGGGTCTGAGGCGATCAGGGTGGCTGCTCGAGAATCGATCTCTCCGGCGAGGCGGACATTGATCGAGCTTGCTCCCTCGATCACGTGGGCGTTGGTCACGATCTCACCATCGGGAGTGACCAAGACTCCGGTCCCGATCGAGGTGCCTTCGACATCATCGGAGGTGATGTTGGCGACCACGGTGACCACCGAGGGGCCGACCGCCGCGGCGACAGCGGCCACATCGATGCGACGGTTGGTTTCAACCGCCTCGCTCGCTACAGCGATCGGGGTTGGTCCGGCGAGTCCCGGCCCGTCACCAGAATCGTTGACTCGGCGGATACCGATCGTTATTCCGAGCGCTCCCGACGCGATCATCGCCACGACGACAGCGATCCCGATGATGACCCCTCGACGGCGACGACGGCGAGGCGGAATGGTCACCGGATCAGGCGATGGAACAACCGGTCGGGGCAATGGAGGAGGAAGACTCACACCTAGGGGTCTAGCGCAACCACGGCCAAACCAGACGTCAGGGCACCGTTCGGTGCTGATGTCAGGAGGGGCTCAGTAACCCCAGACGCGACGATGACCCGGGGACACACCCCGGGTCATCGTGAATCGTGTTCGATCCGAGCCTTAGCTCTGCTGGATCTTGATCTCGATGTCAACGCCAGCGGGCAGTTCGATTCGCTGGAGCGAATCGATGGTGCGGGCGTTGGGGTTGACAATGTCGATCAGGCGCTTGTGAACCCTCATTTCGAAGTGCTCACGAGAGTCTTTGTCGACGTGGGGACCACGGATCACGGTGTAACGATGCTTATCGGTCGGGAGCGGGATCGGACCGCGCACGACAGCATCGGTCCGGTTCACGGTCTCGACGATCTTCTTCGTTGACTGATCGATGATCTCGTGGTCAAACGCCTTCAGGCGGATACGGATGCTTTGGGCCATAGGAATATCTCTCTTCGCTTCTACTGGCGATTACTTGATGATCTTGGTGACGCGGCCAGCACCAACCGTGCGACCACCCTCACGAATCGCGAACCGCAACCCCTCATCCATAGCAATCGGCTTACCCAA
>PDSL01000031.1 GCA_002748455.1 Ilumatobacter coccineus
GCCCGGGATGATCTTCAATATGTCGGTCGGGTACAACCTCGAAGGCATCTTGAAGCCCAACGTCCAGTGGTTCTTCGAGACGATGAAGGATGCTTCGGCCTACAAGCAGGCCTATATCGACATCGTCGCCGAGTACTACCCCGAGATTCGTGACATCGAGATCCCTGACACCGTGTCGGACACGATCACCCTGTCGACCATGCACGGATGCCCTCCGGACGAGATCGAGCAGATCGCGCTCTACCTCCTCAACGAGAAGCAGATCCACACCTCGGTCAAGTGCAACCCGACCCTGCTCGGACCCGAGCGGGTGCGCGGCATCATCAATGACGACCTCGGCTATACCGAGATCGTGGTGCCCGACATCGCCTTCGGTCACGACCTCAAATATGTCGATGCTGTGCCGATGTTCCACAACCTTCGCCGGGTGGCCAAGGCTCGGGGCCTGACCTTTGGTCTCAAGCTGAGCAACACCCTCGAAGTCGACAACACCCGCACCGTCTTCGATGTCGACGAGATGATGTATATGTCTGGGCGATCTCTGCACGCGGTCACCAGCAATCTCGCCGTTCGCCTCACCGAAGAATTCGAGGGCGACCTCTTGCTGTCGTATGCCGGCGGAGCCGATGCGTTCAATGTGTCCGATCTTCTGCGCTCGGGCCTCAAAACGGTCACCGTCTGCTCCGACTTGCTCAAGTCGGGCGGCTATCTCCGCATGGTCCAATACATGGACGAGGTCAATGCGGCCCTCGACAAGGTTGGGGCCAACAATTTCGACGAGTTCATCGCCAATAGCGCGCTTGAGCAGTCGACGATCGATGAGTTCCCCGACATCGTCTCGTATGGGGCTCTGGCCACCAGCATGGTCGACCTCACCCCGGCCGTCGCCACCGAACTCTTGGAGTCGATCCGCAGTTCCGACCTGGCGCCGCTCGAGGCGGTGAAGGCCTGGGCGGTTGAGCGGGGCTATGACGATGAATCGGTCGCTGAACTGGTCACCCTGTCGCTCAACGCGTTCAAGCGGGTCAACCTGCGCCAATACGGCCAGGCGGTCCGCACGGAATGGCGCTACAAGAAGGGCTCCTTCCGTACCCATCTGTCCAAGACCGACCGGGAGCTCGGCTTCTTTGACTGCATCGAGGCCCCGTGTAGCGACACCTGCCCGATCACCCAGGACGTTCCGGGCTATATGCGTGCGGTGCGCGAAGGCGACTTCGATCGAGCGATCGATATCGTCCGCGATGCCAACCCGCTGGGGTCGATCCTTGGTCGTGGCTGCGACCATCTGTGCGAAACCACCTGTATTCGCACCCACTTCGACCAGCCTCTCGCCATCCGCGAGATGAAGCGGTTCATCATGGACAACGAGACCAGTGTTGGGGTGTCGATCGAGTCGATCGAGAAGAAGACGTCCGGTACGGTTGCCATCATCGGTGCTGGGCCGGCCGGTATTGCTGCTGCCGAGAAGCTGGCTGAAGCCGGTATGTCGGTGACCATCTTTGAAGCTCACCCCTATGCCGGAGGCATGGTCAGTGGGGCGATCCCCTCGTATCGCATCCCGATGCCCAAGATCCAGCAGGATGTCGCTCGCATCGAAGCTCTCGGTGTTGAGGTCAAGTACAACATGAAAGCTGGGCGGGACTTCTTGCTCAGCGATCTCAAAGACCAAGGGTTCGACTTCACCTTCATCGCTGTTGGTGCCCAGCTTCCCAAGATGCTTGGCTACGACAACGAAAAGAGCAAGGGCGTGATCGACGCGCTGGCGTTCTTGCGCAATGTGCGCGAAGACGTCCCGATGGACATCGGCACCAGGGTGGGAATCATCGGCGCCGGCGATACCGCAATGGACTGCGCTCGCTCGGCCTGGCGCTTGGGAGCAAGCGAAACCTCGATCATCTACCGGCGCACCATTGACCAGATGCCGGCCAGCCCCGATGAGTTGAGCGAGGTCCTCGTCGAGGGGCTCAATATCATTGAGCTGGCCAATCCGGTGGCGATCCACGATGAAGATGGAGTCCTCAAGGGGCTTGTCTGCACTCGCACCGAATACCGCGGTGACCGGGATGCATCGGGTCGCAAGATCCCCTTCGATGTGCCCGATTCAGAGTTTGAGATCGAGCTCGACACCTTGATCCTGGCCATCAGCCAGGTGTCCTTGCTCGATTTCTTTGGCGACACCAAGCCCGAACTCACCAAGTGGGGCTATATCGCTGTCGATCCCGAGACCTACGAGACGTCCGTGCCGGGCGTCTACGCCGGTGGCGACGTCGCCGCTGATGGACCGTCGTCGATCGTGAAGGCGGTTGCCGACGGCAAGCGGGTCGCCTGGGCGATCATCGACAAGCTGACCGGATCACATTTGGTCGACAAGAGCAAGGCTGGCAACTGGAAGCCGGTCGAGGTTGATCTGCCCAAGATCCTGGCTCGTCGGGCTCGTCGTTTCTATCGGATCCCGCCGAGTGAGACCCCGGTAGCCGATCGCTTGAATTTCGATGAACCGCTTCACACCTTCAGCGCTGCCAAGGCGATGGAAGAAGCTGAGCGGTGCCTCGACTGCGACACGATCTGCAGCCTCTGCGTCGGTGTGTGCCCCAACAAGGCCCTGATGACCTATCAGACCACGCCGCTGACGGTTGATCTGCCCCAGCTCACCATCACCGGTGGGTCGGTGACCGCTGGTGACTCGCTCACCTATGCCGTTGATCAGTCGCTCCAGATCGCCGTGTTGACCGACTTCTGCAATGAGTGCGGCAACTGCGTGACAGCCTGCCCAACCGCCGGTAAGCCCTATCAGGACAAGCCTCGCTTGTATCTCGACCGAGAGGACTTCGAGTCTCAGACCGACAATGCGTTCTGGGTCACCGCCGACGGCGATGTCGATATCGTCGAAGCTCGCTTCTCCGGCGAGACCTACCGGTTGGATATCAATGGTCGGGTCGAATACTCGGCTCCTGAGCTGAACGCGATCCTCGAATCAGAGACCCTGTCCCTGGTCGAAGCCAGCGTTGGCGAGTCGGCAACCGATGGCGATGTCAGCTTGGAGCCCGCGGCCCAGATGTATGCCCTGTGGCGGGGACTCAACTCGTCGATGCCCCACCTGCCGGTGGCCGGTATTGCTGGAAGTCGGATCTCCCATCCCGGCTACGAGGAGTAAGCCCAGCGAGATAGGCAAAAGAGCCACGAGGCGATTCCGGTCACCCGGACAAGTTTCGGGATGAGTTGCCACGTTCGCCGTGCTCGGTGTCGTGGGTCTTCGTCCCCTAATGATCGTCTCGTGGCTCTCTTGTGAGACCAGCGTCACAGTATTAGCGGCTCATGTCAAGGGCCAAAGGTCCCCAAGGCCATGATTCACCACGACTGTCGCGTCCCGATCGGCGCGGTGGTCTCTCGATCACTCGCGCTAGCTGATCTGCTGGCAGGTGCGCTGTTCGTCGGAGCGTTCGCTAGAGGACGATATTGATCATCCGGCCCGGCACCACGATCACCTTGCGCGGGGTAGCACCATCGACGATCTCAGCGATCTTGTCATCGGCCAAGGCGGTTGATTCCAAGGCCTCGCGGCTGGCGTCGGGAGCGACGGTGATCCGGCTGCGCACCTTGCCATTGACCTGGACGGGCATCTCGATCGTGTCGTCGACCAGATAGGCCTCGTCGGCGACCGGGAAGTCGAGATAGGTCACCGTGTCGTCGTGGCCCAAGATGCGCCACAGCTCTTCAGCGATATGGGGGACCAGGGGCGCGGTCATCAAGACCAGGGGCTCAGCCACCGCCCGAGGCGTGGCATCCAGCTTGGTGACCGCATTATTGAGTTCGATCAGCTTGGCGATCGCCGTATTGAATCGCAGGGCATCCATCTCGGTGCGGACCACCTCGATCGTGCGATGCAGATGACGGACCAAGTCATCGCTGAGGTCGGTATCGACCACGATGCACTCACCGGTGTTCTCGTCGACCATATTGCGCCACAAGCGTTGCAAGAACCGGTTCATCCCCACCACATCGCGGGTTTCCCACGGCCGTGACGCATCGAGGGGACCGGTAGCCATCTCATACAGGCGCAAGGTGTCGGCCCCATAGGCGTCATACATCTCATCGGGCGAGACCGAGTTCTTGAGGCTCTTGCCCATCTTGCCGTATTCCCGATTGACCGGTTCGCCGTCCACGAAGTACTCGCCATCGCGCTCGACCACCTTCTTGGCATCGACATAGACACCCCGGCTGTCGGTGTAGGCATAGGCCTGGACATAGCCCTGGTTGAAGAGGCGGGCGTAGGGTTCCCTCGAGGAGAGATAGCCCAAGTCGAAGAGGACCTTGTGCCAGAACCGGGCATAGAGCAGGTGCAAGACCGCATGCTCAACGCCACCGATATAGAGATCGACTCCACCGGGATGATCCGGGCGAATCTCTGGTCGAGGACCAACCCAATAGCGCTCAACCTCAGTCCCGATCAAGGCGTCATGATTGGTGGGGTCGCAATAGCGCAGCTGATACCAACACGATCCCGCCCACTGGGGCATCACATTGGTGTCGCGGCGATAGGTCTGGGGGCCATCACCCAGATCCAAGGTCACCGTCATCCACTCATCGAGGCGACCAAGCGGGGTTTCGGGCTCGGTATCGGCATCGTCAGGATCGAAGGTGCGAGGAGCGAAACTCTCGGTTGGGGGCAACTCCACCGGGAGCATCTCATCGGGAAGCAGGTGGGGATTGCCATCGGTGTCATAGACGATGGGGAAGGGCTCACCCCAATAGCGCTGCCGGCTAAAGAGCCAGTCCCGCAGCTTGTAGGTCACCGTCGCCTCACCATGTCCTTCAGCTTCCAACCAGGCATTGGTCATGGCGATGCCCTCAGCCTTGGTGCCGACCGCGTTGAGACTCAAGGTGGCGTTAGAGGAGTTCACATAGGCAGCATCGCCCACATAGGCTTCCGGCCAGATCGAGGCATCGGCGGTTTCGACGGTTTGGGGTTCCATCTCATGGGACTTGAACCATGCTGCCGGTGGCAGCTGAATAGCGGGGATCTCCAAACCGAATTTCTTGGCAAACTCAAAGTCGCGCTGGTCGCCACAAGGCACAGCCATGATCGCCCCAGTGCCGTAACCCATCAGGACATAGTCGGCGATCCAGATCGGGATCTGGTTGCCATTGAGGGGATTGGTGGCATACGAGCCGGTGAAGACCCCGGTCTTGTCACGGGTGTCGTCTTGACGGTCGATCTCGTTCTTGGTCGCTGCGGCTCGGCGATACTCGGCCACCGCGTCGGCCTGATCTGGGGTGGTCAGGGCCTCGACATAGGGATGCTCAGGCGCCAGCACCATGAAGGACGCACCAAAGAGGGTGTCGGCCCGGGTGGTGAACACGGTGATATCACCGGCGGCGGACCCGAAATGGACATTGGCGCCCTCGGAACGGCCGATCCAGTTGCGCTGCATCGCCTTGATCGCATCCGACCAGTCGAGGAGATCGAGGTCCTTGAGCAGCCGGTCGGCGTAGGCGGTGATCCTCATCATCCACTGGCGCATATTGCGGGTGAAGACCGGGAAGTTGCCCCGCTCAGAACGACCATCATCGGTGACCTCTTCGTTGGCCACCACAGTGCCCAACCCGGGACACCAATTCACCGGAGCATCAGATACATAGGCCAAGCGGTAGGAATCGATGAGCTTGGCGCGTTCATCAGCGCTCAGATCAGCCCACGGACGGCCATCAGGAGTGGCCCGTTTGCCGGACTCGAACTCGGCCCTCAGGTCGGCGATCGGACGGGCCTTGCCGGTGGAGCCATCATCGTTGGGGGCATCCGGGTCGAACCAGGCATCGAAGACCCGAGAAAAGATCCACTGGGTCCAGCGGTAATAGTCCGGATCGGTGGTTGACACCGAACGACGCTGATCGTGGGCCAAGCCCAACCGGCGGAGCTGACGCCGATAGGTGGCGATGTTCTCCGCAGTGGTCACCGCCGGATGCTGGCCGGTTTCGACCGCGTATTGCTCAGCTGGCAGCCCAAAGGCATCAAATCCCATCGTGTGCAACACGTTGTGGCCGGTCATCCGCTTGAATCGGGCGTACACATCGCTGCCGATAAAGCCCAAGGGATGGCCAACATGAAGCCCGGCACCCGAGGGATAGGGGAACATGTCGTTGACAAACAGTCGCGTGCCCCGTTCGGCCAGCAGGTCAGGATCGCCGAGCGGGCCCGACGGATTCGGGGTGTGGAAGGTGCCGTGATCGTCCCACCAGTCTTGCCACTTCAGCTCGATCTCTCGAGCCAGCGCGGCGGTATAGCGATGCTGGGGGATGGTGGTGTCAGTGTTCGAGCTCATACCGTTTGGACAAGGGTAACGGTTAGGGCCGACGACGGGGCCGATGACGCCACGGGCTCGATACGCTGGCAGCCATGTCCACTCGATCGATTACTGGGTCGTTCCCTGTCAAGCGGGGTCTCGCCGAGATGCTCAAGGGCGGCGTCATCATGGACGTCGTCACCCCTGAACAAGCCAAGATTGCCGAAGATGCCGGAGCCGCAGCGGTGATGGCCTTGGAACGAGTACCGGCCGATATCCGTCGCGACGGGGGAGTAGCTCGCATGAGCGACCCGGACATGATCGAGGGCATCAAGGACGCGGTCACCATCCCGGTGATGGCGAAGGCTCGCATCGGTCACTTTGTTGAGGCCCAAATCCTCCAAGCTCTCGGTGTCGACTATGTCGACGAGTCCGAGGTGCTCACCCCAGCTGACGAAGCCCATCACATCGACAAGTGGGCCTTCGATGTGCCTTTCGTGTGTGGGGCTACCAATCTCGGCGAAGCTCTGCGTCGCATCTCCGAAGGTGCAGCCATGATTCGTTCCAAGGGTGAAGCCGGCACTGGCAATGTGGTCGAAGCGGTGCGTCACCTGCGTTCGATCATTGGCGATATCCGCAAGATCGGCCAGGCCGACTCGGCTGAACTCTTCGACTGGGCCAAGAAGCTCCAGGCGCCCCTGCCTCTGGTGCAAGAGATCGCTGAAACCGGCACCCTGCCGGTGCCCCTGTTCTGTGCCGGTGGCTTGGCCACGCCTGCCGATGCTGCCCTGGCGATGCAGCTCGGCGCTGAAGCGGTGTTTGTTGGCTCGGGCATTTTCAAGTCCGACGATCCGGCTCCTCGAGCGGCGGCCATCGTTGAAGCGACCACCCACTTCGACAATCCCGACACCCTGGCTCGGGTCAGTCGTGGTCTTGGTGCTCCGATGGTGGGCATCGGCATGGACGACCTCGAACAGCACTACGCCGATCGGGGTTGGTAGGTCGTATGCCCAGCGAATCACAGGAGCCTCCAGGTGGACCCGCTCGTAGGGGTCCTTGCCCTCCAAGGGGCATTTGAGTCGCATCAGCGCTGTTTCGCTGATCTCGGCGTCGCCAGTCGGCGCGTCCGCACACCAGCTGATCTTGATGGCATCGACGCGTTGGTGATGCCCGGCGGCGAGTCGACCACGATGTCGAAACTCTTGCTGTCGAGTGGCCTAGCCGACCCGGTTGCTGACCTGATCGCTCGGGGGATGCCCATCTTGGGCACCTGTGCCGGGATGATCCTGCTGGCCGCCGAGGTCATCGGCGGTCGCGACGATCAGATCTCGTTCAGCGCCATCGATATCACGGTCCAACGCAATGGCTATGGCCGTCAGATCGACAGCTTCGAAGCTGATCTTGAGATCACATCACTCGATGGTGGTCCATTTCATGGGGTGTTCATTCGCGCCCCCCAGGTGATCCGGCTCGGCCCTGATGTCGAGGTGCTCGCCGAACACGACGGTGTTGCGGTATTGGCCCGCCAGGGGTCGGTCACCGTGGCGTCATTCCATCCTGAACTGGCCGGTGACCGTCGCCTCCACGCCCAGTTCGTCTCGTCCATGTCACTCACGGGGAGTATCTAGATGTCTGGCCATTCCAAATGGGCAACCATTAAGCACAAGAAGGGTGCTGCTGATGCCAAGCGCGGCAAGCTCTTCAACAAACTGGCTCGCCAGATCGAGGTCGCCGCTCGCGCCGGCGGCGGCGATCTCGATGCCAACGCCACCCTGCGCACCGCGGTCCAGAAGGCCAAAGCGGCCCAGATGACCAATGACGCCATCGATCGGGCGATCAAGCGCGGCACCGGCGAATCCGGCGGTGAAGCCTTTGAGAGCATCACCTATGAGGGGTACGCCCCCGGTGGGGTTGCCCTCTTAGTCGAGGTGCTCACCGACAACCGCAATCGCACCAGTGCCGACATTCGCTCGGTGTTGACCAAGATGGGCGGCTCGATGGCTGAGCCCGGTGCAGTCGGCTGGCAGTTTTCCCGTCGGGGGATCATCGTTGTCGATGGTGGAGCTGATGAAGAAGAGCTCATGATGGCCGCCCTCGATGCCGGGGCCGAAGACATCGAAGACGATGGGGGAGCCTGGCAGGTCACCTGCGCCCCCACCGACACCTTCGATGTTCGAGACGCCTTGGTCGGGGCTGGGTTCACCGTGGTGTCGGCTGACACCCCGATGGTGAGCGACAACCTGGTGCCGGTCACCAGTGTTGAAGATGCCAAGAAGATCCTGCGGATCATGGAGTCGATCGAGGACAACGATGATGTCCAAGATGTCTATAGCAATTTCGACATCCCCGACGAGATCATGGAGGAGGCGGCTTCGTGACCATCAAGGTTGGCGATCAGGCCCCTGATTTTGCGCTTACCGGCGCCGGCGGTGCCACGGTGTCGCTCAGCGACTATCGAGGCAAGGCGGTGGTCTTGGTGTTCTATCCCGGTGATGACACCCCGGTGTGCACCCGCCAGCTCAACGCCTACAACGATGGTCTTGATCGGTTCGCCTCGCTCGATGCTGAGGTGGTGGGCATCTCGGCGCAAGATGTCGAGTCCAAAGATGCTTTTGTCGCCAAATATGGCTATCGGTTCCCCCTCTTGGCCGATACCGATAAGACGGTTGCCAAATCCTATGGCACCCTTGGTCCACTCGGGTTTCCGCGCCGGTCGGTCTTCATCATCGACGGTGATGGGATCGTCCGCTATGCCCATCGGGCGATGGCTGGGCTGACCTATCGACCGGTCGATGAACTGGTCGCGGTCATCGAATCGCTCTGACACGCTCATCCTCGTTGGGGTGGGGACGTGCCATCATGGGGTCATGTCCCATCTCACCCGTGATCAGCTCGACGCTGGTCTGAGTCATATCCAGGCCAGCCCCACCGAGGTTGGCACCCTCGAGATGATCGTTCGTCGTCCAGCAGTCGACGAACGCGAGGTGGTCGATCGGGCGGAGCTGGTGGTCGGTCGGGGAGTGGTCGGTGACAATTATGTCGATCGGCCGAGTCGAACTCAGCCCGATGGTGGGCC
>PDSL01000032.1 GCA_002748455.1 Ilumatobacter coccineus
AGCACAAGAAGATGCTCCGTCGCACGCGCCATCAGCGCCGCAAGTAGTTACGAAGTTGTTGGTTCCGCTGCCTTGCCGTCGGCCTCAGGCCTGACGGTGCTCGTGGCGATCACTGTGGCACCCTGCCGATCAAGATCGGCTAGGGCGATCGCGTGGTTCCCGTGAACCCACCAGGTTGCTCCACTTCCGGCCAAGATCGGGGTCCGTCCGGTTGCGTTGCCGATCAGGTCGCGCCAGCGCGCTAGCTCGGGAACCAGGTCAAGCGCTGCTGGTTCGAGATCGTTAGGGCCGGGGGCGACCGGTCCACCGAGTTCATCCCAGCGTTGATAGACCGCTGGTGTACTCACCCGAAGTGGAAGAATCACCAGGGTGACCGAGCGATCGAGATGGGGCAGGGGGGTGAGCTCGTCGCCGATGCCGCGTACCCGAGCTCGGCCGCCGATGAGGCAGAACGGGATATCGGCCCCCCATCGTGCTGCCTGGCGGAAGCCGTCCGTGTCGAGGCGATGACCGAGGGCTCGCAGGACGGCAGCAGCATCGGTTGAGCCACCGCCAAGACCACCTCCGTGGGGAATCCGTTTGTCGATCGTGATCTGTAAGCGGCGATCGCCGATCACCTTGGCCACCAGATTGGACCGATCGGTAGGGATCCCCTCGGCATAGGGGCCGGTCACCTCGATCCCATCGCCGGGGGCCAGGGTGATCGTGTCGGTGAGGCCGATCGACACCATTTCGGCATCGATCAGGTGATAGCCATCGGGGCGCACCCCGGTGATCCGCAATGAGATCGTGAGTTTGGCGTGGGCGGTGAGTACCTGATTCATGTCGATCGTGAGGTCTTGACAGCGGTGGCGAGCTGACACCATTCATCCAGGCTGAGGGTTTCTGGACGTCGAGTCGGGTCGATGCCAGCGGCATCAAACGCTGGTGGGTTGACGATCTCAGCCAGCGAGCGACGGATCATCTTGCGGCGCTGACCAAAGGCCGTTCGGACCAGGGGGAAGAGCGCGTCGGGGGCGATGTCGGGTGGGACGTGGCGGTCGATCCGCACCAAGGCCGAATCCACTCGGGGACGAGGCACAAACACCGAGGGTGGTACCAAGCCGACGATCTGAGCTTGTGCCCAATAGGCGACCTTGACGCTGACCGCACCATAGGCCTTGGTGCCCGGCGAAGCTGCCAGTCGCTGTCCGACTTCTTTCTGGATCATGACCAGCATCGAGGTGATCTGGGGGATGTGATCGAGCAGATCGGCGATCAGCGGGGTGGCGATGTTGTAGGGCAGGTTGGCGACCAGGGTCCAGCGATCGTGGCCACCGAGAACGGTGTCCCAGTCCAAGGTGGCAGCATCAGCTTCGACCAGGGTGACCTCGGTGTCAGCTAAGACCTGGCGCAAGATCGGAACAAGATGATGATCGACCTCTACCGCCGTGACCGATGCTCCGGTTTCGGCGAGGGCGAGGGTGAGGGATCCCAATCCGGCGCCGATCTCGATCACTCGATCACCAGGACCGATCTTGGCCAGCTCAGCGATTCGACGCACCGTGTTGGGATCAGCAACAAAGTTCTGGCCGAGGTCGCGGCGGGGTGAGCGCCCGGTCGAGTCGAGCAAGCGATGAATCTCGGGGCGCGAGTGGGTCACCAGAAATACTCAACTGGGATGGGGGCATCGGTGAGATCAGCGATCTGGGCGAAGGCATCGCGGTGGAGCACCACCTCGGCATCTAGGTCGGTGGCCGGCGACAGCGCCAAGCACCGAATACTGCGACTGTTGTCGAGATTGGTCACCGTGACCTCGATCCCGTAGGGAGCATCCTTGACCGCGCACGACACACTGGTACCGATCACTTCATCAAAACTGGCATCGCCAACCAGGGCGTTTGAGGGGCGGGGAATCCGGATCGTTGCCGGATCCTTGCGGGTGGGGGGCAGGGTGCCACCCAGATAGGCGGCTGGAGCGGTACCGAGCGGACCGGTGGTGGACGCCTCGGTCGGGGGCATGCTGGTCGTCCCAGGAGCGATCACCTCGCCGGTCGTCACGATCGCTGTGGTCTCGTTGCCCTGGCGAGATGACCAGATCAGGACCGGGATCGCGATGATCGTGATCACGAGGGCGATCATCACTCGGCGGCGTTGCGAAGAGTCGGGAGTCATAGGTGATCGTCAACAAGGACGGTCCACCAGGCTAGCTGGCTCGACTGGTCTCTGGTCGGTCACCCGTCGTCGGAGAGCGCCCAAACAGCGATCGAGCGGTCATCGTCGTCGCCCTAGCGAGGTCGTTGGCCGGGATGTCGAGATGGTCGGCCAGAAAGCGTCCGGTATCGGTCACCCAGGCTGGTTGATTGGTGTGTCCCCGATGAGGCACCGGAGCGAGATAGGGGGCATCGGTTTCGACGAGGAGACGGTCGAGAGGAACGAGCGCTGCGGCTTCGCGCACCTCGGGGGCCTTGGGAAAGGTGACGATCCCCGAGAAGCTGACATAGGCGCCGAGATCGAGACACCGCCGAGCTTCGTTCGGCCCGCCGGTGAAACAGTGGAAAATCGTTCCCTCGGGCACCCCTTCGGCCACCAAGACATCGAAGGTGTCCTCCCAGGCATCACGGGTGTGGATGATCAGGGGACGTCGACGGGTGTGAGCCAGGTTGATCTGGGCGGCGAAGACCTCACGCTGGACATCTCGGGGACTGTGGTCGTAGTAATAGTCGAGCCCCGCTTCGCCGATCGCCACCACATCGTCTCGTTCGACCAGGTCGAGGATCGAGTCGATTCCATTGATGGCATCGTGGGGATGGAGCCCCACGCTGGCCACCACGTCATCGTGGCGTTCGGCAATCTTGAGGGCTGCCAGCGAGGTATCGCGATCGGTGCCGACGGTGACCATGCCCACCACCCCAGCCCGACGGGCCGCCTCGATCGCTCCGTCGGAGCCACCGGGCATGCGTTCGTCGTGGACGTGACAGTGGGAATCGAACCAGTCGATCATGGGCGAATGCGCGGGAAGAGGGGATCGCCCTTGGTGACCGGGAGACCTCCGGGATAGCCACCCCAGGCCACCGCGTCGGGAAGACGCTGGTCGGACACCCGGCCATCGAGACCCAGACGTTCCCAGATCGCCTGAGCGGTGTCGGGAACGGTGGGGTAGGCCAGGATGGTGACGATCCGAAGGGCTTCGAGGGCATTGCCCATCACCGCATCGACCTCGGGGCCGGGCTCGGACCGCCACGGTTCGTGGGTTTCGAGATAGGCATTGGTGGCTCGGATGAGCGACCAAGTGGCATCGAGGGCCTTGGAGGGGGCAACCTCATCCCACCCGCGAGTGGTGGCGGCCACCGCGCCAGCAGCATCGGCGGCCAGGCTGGTGTCAGGTTGAGGAGCCGGCCCGATCCCGCCGCACTTCTTGGTCACCATGGTGGCGATCCGGGCGGTGAGATTGCCGAGATTGTTGGCCAGATCCGAGTTGTAGCGCTCGACCAGGTTCTCGTAGGTGAAGTCGCCATCGGTGCCATAGGGCGTGGCGGTGAGGACGTAGTAGCGGAAGCCATCAACCCCGACGGTGTCGATCAGGTCGAGGGGATTGACCGCATTGCCACCCGACTTGGACATCTTCTCGCCGCTGCTGAGGAGCCAACCGCCAACGCCGTAGCCCGATGGGGGCTCGATCCCCGCCGACATCAACATGGCGGGCCAATAGACACAGTGGAATCGGATGATGTCTTTGCCGATCAGGTGATAGTTCGCTGGCCACCAGTCGGTGTAGTCCTGGTCGGGATCGCCGAAGCCGATAGCGGTCAAATAATTGGTCAGGGCATCAAACCAGACATAGGCAACATGGCGGTCATCCCAGGGCAGGGGAACCCCCCAATCGAGGCTGGTTCGGCTGATTGAGAAGTCTCGTAGCCCGCCCTTGATCAGGGAGATCGCCTCGTTCGCCCGCCGGGACGGCTTGATCGCCTCGGGATGGGTGGCATACCAATCGAGGAGCCGATCTTGGAACCGGCTGAGCCGGAAGAAATAATTCTCTTCCTCGAAATGCTCGACTTCACGCTTGTGGTCGGGGCAGAGATTGCCCGGCAGGAGCTCATCATCGGTGTAGTAGGCCTCACAGGCCACGCAATACCAGCCCGAATAGGTGTCGAGCTCGATATCGCCAGCGTCATAGCAACGCTGAAGGAGCTCAGCCACGGCCCGGTAATGGCGGGGCTCGGTGGTGCGGATGAACTCATCGTTGGAGATACTGAGCCGTTCCCAGGCCTGGACAAACGAGGCTGACACCCGATCGGTGAACTCTTGGGGACTTTGGCCAGCAGCGTCGGCTGCTTCAGCGATCTTTTGACCATGCTCGTCGGTCCCGGTCAAGAACATGACCTCGTCTCCCATCAGGCGATGCCAACGGGCCAGGGCATCGGCGACGATCGTGGTGTAGGCATGCCCCAGGTGGGGCTTGGCGTTCACGTAATAGATCGGAGTGGTGACATAGAAGCGACTCACCCGACTGAGCGTAGCGGTGCAGGGTGACCGGCTACCCCTACAGAATCGACCGTCGGGCACCAAGATGGAGGCCGACGACAAAGGTGACGGTGGCCGCGGTGGCGCTGGCGAGCCCATAGAGGGTGCGGCGCACCACCATCTTGGTTCGGCGGCTAAAGATCACGATCGGCCAGGTGTGCTCCAATGCATGGCGTTCCAACCCGGTGTCGGGATTGACCGCCACGGGATGGCCGACGGTGCTGAGCATGGGGAGATCGCTCGATGAGTCGCTATACGCGTAGCAGTGGGCGAGGTCGAGGCCGCGTCGCTGAGCCAGGTCGGTGATCGCGTCGACCTTGCCGGGGCCATAACAGAACGGGCCATCGAGTTCGCCGGTGTAGACCCCGCCAGCGACCTTGCCCTGGGTGCCGATCCCGTCGGTCATGCCGAGGGCGACAGCGAGGGGACCGACGATCTCCTGGGGTGCGGCGGAGACGATATAGGTGGCCCGTCCAGCATTGCGGTGGATGTCGACGAGGCGCCGAGCTTCGGGGCGGATCTTGCCCAGCAAGGCTGGCAGGACATGTTCGTTGAGGGCGACCATGTCATCGTGGCGTCGGCCCTTGACGAAGCCCAGGATGCGGTCGCGGGCGTCATGGGTGGCATCGTTGTTGTGATCGCCACGCAATTTGAAGGTGGCAGCGTTGAGGGCATCTCGGATGAGTTCCCAGGTGGGCATGAGCTTCATCGAGCGGGCAGCGGTTGCCAAAACAAAGGCCGATGAACCCGAGATCAGGGTGCGATCAAGGTCGAAGAAGGCCGCGCCAGCAGCCCCGGTGCGGTCTTCGGCGTGATCGCTCATCTTGTGGAGCGTAGCCGTCGTCGATGGTGGTCGGTGTTCACCGGCGTAGTGCCAGGTCATAGACGCGGTTTTTGGGCTGACCAAGGCGGGCGGCCACGGCGGCGACAGCGTCTTTGGTGGTGGCACCGCCAGCAATTTCGGCCTTGAGCGAGTCGATGATCATGTCGTCGGTGATCGGGGTGTCATCGGGTGAGGCGCCACCGACCACGATCACGTATTCGCCTCGAGGTTGACCCAGCTCGATGGTGCCGAGGGTGGCCCGCTGGACCTCTTCGTGGAGCTTGGTGAGTTCACGAGCGATGGCGACCGGGCGATCGGAGCCGCAGGCATCGCCAAGATCGGCGATGGTGCGGGCGATGCGATGGGGAGCTTCATAGAGCACCACGGTGCGGGTTTCGGCAGCGATCTCGTCGAGGCGCTGGCGGCGATCTCGTCCCGATCGGGGAAGAAAACCTTCGAACACGAACCGATCGGTGGGCAGGCCACTGATGGTGAGGGCCATGATCGCGGCACTGGGGCCAGGGGTGGCGCTGACCTCATATCCAGCGTTGACCGCCGCGGTGACCAGATGGGCGCCTGGGTCAGAGATGCCCGGAGTGCCGGCATCGCTGACTACCGCCACATCGTCACCTCGACCGAGTAGGTCGAGGACTTCATCGATGAGGTGGTATTCGGTGTGTTCGTTGGCGACCGCCAGGCGGGCAGCCTGGATGCCGACATGGTGAAAGAGTCGGCCGGTGCGGCGGGTGTCTTCGCAGCACACCAGGCTGACGCGAGATACGACCTCGATCGCTCGGGGCGTGAGGTCACCGAGATTGCCGATCGGGGTGGTAACCAGCCAGAGGGTGCCGCCACCGGTCACGAGTTGTCGTCTCGAATCTCGACGACATCGCCGATCTTGAGACCCCAGCGCGCGAAGGCCCCGGCTTGAGCTTCGATGACCGCGACCGAGCGGCGCACGGGGAGGGGAAGGCGGTTGGGAACGATGCGATCGATCTTGATCACGGTGCTGTCAGCGTCGAGATAGGCAACATCGATGGCGAAGCGCATCTTGATGGTGTGAATCCACCGGCAGGGACGCAAGACCAGGGCTCCGTCGAGTTGGTCGCGGCCCAACAGGCCGGTGCGTCGCTGGGAGCGGGACTCGGCAATTTCGGCTGAGGCCAGCACCCGGGTCTCGTCGGTGACCAACCATCCCATCAGCGACAGCGTACTCGCCCCGTTGAAGCCAGCTCGCATGCATTAAGTGGCGAAGCGGAACTCCATCACATCGCCATCACGAGCGACATAGTCCTTGCCTTCCAGACGCAGACGACCAGCATCTTTCGCGGCGTTCCATGAACCGAGTTCGAGCAGCTCTTCCCAATTGATGACCTCAGCGCGGATAAACCCCCGCTGGAAGTCGGTATGGATCCTCCCGGCGCACACCGGCGCGGTCGAGCCCTCAAAGAAGGTCCACGCCCGGGACTCTTTCTCGCCGGTGGTGAAATAGGTGCGCAGTCCCAAGAGGTGATAGGCCGAGCGGACCATGCGGAAGAGGGCTCCTTCGCCCAGTCCGAAGCCTTCGAGCATTTCGGCTCGTTCGTCGGGATCGGAAATCGCCGCTGCTTCGGCTTCGAGCTGGACACACATCCCGATCACTTCGACATTGTCGCCAGCATTGTTGAATTCGGCAGCGACGCGGGCCGCGGCTTCATCGGTGGTGTCGACCGCATCTTCGCCCACATTGACCACCGCCAACACCCGACGGTTGGTCAGCAAGAAATAGGGAGCCAAGATGTTGCGCACCTCATCGGACAATCCGGCTCGATAGAGGGGGAGGCCCTCGGCCAGGGCGTCATAGGCGGTGCGCAGGGCATCGAGATCGTCCCCGAGGGTGCGATCGAGTTTGGATCGGCGCTCCACATCGGCCAGACGCTTTTCGACCGTTTCGAGATCAGCTAGGGCCAGTTCCAGCTCAACGACGCGGAGATGTTCGAGGGGATCGGAGGGGCCGGGAACATCATCGTCTTCAAAGGCCCGCAAGACGAAGACGATGGCATCGACCTCGCGAATATTGGCCAAGAACTTGTTGCCAAGGCCTTCACCCTTGGACGCTCCTTCTACCAAGCCGCCGATATCGACAACCTCAACCGCGGTGTGGATCGTCTTGCGCGACTGAGACATCTCCGACAACCGGTCGAGGCGATCATCGGGCACCCGAGCAACCCCGATATTGGGGTCTTTGGTGGCAAAGGCATAGGGGGCGGCGAGAGCACCGCCACCGGTGAGAGCGTTATAGAGCGAGGACTTCCCAGCGTTGGGAAGACCGACAAGACCGAAGCGTTCCATGAGAACAGTGAGGCTAGCGGGACGCGACACGCCCGCTGTCGGCGCACGATGGCGGCCGTCCAGCGGGCGAGATCAGAACGTGGCTCAGCCTATGAGCAGTTGCAATCGTGGCCGTGATCGTGGGCCTGCTCAGCAACCTGCTTGCGGATCTCATCCATGTCGAGCGCCTTGACCTGGCTGATCAGGTCGTCGAGGGCCGCCTTGGGCAGGGCACCAGCCTGGTTGAAGAGCTGGATGCCATCACGGAAGATCATCAAGGTCGGAATCGACATGATGCCAAGACCACCGGCGAGCTGCTGCTCCTTCTCGGTGTCGACCTTGGCGAAGGTGATGTCGGGATGCTCATCGGAGACCTCTTCGAAAACCGGGCCAAAGTTCTTGCACGGGGTACACCAGTCGGCCCAGAAGTCGACGATGGTGATGCCATCGCTGGTGACGGTCTTTTCAAAGGTGTCGAGGCTCAGTGTCGTGGTTGCCATGGGGTTCTCCTTGTCATGCGAACGTTTTACTGAAGCGAGGATGGCTTCAGCACCAATGGACTACAACCCACATACGGTGCGGGGTATTCCCGCGGCCGGCAAGATTTGCTCCAAACAGCTGAAAACCAGCCGTGAGCAGAGTTGTGGGGTGGTGGAATCAACAACCGGGCCTAGAGTGGTTCCCCTATGTCGAAGAAGACCAAGAAGCGCAAGGCGCGCCTCCGCCGCAGCAAGGCCAATCACGGTAAGCGACCCAACATGGGGCGCGGCTGACCGAATTTGGCGGTGATCACTCTGGCGGTGAGTCAGATGTGTTCACGATTCACAACATGACTTCACTGGCGCTCAACGTCTGTCCCGGTTTGGAGGCTGACGTGAGCGCCTTTTTGCGTTGGGTTGGCGGTGCTGGTCGAGAAGGACGTGGGTGAGAACCACCCAGTTGTTTTGGGAGACGGTGTGATATGAACAGCCAAGAGCTATGAGCGATGACCGGCTAGTTGGGTTTGTCGATGAGTCATGCAAACCTCTTCGAGATCGATCTACTCGAAAGGTTGATCGTACTCATCACCGTCACTATGCCGTTGTTGCCGCGGTGACGTTTGCCGGCGACCAGGACGAGCTTCGGGCTGCCCTGCTCGGTCTGTCAGCAGAGATTGGTCGGCCTCTTCACTATTCCGAGTTGTCAAGTGAGCAGCGGCTCAGCGCCATGCATTTGCTCTCGATGGTTGATGGATGGGAAGCCCACGTGTTCGAGACAGCGAAACCATTTGGGACAACGACCACTGACCATCATGTTCGCGCCAAGCTTCTTGCCCAGCTGATGTCTGATCTTTCGCTTCACGAGGGGGTTGTTCGCCTAGTGCTGGAAGAGCGTGGGAAACCGGGCACGCCATTCGACAGGCTGAACGATAAGGATCGTCAAGTTTTTCAGAAGCTGCGCCGGCAAGGAAGGGTGAGCAAGGAACTCTCAATAGAGCACGCTGGTAAAACTGAGCCATTGCTCTCGATTGCAGACTTGATCGTGGGAGCTCGAACTGATGCGTTGTGCGCAGTGAGCGATGAGCCGTATGCCGTGATAGCTCACCGGGTGAGACAAGTCGTTGTCTTGCAGATGGCCTGAAAAACGCAGAGGCCCCGAGACCACTCAGTGGCCAGTTCGGGGCTTACTTCCGCTACGGCTTCATGAAATGATCCACGAGGCAAGTAGCGACCAAG
>PDSL01000097.1 GCA_002748455.1 Ilumatobacter coccineus
AGGTGATCCCTTGGGCAGCGAGAGCAGCTGAAAGCACCTGTGGGTCAGATGAGCGCACCACGCAGTGGGCGTCGCCGCGCAGCTCGTCGATCGGCCCCTCGGCGACAAGGGCACCATTGGCGATGATCACGATGTCATCGACGGTGTTATCGACCTCGCTGAGGATATGGCTCGACACCAGGATGGTCTTGCCCAGGTCGTGGGCCAAATACTGCAAGAAGACTCGCAGCCAGTGAATCCCTTCGGGATCAAGACCGTTGGCTGGTTCGTCGAGGATCAAGATCTCAGGATCGCCAAGCAGGGCAGCAGCCAGCGCGAGGCGCTGTCGCATCCCCATCGAATAGGTTCCAGCCCGCTTTCGAGCAAAGGCAGGGATACCTACCATGTCGAGCAGTTCATCAACCCGACGGTCGTCGATCCCGTGGGTGGCAGCCATCACTCGAAGATGGTTCCGCCCGGAGCGGGCTGGATGGAAATTGGTGGCTTCAAGCGCGGCACCCACCGTGGTGAGCGGGGAGGGGAGATCGCGATAAAGCACCCCATTGATCGTCACCGTGCCAGCCGATGGCTTGATCAGGCCGAGCGCGGTTCGCAAGGTGGTGGTCTTGCCGGATCCGTTGGGCCCAAGAAAGCCGGTGATCCGACCGGATGCAACGCTAAATGAAAGATTGTCAACAGCGGTAAAGCGGCCAAACTTCTTGGTCAAGCCAACAACATTGATAGCACTCATCAGTTCAGTCCTCGGGAGTCTTGCTTGAGCGCAGTGTCGATCGACAGCGCGCTCGCAACGATTAGGGAGTTGAGTGGGTCGGCCGGTCGCTGATGGATCTGGACCACATAATTGTCGGCCGTGGTAAAGAGGGTTTTGGCCAAGCCCTCCCAGGTCTTGGTGATGCGAGCGATCTCGACGCCAGCATTGTCTTCGATGCGGAAGTCCCAGGCTCGCCAGTTTTCGGCCTTGATCATGCCGACGGTCTGGCCGTTGGCTTCCAGCTTGAAGCGGATCTTGCCAAACACATTGTCTTGAACCACCCGACCGATCTCGTTGTTGGCTCCATCGCTGACGATCACCGCCGACTTGATGAACTTGCGGGGCCGAGTGAGTTGCAAGACCACCTGCCCGTTGAGATCAGCGATCTCAAGATGGTGGGTCATGAACTGGTCGAACTCGGCGACGAGACGGAAGAGTTTCTTTACTGCCGACTGGCCGGTCTGGTTGACATTGGCGATCTTGTCGCCGGTCTGGTTGAACACGCTGTACTGGTTGTTGAGTTCGATCAGCTTGACCTTCTGGTTGACCACCAGGATTGGCTCGTCGAAGATGCTGCCGGTTCCGCCAGCGACCGGCGCGCTTTGGCCGATGCCGCGTCGTCCGGTTGCCGAGATCTGTTCGGCAACCTTGCTGCCTTCATCGCCAAGGGTTAGAGCAGAATCGATGCTGTCGAGGGTGGACGAGGTCTTCGACGCTGGATCGGTTCCGGTCACACCGTGATCGCTGATCTGGTCGGTCCAGGCCGTCCCATCCCAATAGCGAAGCTCGTGTCGCCCACTGGGGTCGGGATACCAGTTGGGGGCTGGATTGGTCATCGCGTCAGCTTAGAGGGCTCCCACCGTGTTGATAGGTCAGCCTGACTAGGGCCGCGGCAGGTCGGCCACGCTCATGATCAGGTCGCGCGACCAGGGATCGAGTTGGCGACCGGTGAGTCGCTCGGTGATCTCGATCGCCTGAGTGTCATCGTCTACCAGACGAGTCCAGCGGATATAGCCACCCATGATCCCAGCGATCCGATCGCCAACCTCTTCGCCGTGGACCAGGATCTTGCCGCCCTGTTGGAGAAGG
>PDSL01000033.1 GCA_002748455.1 Ilumatobacter coccineus
AACGCTAAGGTCGAGTTCCATGCAGGGTGTGATCAAGGCCTACGATCCGCGAACCCGTACCGGGATCGTGATGTGCGATACCGATTTCGCTGACTACGAATTGGCTGATGATGCCCTCGATGGCAGCCTGTTTCGCATGTTGCGACAAGGCCAGCGAGTGATCTTTACCCTCGATGACGCCGGATGCGCCACCAGGCTGCGTCTCGGTTCCGAAGAGGACATGGCCACTCCCGATCTCGGCTGAGCCCCACCCAGCCAGGATCGATCTCCCCCTGTTGGGCGCCCCTTTTTCGCCGCGCTATCAGCCCCCGCCGGCCTACTCCGCCACGCTCTTTTACCTGGTCAGCGGGTAAGGTTTGCATGACAGAGAGCTACCAGGAGGAACATATGCCCGGCACGACCCGTAACACGAAACTTCAAGAATGGGTGGCCGAGTGGGCGGACATTTTGCAGCCCGATGAGATCCACTGGTGCGACGGTTCTCGAGAGGAATACGACACCCTCACCCAGGCCCTGGTCGACTCGGGCACCTTCGTCAAGCTCAACGACGACAAGCGCCCCAACAGCTTTTGGGCCCATTCCGATCCGCAAGATGTGGCTCGGGTAGAAGACCGCACGTTTATCTGCTCAGCGACTCGCGACCAGGCCGGACCCAACAACAACTGGCGTGATCCCGATGAGATGCGCGCCGAGCTGAAAGAGCTCTACACCGGCGCCATGAAGGGGCGCACCATGTATGTGATCCCCTTCTCGATGGGCCCCCTCGGGTCGCCGATCGCCCATATCGGTGTCGAACTCTCCGACTCAGCCTATGTGGCTGCCAACATGCGGATCATGACCCGGATGGGCCAAGGCGCTCTCGATGTCCTCGGCGATGATGGCGACTTTGTTCCGTGTATCCACTCCGTCGGTGCACCTCTTGCCGAGGGTGAGGCTGATGTTCCCTGGCCCTGCAACGCCGACAACAAGTACATCGTTCACTTCCCTGAAACCCGCGAGATCATGTCGTATGGGTCGGGCTATGGCGGCAACGCTCTCCTCGGTAAGAAGTGCTTCGCGTTGCGGATCGCTTCGGTGATGGCCCGTGACGATGGCTGGTTGGCCGAGCACATGTTGATCCTCAAACTGACCAGCCCCGAAGGCGAGGTCAAGTACATCACCGGTGCCTTCCCGTCAGCGTGCGGCAAGACCAATCTCTCGATGCTGGTGCCGACCATCCCCGGTTGGAAAGCTGAGACGATCGGTGACGACATCGCCTGGATGAAGTTTGGCGACGATGGCCAGCTCTATGCCATCAATCCCGAAGCTGGGTTCTTTGGCGTCGCCCCGGGCACCAGCCACTCCACCAACCACAACGCCATGGAAACCCTGGCTCCGGGCAATTGCATCTATACCAACACCGCCCTCACCCCCGATGGCGATGTCTGGTGGGAGGGCATGGATGGTGAGACGCCAACCCAGCTCACCGATTGGCGCAACAACCCATGGACTCCCGAGAGCGACACACCGGCAGCCCACCCCAACGCCCGATTCACCGCACCAGCGGGTCAGTGCCCGTCGATCAGCGATGAGTGGGAGAATCCCGAGGGCGTACCGATCTCGGCGATCCTGTTTGGTGGTCGCCGGGCAACAACGGTCCCCCTGGTCACTGAGGCCAAGGATTGGGAGCACGGGGTCTTCCTCGGCTCGATCATGTCGTCCGAGCAGACCGCGGCTGCCGAAGGCAAGGTCGGCTCGCTGCGCTTCGACCCGATGGCGATGAAGCCATTCTGTGGCTATGACTATGCCGACTATTTCAGCCATTGGCTGAACGTCGGCAAATCGGCTGATGCCGACAAGTTGCCCAAGATTTTCTTCGTCAACTGGTTCCGCAAGGATGATGGACGATTCATCTGGCCCGGCTTCGGCGAAAACAGTCGGGTCCTCAAGTGGGTCTTCGAGCGCTGTGATGACAGCGTCGATGCTGTCGACACCGCGATCGGCCACTTGCCCACTGCTGAGGCTCTCGACCTTGAGGGGCTCGACATCGCTGACGACGACTTGAAGACCCTGTTGTCGGTTGATGTAGCCGGATGGACTGACGCGATCCCTCAGATCCGCGACTACTACGCCCAATACGGCGACAAGTTGCCCGAGGAGCTGACGGCGGCAGTCAATGCCCTGGAAGCTGATCTTGGCTAGCACCGACCAACAATACTGAGCTCAGCCTGAGCTCAGCCTGATCATCGATGCCCGCGGCCCGGTGCTGCGGGCATCGTCGCGTCCACCGTGATTTTTATCGACATAGTGTCGCCAACAAGCTCACTCTCCTCTACACTCGATATCGACACCCTGTCGGCATCAGGCGCGACAGCCGTTGCCAAGGGCCAACCAGCGCGAGGAGGATCGATGTTCTTCACCATCAGAGATTTGCGAGTGAACAAGGGTCGATTCGCCCTCGTTGGCTCGGTGATCGCCCTCATCGCCTTGATGACCACCCTCCTGTCGGGCTTGGCTAACGGACTCGTCGATGACGGCATCTCCGGTCTGCGCGCTCTCCCCCTCAACCATCTCGCCTTCGGTCCGGGAGCCCACAGCACCTTCAGCCGCTCGACCCTCACCAACGATCACCTCGAACCCTGGCTTGATGCCGACGGCGTCGAGGCCTCGGCACTCGGTGTCTCCTTGGTCAATGCCCAACGCAGTGACGGCACCACCATCGATATCGCCCTCTTCGGGGTACCCACCGACAGTTTCCTCGCCCCCCGTGATGAAGCCCGCCAAGCCCTCAAGACCCGAGGCATCGTGCTCTCACATGAGTTCCTCAATGCTGGCGTCGAGATTGGCGAAGAGCTCACCATCGTGGGTGTCGATGAAAAGCTCCCCGTCCTCGGCTTCACCTATGCCGGAGCCTACGGCCATGTCGATATCGGCTTCACCTCACTGACTACCTGGCAAGGCCTGATCTATGGCAACACCCCCAACGGCCGCTTCTCGGCCATTGCCCTGCGTTCGGACGACACGGTTGCCCTCACCAAACTGGCCACCGAGTCGGGCACCGAGGTGGTCACCAAAACCGAGTCATATCAGGGTTCACCGGGCTATGCCGCCGAGCAAACGACCATGAGCCTGATCCGGGTCTTTCTCTTGGCGATCTCAGCCCTCATCGTCGGCGCCTTCTTCACGGTGTGGACCATCCAACGAACCCGCCAGATCGGATTGCTCAAAGCCCTCGGTGCATCCGATGCCACCGTGGTCGGCGAGCTCATCGCCCAGATGGCCATCGTGATCGTCGTCTCGACAGCGCTCGGCGCCCTGATCGCTATCGGCCTCGGCCAGCTCGCCAGCGGTTCAGCCATCCCCTTCCACCTCGAACCGACACCGGTCATCCAGTCCTTGGTGCTGCTCATCGTGCTAGGACTCGCCGGGTGCCTGGCGGCCCTGCGCCGCATCACTGCCGTTGAACCGATCATCGCCCTGGGAGCAGAAGGATGAGCCTCACCCTCACCGACATCACCGCCACCGTCCCCGACGGCACCGGAACGAGAACCATCCTGGACTCGATCAACCTGACGATCGATCCCGGCGACACCGTCGTCCTCACCGGACCCTCGGGGTCGGGCAAGTCGACCCTGCTGGCGATCGCCAGCCTGCTGCGGCGACCAGAATCGGGTCGAGTCCTCATCGACGGCACCGATGTCACCGACCTCAGCCCTCGCCGCCAGGCCGCGGTGCGGGGTCGATCGATCGGGATCGTCTACCAAACCCCAAATCTCTTCCCCTCCCTCACCGCCAGCGAGCAACTCGAACTCGTCGCCCATCTCAGCGGACACCTCGACGACACCGCCCGCCGCCGAGCCCGCGACCTCCTGGTGACCGTTGGACTCGAACACCGACTCAACGCTCGGCCAGCCCAGATGTCGGGCGGCGAACGCCAACGGGTCGGCCTGGCCCGAGCCTTGATGAACCGCCCTTCAGTCCTGATGGCCGACGAACCCACCTCGGCTCTCGACCCCGAACGTGGCCAACAGATCATGGAACTGCTTCACGACACCGCCAGAGATGCGGCCACCTTGATCGTGACCCACTCAGCCGACCAGGTCGTCAAACCCGATCGCCATCTCGAGCTCGACCACGGACATCTCCGCGACCTGACCATCTAAGGTTGACTCGTGCCCCGTATCGCCGCTGACACCATCGCTGAGCATGTTGCCCACCAGCACAAACGAGTCACTACTGCCGCGATCGAGCTGATCCGCGAGCGAGGCGTGGCCGCGGTGTCGATGGGCGATATCGCCGCTCGCTCCGGGCTGGCGCGCAGTTCGCTCTATCGCTACTACCCCAGCCGCGGCCATATTGTCGCTGCCTGGCTGACCAACACGATCACTCCCCTGATCGCCGAGAGCGCCTCGATCACCGCCAGTGATGCCAGCCGTGGTGATCGACTGCACCGATGGATCACCCTTCAGGTCGACTTCCTGACCAACCCCGACAACGCCGCCATGGTCAACGCGTCATCGGTCAACGACATCAATGCCGAAGTCGAGACCTTGATCGCCCAGCAACACCGCGATCTCTATGCCACCCTGACCCCGCTGATGGCCGGCGATCCTGCCACCCGCTCGGTGCGTACCCGGATGGTGGCCGAGCTCACCAGTGTGGCGGCGCGCAATATTCTTGATGGGGGCGACCGACAGGTCTGGCTAGACGAAACCCTTCGTGCTGCTCTCGCACTCAGCGCTCAGTGAACGAGATATCCGCGGATCGCCAGCCCCATGATGAAGAGACTGCCAACCCCATAGAGCACGAGTCGGCGGCCCCCGATGAAGGGTCGTGACTGATAGCCGAAGAGGACCGCGATCGAGATCGTGGCCAAGATGCCATACATCGCATGCATCCACGAGAGCGGAAACTCTGGCTTGACAGCCACCGAGATACCCAAGATCACCTGAACCACCACAGTGGTTTCGGCGATAATCACCCCGCCCCAGATCGCCTTGCCCCCTCGGAGTGGCGGCCAGAAATGGGCGCTGAGAGCCCACACCCCAACGACCGCATTGGCGATGATGACCACCCAGGCGTGGGTGCGATGAAGTTCCCAGAGCGTCACTCGCCGCACACCGCCCCAACGAGGAAGACCGTGGCAACATCATCAGGACTGTCGCCGGTGATGGCGATACTCATCTCGATGGGTGGGACGAAATAGGCCGACAGACCAATCTCTTTGTCTTCGGGGTAGATCGTGGCACCAGGGAACTCGGTCGAGAGCTCGGCCACTGTCGATCCGATCCCGCTCCCGCCAACAGTCGTCAGCTCGGTGGGTTCCTGACCGAGCTCGCCATAGCTGCCATAGATATAGGACGTGAAATGGGGCTCGCCTGAAGCAAAGCGCGATTCATCACCGAAATAGAGCGCCAGGGCGCCCCACGCCACCCGCCGCGACTTCGTTCCCGGGCAAGCCCCAAAGTCATATGGGCTCACCCACCCCGAATCCTCGGTGGGACTGCCCAGGATCGAGTTCACATAGTCGATCGCCGCCTCGGCATCAGAGCCAAACTCGATCGAGCCGAGACCTTCTGCTCTCAAGACCAGCTCCTGAGTGGTGATCGGAATCGTGGTCGAGGTTGTGGTTGGCCCGGTGGTGACCGGCGTTGTCGTGGTTGCGATGGTGGGCGCAGCTGTCGTTGCCGGCACCGTCGTTGCCGGCACCGTGGTTGGTGCCGTCGTCGTGGCGACCGGTGCGGAGGTTGGCGCCTGGGTGGCTACCGAGATCTCTTCCGAGGCCGAGCAGCCTGCTGCGACCACCAGGACGAGGGAGAGGGGAACGATCACCGAGCGCAACATGAGACCATTGTGGCCGGTAGACCCCCTGATTGCCAGGCTTGTATCCCCAACCGTTACGCCTGGCGGGCCGCGCCCGAGGCGAGGAGACCATCAAGATCGTCGATCCCCCACTCAGTGAGCACCTCTCGGGTGTGTTGGCCATCGTGAGCTGGGGGAAGCGAAATCGACCCCGGAGTGCGACTAAAACGCGGTGCCGGAGCTGGCTGGGTGACCCCACCCGGCGCCACAAAGGTGTGGCGGGCCTGATGGTGAGGGTGTTCGACCGCTTCATCCATCTTCAAGACTGGAGCGAAACAGACCTCGCTGTATTCCATGATCTCGCACCACTCATCACGGGTTTTGGTAGCGAACACCTCAGCCAGCCGTTCCTTGAGGCGGGGCCAGCGTGACGGCTCCAGCTGGCCAGCAAATTCGGGATCATCGCTCAACCCGGTCTTGGCCAAGAGCTGGTCATAAAACTGGGGCTCGATGGCACCAACCGACACATATTCACCATCTGAGCACTCATAGACATCATAGAAATGGGCTCCAGTATCGAGCAGGCTGACCCCTCGCCGAGACGGATCGTGGAGCCCCATCTGACTCAGCGCCCAGAACATGGTCATCATGACCGCGCTCCCATCGATCATGGCCGCGTCGATCACCTGGCCCTGACCTGAGCGTTGGGCTTCGAGCAAGCCACACACCACCCCAAACGCCAGCATCATGCCTCCACCACCAAAGTCGCCGACCAGGTTCAAGGGCGGCGTCGGAGCATCACCAGCTCGGCCGATGTGGGCCAACGCCCCAGCCAGCGCGATGTAATTGATGTCGTGACCAGCGACCGGGGCGTAGGGCCCGTCTTGACCCCATCCGGTCATGCGGCCATAGATCAATCGAGGATGTCGTGCTCGGCACACCTCGGGGCCAAGCCCAAGCCGTTCCATCACCCCGGGGCGAAACCCTTCGATCAGGGCATCAGCCCGGTCGATCAACTGGAGTGCAGCATCAACCCCACGGGGATGCTTGAGGTCGAGGGCCACACTGCGGCGCCCTCGGCGCAAGAGATCCAGATGAGGCGAATCTGGTAGCGGGCTGACCACCTGATCCGCCCGGTCGATCCTGATGACTTCGGCGCCCATATCGGCCAGCATCATCGCCGCGAACGGCCCGGGTCCCATCCCGGCGATCTCGATGATCCGGGTACCGGCAAGAGGTCCGCTCACCGCTCGCCCCTACCCAGTCGTCTGCTCACGACCACAGTGACCGGGCAACCAGCGATCGTGCGAGCCTGACCCGCTGACCAGCACACGATCGATATCGAGTACACCATCGAAACGAGGAGCCCTCAATCCGACAGGAGGCGCCGCTTCTGGGTATCGAACTCTTCTTGGGTCAAGGTGCCACGCTCCAACATGCCTTCGAGCTTCTCCAATTGGGTGGCCACATCGGTGGCAGCGCGCTGACCGTCGTTACCGCTGTACATGCGGGCATTGTTGTCTTCCCGGGCAGCATGGAGCATGTTCTGGATATCGCCAGGTCCACGAATATCGGTGAAGCGCTGTTGGCCGGTTTCGCCTGCTGATTCGATGAGCAGGTCACCAGCACCGATCAGCCGCTCGAACACGCTCTGATGAGACAGCACCGTATTGACGTTCTCGAGGGGAATCTCGATCCCGCTCTTGGCGATCACCCCATTGCGAAAGATGATTCGATCGCTGGTGATCACGAAATTGGTGGTCGACCACTTGGCATAGCGCGCCGCCAACCAGATCAAACTGGCCACGATCAGGATGACCACCACCCACAGCACATACTTGTGAGCTTCAAAGATCACCGCGACCACACCAAGAGCGACAGAAGCGATCAAGGCCAGGACTGGCCGAACGAAAAACCACCAGTGAGGATGCAAGTCGACCTTGATGGTCTCATAGTCGTTGAGCAGCTTCTTCGGATACGCCATAAACGAACAGTACCGTGGGCACGGTGAATGTCGACGATCTGGTGAACGATCTTGATGCCGATCAATATCGAGCGGTCACCACGCCATCGCGTCTGGTCGCCGTCATCGCCGGTGCCGGTTCAGGCAAGACCAGGGTCTTAACCCGACGAGTGGCCTACCGCCTGGCCACCGAGACCGCTACCGCGTCTCACACTCTGGCACTGACCTTCACCCGCCAAGCAGCCGGTGAGCTCAAACGCCGACTGGCTTCGCTGGGACAGGCTCACCAGATCACTGCCGGCACCTTCCACTCGATCTGCCTCCACCTGCTCCAGCAACGCTGGGCCGATCGTGATCGTCCCGCCTTGCGGGTCCTCGATGATCGATCGCGGGTACTTGGCGACCTGATCAAGGAGCTGTCATCGCGCCTCGATGGAACCGCTGTTGACCTCATTAGCGAGATCGACTGGGCGACCGGACGAGCCCTTGATGGCCGCCACTACCTCCTCACAGCACGCCACGAGGGACGTCGCCCACGGGTACCACCCGACCAGGTGGCCATGGTGCTCGACCGCTATGTCGACCTCAAACGGCGACGGAACCTGATCGACCTCGATGACATCTTGTCCTTGACCGCCACCGAGATCGACCGCGATCCGACCTATGCCGCCACGGTGAGGTGGCGCTATCGCCACCTCTTGGTCGATGAAGCCCAAGACCTCAACCCCCTCCAACACCAGATCATCACCCTGCTCAGCGCGGGAAGCGGCGACCTCTTCCTGGTCGGCGATCCAGCCCAGGCGATCTATGGCTTCAATGGCGCCGATCCTCGCCTCTTGACCGAGGTGGAGACCCGGTTCCCCGGCGTGGAGATCATCCGATTGCCCTCGAATTATCGCAGTGTCCCCGAGATCGTCTCGACCGGTGCCCACGTCTTGACCACCAGCAACCACAACAGCCAGGTCAAGGCAGTGCGAGAGCCCGACCCTGCGGTGGAGGTCATGTCGCACGACGACGATCTTGCTGAAGCCCAAGCGGTGGCCGACCTTGTAGCCCAGACGAACCCCTCGCTGATCCAGTCGGGCAATGTGGCGATTTTGGCTCGCACCCATGCTGCCCTAGCTCCAGTTCGTGGACTCCTCTCCCAGCGGGACATCGCCATCCACCAGCCTGCCGACGGTGGGCGAACTCCCCTCGGCGTCCTCTTGCGAGAGGTCTACCGAGCCGAATCAGCTGACAAATTGCGACGACTCTCGTTTGATCTGGCCGATAAGGCCACAGCGAACGACGACCAATTCCATGCTGTCTCTGGCGCGATTACCGCCTTCATCCAACAGACGCCCGATGGCGATGGTGCCCAATTCAAGACCTGGGTGGCCGCGACCGATCCGTTCTCGATGACCCAAGCCGGAGTGGAACTCTTAACCTTCCATGCCGCCAAGGGGCGCGAGTGGCACACCGTCCACCTGATCGGGTGCGAA
>PDSL01000034.1 GCA_002748455.1 Ilumatobacter coccineus
GATGGGCTCGAAGGTGGTGACCCCTCGGGGTCGCAATCTGTATGAGTTTTGGGGAGAGATGATCACCGATCGGATCGCTGAGGATCTGGCCGCGAGCCCCGGGGCCAAGGTGGTGGTGAATCTGGCCTCAAAGGAGTATTTCACCGCTGTTCATCCTGACCGTCTTGAGGCCACGGTGGTGACGCCGGTCTTTCTGGATGCCAAGGGTGATGGCGACTACAAGGTGGTGAGCTTTTACGCCAAGCGAGCTCGGGGAGCGATGGCCGGTTGGATCGTACGCAATCGGATCACCGCGATGTCGCGCCTGGTCGACTTCGACGATCTTGGCTATGCCTACGATCCCGATCGGTCGACCAAGCTGGCGCCGGTCTTCCGCCGCCGCAACGAGCCCTGATCTGAGAGCGCTGAAGTATCGCTCTATTTTCAGTTGTTATCGCTTGATTATCGAGCGATAACAACAATCCAGAGCGACATACCACACTGATGCTGGGGGATCGATACGTGTGGTCGTCGGCCGTGCCGATCGGCACGACCGCGTTGTGGTGGAGACGATGGGAATCGAACCCACGACCCCCTGCTTGCAAAGCAGGTGCTCTAGCCATCTGAGCTACGTCCCCGTGAGGGATGGTCATCCTATCGGTACCAGATTGGTCCCCGACCGTCTAACGTCATCGGTCATGGATGCTCCCGAACGAATTCAACAGTGGTGGGAACATCACCACCTCCCGCGCCTCGTCGACCTCGTGCTCTCCGACCGCCTGGTCGGTCGCTGGCGTCACAAGATCGTGTCCGGCGCCCACGGCCGAGTCCTTGAAGTGGGATTTGGTGGCGGGCTGAACCTGCCCCACTACACCGATGATGTCGACGCGGTCGTCGCCGTTGATCCGTCAACCACTGGCTGGAATCTGGCTCAGGAACGGATCGCCGCCTTCGGTCGTCCGGTCGAGCGGGTCAGCGAAGATGCTGCTGTGATCGACCTTCCCGATCAATCGGTCGACACGGTGATCTCCACCTGGTCCCTGTGCTCGATCCCCGATGTCGCCTCAGCTCTCGACGAGATCGCCCGGGTGCTCAAGCCTGGCGGCGAGTTTCGACTGGTCGAACACTCGATCGCGCCCTCACCACGGGTCAACACCATCCAGCGTCGCATCCAACCGGTGTGGGGTCGCTTCAGCGGCGGGTGCCATGTTGACCGAGACATCGCCGGTCTGGTTGCCAACGCCGGATTCGATGTCTCCACCCTCACTTCCGAGTACGCCTTCCGCCGTCTCCCCGTCCAGCCCTGGTCGTGGTTTGTGAGCGGCTCCACCCAGCGGGCGTAAGCCCAGCGATCGAACTCAGTCGTCTTTCAACGCCACCGCGTTGGGGGTGACATTCATCTTGGGTTCGTAGTCAGCGATCTCGATCACGCGACCTTCTTGCCCAAAGAGATCATTGAGTTCTTCACGACACGACACACAGGGCCCGTAGTAGACCGCCTCAACCGTCTCAGCGCAACGAGGGCAGGTGAACTCCATCTGGTCAGCGTAGCCCTCATCCCAGCCAGCACGGAGCGTCAACACCCGACCAAAGACGCGTTCAATACTGCCCATCAGGGCCCTGCTCGGTCTACAGTCGCGAAGGATGACCGACGACGGTTTCGACCTTCCCCCCCGCTCCCGACGGGACGACCAGCGACCGCCTCGGCGACGGCCACAACCGGGCCACCGTCCCCGTCAAGGTCGCCAACGGCCCAGGTCGACACCGATCGATCCCGATCTGGAACGCCCAGCTCCCCGGCCGCGGCGTCAGCGTCCGCCCGCTCGACGACGGCGCCTGACCCCAGCCCAGCAGATGCTGGCCACCACGATCATTCTGGCACTGCTCATCGTGGGCGGGGTGGCCATCGCCCGACTCCTCGGCCGAGTCGGCACCACCACCTCCACCCTCGATGCCTCGTGGAATCGGATCGTTCTGGTCGAGCCGACCACCGGCGCCGTCACCGTGGTTGACACCGAGGGTGCCACCGTCGCCACCTCCCCAGCGGCATCGCCGGCCCGTGGTGTCTTCACCCGCACCGGCGCCAATCCCGCTATTGCCCAACTGGCACTCGCCGACCGTGACGGCATCCTGATCGATCCCACCGGCGACGCCGTGCGCATCAGCCTGCCAGCTGGCACCGCCGTGGCGCGACCGTCGGGCACGGTGAACGATCTCCTGGTTGCTGGAGTAGAGCGGGGCGGCAATGTGACCCTCATCGATCTGACCACGAATGAGACCATCGATGTGGGCGCCCTCGCCAACCAAGCCAAACCGCTCTTGTTCGCCAGCAGCGTGGTCACCGATGGCCGCGTGATCGCACTCGCTGATGCGGCCAACTTTCAAACCCTGGTGATCAACCGGTCTGAGCCCGACACCCTGACCTATCTTCCCGACCAGCCGATCGCTGTCGGTCACGACCTCATCGCCACCCGCCAAACCGTGGGAAACAAGGCGGAAATCGCGCTCTATGGCACCGACGGGTCGACCCACGGTCGAGCCCGAATCGATCTTCCGGTGGCCTCAGCTCTCGATGACCAGGGCCTGATCGTGGTGACCAACTCAGGTCAGATCGGTCGACTTCACCGCGACTCCAATGAGCTCGCCCCCCTCGCCGATGCTGGTTCCGCCGTGTCTGCGGCGACGATCACCGCTGACCGGATCGTCGTGGTCACCTCATCGATCACCAAGATCTTCAATCATGATGGCGACGAACTCGCTGCACTGGCCGGCCAACCGGCCACCGACCTCTCGACCACCGACCGCTGTGTGACGATCACCACCCTCGACGGATTGAGCGTGGTTCGCCTGAGCGATGGCGAGGCGATCGCTGAGCCGGTGACCACCACCTATGCCGCCAGCGATCTCGGTGGGTGTCGAACCTTGACCAGGGTGGAAAACCGCTGGTCCTTGATCACCGCTGAGGGTGTGATCGAGCTTGGCACCCACGACGATGTCATCCTCGCTCCTGACGGATCAGCGGTTGTCACCGTCGACCGGGGCGCCCTGCGTCTCGTTCCGATCACCGACGACGGTCTCGGAGCACGCGTCGATCTTCCTCGGGTCAACCAAGCCTTGGTTGATTTCGCCTCGTCATAAGTCCGCCACCAGCACACTCGTGCTGACGAACGCGTCCCCGGTCCTACGATGGGGAGATGAGTCGGGTTGTCCAGGGCGTGTGCCCCCACGATTGTCCTGACTCGTGCGGGTGGACGGTCACCGTTGACGACACCCCTGATGGCCCCCGAGCGGTCGCCGTGCGCGGCAATCCCGACCATCCCTACTCGGCCGGAGAGCTCTGTCCTAAGGTCAACCGCTATCTCGATCGGGTTTATTCACCGGATCGGGTGCTCCATCCTCTCAAACGTGTCGGGCCCAAAGGTGCCGGTCGGTTTGAACCGATCAGCTGGGATGACGCGCTCGACGAAATCGCCTCCCGGCTCCATGCTCTGATCGATGCTCACGGGGGCGAAGCGATCCTGCCGTTCAGCAGTGCTGGCAACCAGTCGACCCTGGCTCTGGCGGGGATCTCGGCCCGGTTCTTTCATCGTCTCGGCGCTAGCCGATTGTCTCACACGATCTGTGGTGCCACCGTTGGAGCCGGCATCGAGATGACCAATGGATCACGGCTCAGCGGCGATCCGCTCGACCTGGAACACAGCCGTCTCATCATCGTGTGGGCCACCAATACTCGGCTGACCAATCGCCACCTCTGGCCGACGATCGAACGGGCCCGATCGCGTGGTGCTCGCCTGATCGTGATCGATCCGATCCGCACCCTCACCGCCGATGCAATCGACCCCGAGCGGGGTGACCTCTTCATCCAGCCCCGACCCGGTACCGATACCGCCCTCATCTTGGCGATGATCCAGGTGATCATCGCCGAAGGGCTCTGGGATCGGGACTGGGTTCGCGATCACACCACCGGATTCGAGGAATTGTGTGACGCAGTTGCCGACTGGACACCGCAGCGCGCCAGTGCTGAATGCGGGGTTGATGCCGCCACGATCACCCGCCTAGCCCGCGACTATGCCACCACCTCTCCAGCGGCGATCCGGACCCTCATCGGGGGCGAACATCACGAGAACGGAGCCATGTTCGCTCGCACCTTGGCCTGTTTGCCGGCCCTCACCGGCGCCTGGAAGAGGCGTGGTGGAGGCCTGTTCTTCAGTGTTGGTACCTGGCACGGTCGCCTCGTTGACGGTGAGGCGCTCGAACGAGGCGACCTGGGTCCAACTCCCGAGCCGAGGATCTTCAATATGGGTCGCCTCGGCGAGGCCCTCCTCGATGCCGATCCGCCGATCCGAGCCCTGATCGTGTGGAACGCCAACCCAGCGGTGATCGTTCCCGATGCCAACCGGGTGCGCGACGGCCTGGGACGAGACGATCTCTTCACCGTGGTGCATGACCAGTTCCTCACCGACACCGCTCGCTATGCCGACATCGTCCTTCCGGCGACCACCCAGATCGAAGCCACCGATGTGGTCACCCCGTGGGGTCATCTCTGGCTCGGCTGGAACGAAGCAGCGATCCCACCCCGAGGTGAAGCGGTCAGCAATCCAACCTTGTTCCGGCGCTTGTCCCGGGCGATGGGCTTGACCGATCCCTGCTTGTTCGACGATGACGACACCCTGCTGGCCGCGGCCTTCCCAACGGTTGACCTTGCGGCCTTGCGCCAGACCGGCTGGGTCAAGGTGCCCACCGACAGTAGTGATGCCCCGTGGCGAGACGGTGAGGTCCCGACGCCCTCAGGAATGATCGAATTCGCCAGTACCGCGCTCGACGCGATCGGCCAGCCCCGAATTCCCACCTATGTGCGCCCGGTGGAGGGACCCTTCGGTCCTGATGCCGACCGGTTCCCGCTCCAGCTGATGACCCCTAAGCAGCACCTTCGATTCCTCAATTCGAGCTATGCCCAGCTCCCCAGCCACGGCGGTGCCAGCGGTGGTCCGGTGATCGAACTCGATCCCGCCGATGCCGCCACCTATGGCCTGAGTAACGGCGATCGGGCCCGGGTCTACAACCGTCGGGCCAGTCTGGAACTCACCGTCGCCATCACCGATCGACTCCGACCGGGGCTCGCGGCGATCCCGTGGGGGTGGTGGCGTGATCACCATCCTGACGGCCAGGTGGCCAACAGTCTGACCAATGCCACCCTCACCGACTGGGGCGGCGGTGTGGCCTATAGCGACACCCTGGTGGCGGTCGAACCAGCAAAAGTTTGACCTAACCCGCCTGATTGAGGTGTCGTCGCCGGTCTGAGCGATCTAGTCTTCGGCCTATGTCTGGGGAACTGATCTACGCCTATCGGATCATGCGGCTCCCCTTGCTCGATGCTGGTGGAGCACGAATCGGCGCGATCGATGACATCATCACCGCTGCTGGTCGATCGGGGCATCCGCCTCAGGTGATCGGTTGTGTGGCGATCAGTCAGCAGCGACGGATCTTTATCCCCGCCCCTCGAATCGCCCACATCAGCAGCGATGGTCTGCGACTGCGGAGCTGGGATCTCGATCTCAACCCCTTCAAGAGTCGACCGGGCGAAATCCTGATCGGGGCCGATGTGATCGATACCGCCCTGCCCACCGGCGAACGAATCAGCGATGTCGGCATCGTGGAAACCCGTACTCCTCGATCGGTGACCTGGCATGTCGACAAGATCCGCGTGTCGCGCCGAGGCGCCCTGGGTCGCAAAGCCAGTTATCGCCTCCTCGACTGGTCGGATCTGTCTCATCTCTTCGTCGGGACCAATGCCATGGCCGCCGAAGCGGCCCGGCTGCGCGAGATGCATCCCTCCGATGTGGCCCACATCGTGAGGGCCATGCCCCTGGCCCGCCGGCGTGAACTCTTGGCCACCATGGATGATGAGAGCTTGGCTGACGTGCTCGAAGAGCTCACCGAGGATGAACAGCTGCGGGTGATTGAGAATCTTGATCTCGATCGTTTGGTCAGCGTCCTCGATGAGATGGAGTATGACGACCTGGCCGACCTGTTGGGCGAGATGCCCAGCGATCAGCGCTCCACCGTGCTGGCGGCGATGGATGATGACGATGCTGCGGTGGTGACCCGCCTCTTGTCCTATGAAGAATCCACCGCTGGCGGGATGATGACCCCCGAGATCATCATCTTGGGATCGACCGCCACCGTGGCCGATGCCCTGGCCCAGATCCGCAAACCGGAGTGGACCCCATCGATCGCCAGCCAGGTGTTTGTCACCCGGAGCCCCTACAAGGCCCCGACCGGGCGATTCTTGGGTGTGGTCCATATGCAGCGTCTCCTGCGAGAACCGCCGATGATGGAATTGCATCACCTCGTCGATCGTGACATCCCCACCGTCCATCCCGGCACCCGTGACCGGGCGGTGTTTGAGGAGTTTGCGTCCTATGACATGTTGACCTTGGCGGTGGTCGATGATGACCAGCGAATGCTTGGAGCGATCAGTGTCGATGACGTGGTCGACCGCATGTTGGGCGCTGGATGGCGATTGAAGCACCGTCGTCAAGACCAGGTTGGCCCCACGATGGGCGAAACGGTTGAGGGAGTGCAGCTATGAAACGACGAGCTGATTTGAGCACCCCTCGTACCACCGGGCGCTTTGATCTGTCCTATGACCCCGATGCCTTTGGCCGGTTTGCCGAAGGGATTGCCCGCTATTTCGGCACCGCTCGATTCTTGGTGTATCAAACCGTGTTTGTCGCCTTGTGGATCGCCCTCAATGTGGTCTTGATCGCCCGCTACCGCTGGGATCCCTACCCCTTCATCTTGTTGAATCTGGCGTTTTCCACCCAGGCGGCATATGCGGCTCCCCTGATCCTGTTGGCCCAGAACCGTCAAGAGTCGCGCGACCGGGCCCAAGCCGAGCTCGACCGGGAAGTTGCTGAGCGCACCCAGAACGACACCGAGTTTCTGGCCCGGGAGATCGCCAGTGTGCGAATCGCCCTGGCTGACATGATCACCGGCGAAGAACTCGACCGTCGCCTAGCCGATCTGGCCGCGTCGATCGAACGGCTCGCTCCCCCACCTACCGACCCCTGATCGTCCATACTGGGAGGATGACTCCCCTCCCCTATGGCCGCTGGCCATCGCCGATCAGTCCATCGACCCTGACCCAGGGCACCGTCAAACTGGTCAATGTCTGGGTTGATGAATCCACTGGTCGACCGGTCACCGTGTGGTGCGAAGTCCGACCAGCCGAGCAGGGTCGCCAAGTCCTCGTCGTCGATGATGATGGCACGCCCCGTGATCTGATCGATGCCCCCTTTAACGCCCGAAGTGCTGCCCACGTGTATGGCGGTGGCGAAGCCTGGGTCGCGGCGGGGATGGCCTGGTTTGTCAATTTTGCTGATCAGCGGATCTATCGGGTGCCCCTCGATGGATCGACGCCCCCGGAAGCCCTCACCAGCGCGCCAACGATCGCTCGATCGGTGAGATATGCCGACATGAAACTCTCGCCAGATGGAACCACCTTGGTGGCGGTGCGCGAGCGCGATCGTGACGGTGAAGTGGTCAACGATCTGGTCATCCTCGATGCCCACCAGCCAAGTGAGCCTCGGTCGATCTTCTCGGGCACCGATTTTGTGATGTCGCCCACCTTTGTGACCCCCGATCGGATTCGGGCGGTGGTGTGGAACCATCCCAACATGCCGTGGAACTCCACGTCACTGATCGAGTGCGATCTGGGTGCTGGCACTGATGTGGTGATGGCTGAGGGACCGTCGTTCGTTCAGCCGATCGGCACCACGGTGATCAGTGACCAGTCGGGATGGTGGAACCTTTGGCGCATCGATGGCGACCAAACCCATCTGTGGCCCAGCGAAACCGAGATCGGCGGTCCTGCCTGGGTGTTCGGACTGCGAGATCACGGGATCAGCCCCGATGGCCAACACGTGTGGTCGTCGCGGGGCCAGCTGGTGATCGATGGGATCGCCCACGAGGTCGGCGCTGCCGGTTTGGGCCAGCTCTGGGTGGGCTCCACCACGGTGACCGCGATCGTGTCATCATCGACCGAGCTGCCCAAGATCGTGTCGTACCGCCTGGATGATCCCAGCGACCAGCGGGTGATCGTGGCCGCTCCCCCACTGCCGATCCCTACCGAAGACATTTCGGTGGCCGAACGCATCGACTATCCCACCGGTGACGGCGCGGCCACCGCCTATGGCTGGTTCTATCCACCGCGCAGCTCGACCGCCGAGGGCCCCGCCGATGAACGGCCACCCTTGGTGACCATGATCCATGGTGGCCCCACCTCAGCAGCTCGGCCATTCTTGTCGTTGGAGGTCCAGTATTGGACCACCCGAGGGTTTGCGGTGGTCGATGTCGACCATCGGGGATCGACCGGGATGGGTACCGCCTATCGCAACCTGCTCGACGATCAGTGGGGTGTCATCGATGTTGAAGATTGTCTGGCCGCGGCAACCTGGTTAGCTGATCAGGGCTGGGTTGACCGGGACCGGATGGTGATCCGAGGAGGATCAGCCGGTGGCTTCACGGTCTTCAACGCCCTGGCTCACGGTGATGTGTTTGCTGCTGGGGCTAGCCGATATGGCGTAGCCGACCTGTCAGCGTTCGCGACCGACACCCACAAGTTTGAGTCTCGCTATCTCGATCGCCTGATCGGTCCCTGGCCTGAAGCCCGCAACCTCTATGAGGAACGATCACCGATCTCCCATCTCGATCGCCTCGACTGTCCGGTCATCGTGTTCCAAGGTCTCGATGACCAGGCGGTTCCCCCCAATCAGAGCGAGATGATCGTCTCAGCCTTGCTGGATAGGGGCATCGAGTGTGACTACCACGCCTATGAGGGTGAAGGCCACGGCTTCCGACGGGCCGACACGATCGAGCACATGATGACCGCTGAGTTGGACTTCTATCTCAAGGTGTTTGACCAGGGGTCAGCTCGTCACGACTGATCGATCAGTTGCCATCTGCCCCGCTGTGGAGGCAGCCCGCCCCGCCCTCGAAGACGAAGAGCTCCAGCGATCACCATCCCAAGACCCACCACGGCCAGGATCCGCCCAACTGCTCGCATGGGGTCATCTTAGGATCGGGTTCGCTCCCACCACGCGCAAACGACGCGCCCAGCGGACGCGTCGTTGCGGTGGAGTGGGGCTAGCTGGAATCGAACCAGCGACCTCCGCCTTATCAGGGCGGCGCTCTAACCGACTGAGCTATAGCCCCAGCGGCTCGTCAGGCTAGCGGGATCGATGTCGTCGGGAAGATCCTCAACGGTCCACGACTCATCGACCAAGGGGGCATCGTCGATCGCGATCGCCTGATCAAGGGTGACCGGCTGGGATGAAGCACCGCTGTGCTCGACGACCTCTTCTTCGAGAACGGTCACCCTGATCCCACCGATGATGTCGCTGACCAGGTTAAACACGGTCACCAGCAAGACGAGGATGCCGGTTGACGCGATCACCAGCATGAGGCCGATCACCCAGGCATCCCGGAAGATCTCACTCCCATCGATCTCAAAGGTCTCCCAACCAAACTGGGTGAACCACCGCTCCACATTGGTCAAGGTGCCAGTGGCATCGGCTACCTGCCACAACAGGATCCCACTGGTCAATGACACCAAGTAGGCGACCACGCTGAACAAGAGCCCAACCTTGAACGTGCTCCACGGATCGATATGGCGCAGCACCCGTGTGACCTTGCGCACCCGGGGTCGCCGGTTCGTGGAACGCTGGGGACGGGTGATCGCCGGGATGATCTGTTGGGCCCACGACTCGGTCCACCCAGCAGCCTGATCACTCTCGTCGGAAGGGACGAGATCGCCGTCGAACTCCGACGATGGGGTGTCTCCTGGCGTGCTCACCTGGTTGATTGTATGACGATCTCATGGTCCATCGGTGGCACGGGCGGTCGCGGTCATCGATCCGACGGTGACCGACACGGTCACCACCGCGCCATCAATCTCCCAGGCGACCAGTTCACCGCCATTGTGCTCAGCAGCGTCGACGGCGGCGGCGTGGCCATCGATCACCCCAGCTAGGGCGGCCGCGTCGGCCGCCTGGGTGGCTGCTTGGCGATCGATCACTCGATCGATCACCGGCATCATCGCCATCATCATCACCGCCGCGACAGCAACGCCCATCATGCCCAGGGTGAGGCTCATGCCTCCGATATCGCGTCTCACGATCCCTCCTCATCAGGAGTGGTCATCGGCCGTCAAGCGGCAAGCGGACCTCGAGGGTCGATCGTGGGGGATACGGTCAGCTATCGGCGGACACGATCGGCGCAACCGATGCCACGGTTTGCCCATCGTCGAGATTCATCACCCTCACTCCGGTGGCATCACGGCCCTGGGACGAGATCTCGCGCACATTCATGCGGATGGTGACCCCGCCGGATGACACGGCGACGATCTCGTCCTCGAGTCCCACCATGAATGCGGCGACCACATTGCCGCGATGCCCGGTGAGTTTGATCCCGCGCACGCCTTGGCCGCCTCGTCCTTGACGGTTGAACCGATCGAGTTGGGTGCGCTTGCCGTATCCAGCATCGGTCATCAACAGGATCGCCGTGTCGTCGCGGGCAACATCGCACGACACCACCCGATCATCGGTGCTGCGCAGCTTCATACCGCGCACCCCACCGGCGGAGCGGCCCATCGAGCGAACATCGCCCTCGTTGAACCGGATCGTCATCCCTCGGCTCGACACCATGAAGATGTCGTCATCACCAGAGGTTTCGATCACCTTGACCAGCTCGTCGCCATCGCGCAGATTGATGGCGATCAAGCCATCCCGACGGCTGGAGTCGTAGGCATCAAAGGTGGTTTTCTTGACCGTGCCATTGCGGGTAGCGAAGAAGAGATAGCGATCACCAGCAAACTCGCGGGTGTCGATGATCGCCTGGATGTGTTCATCGGCCTGGAGGGGCAGAAGGTTGACGATCGGCATTCCCTTGGCGGTGCGTTCCCGCTCGGGAATGTCGAGGGCTCGCAGTCGATAGACCTTGCCTCGATTGGAAAAGAAGAGCAGGTGGGCGTGGGCTGAGGTGAAGATCACGTGGCGGACCACATCTTCAGCCTTCATCTTGCCCCCGCTCACTCCCCGACCGCCGCGGCCTTGGGACTTGAACGAGGTCGCCGGAACCGCCTTGACATAGTGGGCTTCGGTCATCACGATGACGAGCTCTTTGTCATCGACGAGATCCTCGATCGACAACTCTCCATCGTCATAGGTGATCTCACACACCCGCGGTGTGGCGAAAGCCTCCTTGATCTCAGCCAGCTCATCCTTGATGACCTGACGGAGCAAGGCCTCATCACCCAAGATGGCCTGGAGTTCAGCGATTCGGCTGCGAATATCGTCGAGTTCGGCCTGGATATCGATCCGTGACAGTCGAGTGAGCTGACGCAACTGCATGCTCAAGATGTCTTCAGCCTGGAGTTCGGTGAACTCATAGGGTTCGGCCATCAAGCCCGCCTTGGCGGCGGCAGCATCATCGCTGGCTCGAATCAGCGCGATGATCTCGTCGATGACGTTGAGGGCCTTAATGCGGCCTTCGAGGATGTGTTCACGCCGTTCAGCCTTGGCAAGACGGAACTCCGAACGCCGGGTGACGACCTCGATCTGATGGCGCACATAGCCATCGAGGGCGGTGCGCAGATTGAGGATCCGGGGCACCCCATCGACCAGGGCGACCATATTGATCGAGAAGCTCGATTGGAGCTGGGTCTGCTTATAGAGATTGTTGAGGACGACATTGGGGTTGGCATCCCGCTT
>PDSL01000093.1 GCA_002748455.1 Ilumatobacter coccineus
CGATGCCACCGTCGCCAATGTCGATGCCACCCAGGCAGGCTCAACCCTGAGCAACTCGGTGACCCTGAGCTATACCAACAAGGACGGTGACACGGTTAGTCAGACGGATACCGATGACTTTACTGTTGTCGAACCACAGATTACCACAAGCAAGAGCGTTGTTGATCTTGGCGGCGATGGCCCGGGCGATACTCAGGCCGACGAGCTGTACGATGTTATGCAGTATACGGTCACCCTCGAAAACACAGGCGGTGCCACCGCCTATGAGGTAACGGCCCAGGATATTGCCAGCCCGGGTATGCAGAACGTTACGCTGGTAGGTGTTACCCACTCGAACGGTACCGATCTCTTAGGAACCTCGGAGATGAACAGCGGAACGCTCGACAACGAGTGGCTCTTCTCTGGAGATGCCAGCACCCCATGGGAGCTGGCTGCAGGTGAGAGTATTACCATCGTCTACACCGCCCAGGTGGCTGCGGCCTGGTTTGATCCGGTGAGTACCACTCCAAACCATCCCAATACCGTTGATGCCGACTGGTCCAGCCAGGAGGGCACTGGCGATCCCAATGATCGGGTTTACAACGACGCCACCGACGGCGCAGGCAATCCAATCTACGACGTAGATGGCACCCAGGACACCGCCACCGCCTCCTACACAATCACTCCAGGTACAGGGTCCATCGGCGATACCGTCTGGTTTGATGCCAATGATAATGGCTTCCAGGAAGGCAGTGAAGTCGGTCTGGCCGGCGTTGAGGTCCTCCTTGAGGTTGACTTCGACGGTGACGGCAGCGTCGACTACCAGACAACCACGACCACTGACGCAAACGGCAACTATCTCTTTGACGAACTGCAGGCCGCCTCCTATACCATCACCGTCAACCCGGCTACTCTGCCGGCAGGAACCACTCCCAGTTACGATCTGGACGGCATAACCAATAATCCAGACGGCTCGGCGGTGTACACCCTGACGGCTGGAGAACATACGGATCGTGTCGATTTTGGCTATACCGGAGCCGGTTCTATCGGTGATACGATCTGGAGCGATCTCAACGGTGACGGGGTTCAGGATGCAGGTGAATCCGGGCTTGCCGGAGTTGCGGTGACCATTACCGGTGATCTGGATGGCGACGGCGATGCCAGCGATACGCTGACGGTAACCACCGACACCGACGGCAACTATCTGTTCGACCACCTGCTGGCCGGTGATTATACGATCACGGTTGACCCGAACACCCTGCCCGCAGGAGTGGTGCAAACGGCTGACCCCGATGGTGGAAACGATAATACGGCATCGCTCACCCTGGGTGCCGGCGAGGACAACCTCGACCAGGATTTTGGCTATCTGCAGACTACGGCTATCGGCGATACCGTCTGGTTTGACAGCAACGCCAATGGCATCCTCGATGGCGGCGAGCTGGGGCTCTCTGGAGTCACCGTCACCCTCAACGGCCCGGGTGGAGTGACAGAAACCACAACCACCGATGCCGACGGCCGCTATCTCTTCACCGGACTGGCCGCAGGTGACTATACGATCACGCTGACCAACCTGCCCGATGGTGTCGAGGCCACAGCGGATCCTGATGGCGGAGCCGACAACACCTCTTCGCTGACTCTGTCCGGAGGCGAAGTGAATCTGGATCAGGATTTTGGCTATACCGGAGCCGGTTCTATCGGAGATACGATCTGGAGCGATCTCAACGGTGACGGGGTTCAGGATGCAGGTGAATCCGGGCTCGCCGGAGTTGCGGTGACCATTACCGGTGACCTGGATGGCGATGGTGATGCCAGCGATACGCTGACGGTAACCACCGACACCGACGGCAACT
>PDSL01000035.1 GCA_002748455.1 Ilumatobacter coccineus
ACGTGATGACCATTTACTACTCTCGGCGACATGGCTGAGTTTTTTCTGGGCGGCACCGTCGATCCGGCATCACATGAACGCACCGGCGACGAGATCCGCATCGACTCCGACAAACTGACCACCCACGGAGTCATCGTCGGTATGACCGGCTCGGGAAAGACCGGCCTTGGTGTTGTCCTGCTCGAAGAGGTCCTCGGAGCCGGCTTGCCTGCCCTCATCATCGACCCCAAAGGTGACCTCACCAATCTGTGCTTGACCTTCCCCACCCTGGATGGGGCCTCGTTCCGCCCCTGGATCGATGCTGCCCAAGCCAAAGCCGCCAACGCCACTCCCGACGAGTTTGCCGCCCAACAAGCCGAGCTGTGGACTCAGGGACTGCTGGGCTGGGGCATCACCAGCGCGAGTATCGCTGCCCTGCGCTCCACCACCGATTTCACGATCTATACCCCCGGCTCCCAGTCGGGAGTGCCCCTCAATATCGTCGGCTCGCTCGACGCCCCCGACGACCTCACCGATGCTGAACTCGTCGGCGACGAGATCGAAGGCTATGTCACCGGATTGCTCGCCCTCGTCGGCGTCGATGCCGACCCCTTGTCGAGCCGGGAGCACATCTTGTTGTCCAACCTGATCAGCCACGCCTGGTCGCAAGGTCAGCATCTCGACCTGGCTGGATTGGTCGGCATGGTTGGCAATCCCCCGATTCGCAAACTCGGGGTGTTCGAACTCGACCAGTTCTTCCCACCCAAAGATCGGATGAAGTTGGCCCTCCAGCTCAATGGGCTCCTGGCATCGCCAGCGTTTGCTGCTTGGGCTGACGGACCAGCCCTCGATATCGACTCCATGCTCTACACCCCAGACGGCAAGGGGCGCGCTGCGATCATCACCACCGCCCACCTGTCTGACGAGGAACGCCAATTCGTCACCTCCCTGATCCTGGCCAAGCTGGTCACCTGGATGCGCCGCCAATCGGGCACGACCGACCTGAGGGCCTTGCTCTATATGGACGAAGTTGCTGGCTATCTGCCACCCACCGCCAACCCGCCGACCAAGAAGCCGATCATGACCCTCATGAAGCAGGCTCGGGCCTTTGGCATTGGGGTGGTGGTCAGCACCCAAAACCCGGTCGATATCGACTACAAAGCCCTGTCCAATGCCGGCACCTGGATGATCGGACGGCTGTCCACCGAGCGGGACAAGGCCCGACTCCTGGACGGGCTCACCTCGGCAGCAGGCAGTATCGACACCTCAGCGGTTGATGACACGATCTCGGGGCTGGCCAAACGAGAGTTTGTTCTGCGTCAGCCGGGCAAGGACACCGTTTCGGTCTTCACCACCCGGTGGGCGATGAGCTATCTGCGGGGCCCGATGACTCGCGACCAGATCGCTGAGTTGATGGCCGATGAGCGCGAGGCCGCGACCGCGGCCTCGCCAGCCCAGCCCTCACCAGCCCAGACCACCTCGCCGTCGACCTCAGCCGCCACGACGGGATCAAGCACATCGTCAGCACCGGCCCTCAGCGACAACGAAACCGCGGTCATGCCCGAGGTGGCCGACGGGATTCCGGTTCGCTGGGTCGATGTGGCCGCCCCCTGGCTCGACGAGGTTGATGGCGACCGGCAAGGGACCCGCTGGTCCCCCGCCATCGTCGCCCGGGTCCGGCTCCGCTTTGATGAGACCAAGGCTGATCTGGTCCACGACGATGAATACGAATGTGTGATCCATCCCCTCGATGAGCGCATCGACGTCACCAGGGCAATCCCAGTCGACTATGACGATCGCGACCTCATCGATCGGGTCCCCGACCACGCGATCTACGAGATGCCGGAGGCCAAGATCGCCAACAAGACCTTCTTCCGTGACGTGGAACGCGACCTCAAAGACCACCTCTACCGAAGCCGCACCATCACGATCGGGGCCAACAAGGCGCTCAAGCTGTATGCCCGTCCCGGCGAAGATACCGAAGCCTTCGAGCTGAGATGTCGCCGAGCAGCCGACGAGGCTGCCGATGCTGAGATCGCCAAACTGCGCCACACCACCGAATCGAAGGTCAACCGGCTCCGAGACCAGATCGCCACCGCCGAAGATCGGGTGGATGTTCTCGAACAAGATGCCGCCAGCAAGCGCAACTCTGAGCTCTTATCCACGGCTGGCTCGATCCTTGGAGGCCTGCTCGGCGGCAAGTCACGGCGTGGCATGTTGGGTTCCCTCGGCACCGCTAGCCGTCGACGTGGCACCACCCAGACTGCTAAGAAGCGGGTGGACGCTGCGGAGAACAAGGTCGAGCGGCTCCACCAGAAGCTTCTCGATCTCGAAGCCGACCTGGCTGACCAGGTGACCGAGATCGATGCCCGTTGGATGGGTATTGCCACCGAGATCACCGAGCTCGACATCCCCCTTGAAAAGGGAGACATCGATATCCAAGAGATCGTGCTCGCCTGGATTCCGGTGTCGTGACCATGTCCACCACGTCTCAACCCACCTCTCAAGCAAGGAACCGATCGATGAAGAACCCCGAACAGCGCAGCGTGCGCGCCTGGATGTGGTACGACTGGGCCAACTCGGCCTTTGCCACCACCATCTTGGCCGCTGTCTTCCCGGTCTATTTCGCCAGCGTGTTGGCCAACAACCTGTCATCGGCAGCCCGGGCGACCCAGATGTACACGATCACCTTGTCGATCTCCGGCTTGGTGGTGGCCGTGGCCAGCCCCATCCTCGGCGCCTGGGCCGATGCCAAGGGCCGCCGCAAGCGACTCCTGATCATGTTCGCTCTCGGAGGATCGCTCCTCACCTCGTCGCTGTTTGCTCTTCGTCCCGGTGATTGGGCCCTAGCCCTGATCCTGTTCGGCATGGCCCGAGTGGGGTTCAGCGGATCGATCGTGTTCTATGACGCCCTCTTGCCCCACGTAGCCAAACCCGACGAGGTCGATTCGGTTTCAGCCAAGGGCTACGCCCTCGGCTATCTCGGCGGCGGGCTCTTGCTGGTGGCCAATATCGTGATGATCTTCGCCCTTCCCGACAACGATCTGGGGGTGCGGATCAGTTTGGCCTCGGTTGGGATCTGGTGGCTGGTCTTCACCATCCCCCTCATCCGCCAGGTTCCCGAACCGCCAGCAGATGACAATCTGGCTCACAGCGGCACCAATGCAGCATCAACGGTGATTTCCGGCATCAAGTCGACATTGGGTGAGATCCGCCAGATGCCCGACCTGGCCCGTTTCTTGATCGCCTTCGTGATCTATAACGATGCCATCGGGGCGATCATCGCGGTGGCCACCATCTATGGTGCCGAACTCCGGTTTGGGTCGATGGAACTGATCCTGGCGGTCTTGTTGGTCCAGTTTGTCGGCATTCCCTACAGCCTGATCTTCGGCTCATTGCCGGGCAGCACCGGCCGTAAGCAACGCTTCTTGTTGACCTTCGTGATCGCCAACATCATCCTGTTGCCGCTGGCGGGGATCGCCACCCGGGTCGCTGGGCCAGCCGATGTGTCGGGTGTGGCTGGCGCCCCCTATCCCGGCGAAGCGGTCACCGAGATCGCTCCATCGCCCGGACCGGTGGAGTTTGAGTGGACTGGAGCCTCACTCGAAGTCACCCACAACGCTGGTCCCGATATCGCTGATCTCTCGGTGGTCGTCGATGGCACAACCCTGGTTGACAGCGACGGCAAGGCGGTCATCATCGAGACCGATGCCCCGGTCGACCGGGTTGGAGAAGTCACCGAGATCGAGATCGAGACCGCCGGCGATCACCGTCTGGTGCTTGATGCCGTTGCTGGCACCGGCCAGATGGCCACCATTGATGAGATCAAGGTGCTCCCACCGGAACGCCACTCCAACCTGGGTCTGATCCTGGTCCTGATCCTGGCCGTCCAAGCGGTTGCTGCAGCCCTGGCCGCCTCGCCGGTGTCACGGCTGGTCAAGCCGATCGCTGACCGGCTTGACACCAAGCGCTCGATCATGCTGGCCCTCACCGCCTACATCATCATCGCTCTGTGGGGGTTGACCCTCGACTCGGTGGTGGAGTTCTGGGGCTTGGCCTGGCTGGTGGCGATCTGCCAGGGCGGGAGTCAAGCCCTCTCTCGTTCCCTCTTCTCGGGCCTCATTCCAGCGTCACGCAGTGGTGAATACTTCGGCTTCTTCTCGATCCTGTCCAAGTTCGCGTCGATCATTTCGCCGCTCTTGTTCACCATCAGTGTCGCCCTGTTCAACAACAGCCGACCAGCGGTCGGCGGCCTGGCGATCTTCTTCATCGTCGGCATGGCCCTCTTGCGACGGGTCAATGTGGAGCGAGGCCAGCAGCGAGCACTTTCCTATAACGCGCCAGCCAGCCGCTAGCTTGGATAAAACACATTCATCACCAGATCATCGATTGGACCGTCATGATTTCTGAAACCATCCAAGAAGCTCTACTTCAACAGCTCAACCGTGAGTTCTACTCGGCTCATCTCTATATGGCCATGTCGGCCCACTGCGCAAGCATGGATTTTGACGGCTCGGCCCACTGGTTCCGCTTGCAGTACCAAGAAGAAGAGCAGCATGCCAATCGCATCTTCGACTATCTGGTCGGCCAAGACGCCAAGATCACGATCTACCAGGTCGACACCGTGCCCGATGAGTACGGCACCCTGCTCGATGTGTTTGAGGCTTCGCTCAAGCATGAGCAACACATGACCGCTGAGCTCAACAAGCTCAGCTCGCTGGCCCTTGAGCAGACCGATCACGCCACCTACAACATGTTGCAGTGGTTTGTCAGCGAACAGCTCGAAGAAGAGGCGACCCTGCGCAGTGTTATCGCCAAGTTCCGCTTGGTCGGCAACGACGGCTATGGCCAGCTGACCGTTGACGCCTCCTTGGGCAACCGGAAAGCCAACTGAGGCTCACGCCACCGGTTCTGGTGCCGACGGAGAGATTCGAACTCTCACTGCCGAGGACCTAAACCTCGTGCCTCTGCCAATTGGGCTACGTCGGCGACGGGCCCAGGATAGGGCTCAGCACGCACAAGACCAGACAATCAAAACTCGATAGCCAGCAACCCGCCCTCAAGGTGATGATCGCCTTGGCGGCGGGTTGTTGCGTGTCAGGCTGAGAGGGCAGCAACCAGGTTCCGTAGGGCCCGTCCCCGGTGAGATATGGCGTTTTTCTCCGCATCGTCCATCTCGGCGAAGGTGCGTCCATCACCGTCGATGGGCTGGAAGATGGCGTCATAGCCAAACCCACCATCGCCCCGGGCCGTGCGAGTGATCACTCCCTCGCACACCCCGTCAACAACCAGTTCACGACCATCGGGCCACCTCACCACCACCGCGGTACGGAACCGGGCCGAGCGCTCATCGACACCGTCGAGCTCGGCCAGCATCTTTTGGCGGTTGTCGGCATAGGTACATCCCTCACCGGCATAGCGAGCCGAATAGACCCCCGGCGCACCACCGAGGGCATCAACTTCCAAACCGGTGTCATCGGCGACCGCGGGCTGGCCGGTGGCATCACAGATCGCGACCGCCTTCAGCCGGGCATTGCCCACCAGGGTGTCGGCATCTTCCACCACATCGGCGACATCAGGCGGCCGAGGGGCCAGATCAACCGCTGGCGCCAACACCGCTCGCATTTCGGCGACCTTGTCCGGATTAGCCGATGCACACACCAAGACCGGACGAGTCGTCATTGGACGAGTGCTCATCGTGGTGCCGGTGGCGTCGCCACCACCGCCTTCTGAGCTTGAGCGATGGCACCCAAACCACCTTCAGCCAGGACTAAGAGGGCATCGAGCTCAGAACGGGTGAATGCCATCCCTTCAGCGGTGCCCTGGACCTCAACGAAGCGAGGTTCGCCCCCGTCTTTCGGCGTCAGCATCACCACGTTCATGTCGACATCGGCTTGGCTGTCTTCGACATAGGGCAGATCGAGCACCGGGGTGCCACCAACGATGCCCACACTGATCGCCGAACAGAACGAATGGAGAGGATGGACCGCTAGCACCTCAGTATTGACCAAGCGACTCAAGGCATCGTGGAGAGCAAGATAGCCACCACAGATCGACGCGGTACGAGTACCGCCATCGGCCTGGAGCACATCACAGTCGACGGTGACCTGGCGTTCACCGAGAGCAACCATGTCGCACGCCGCCCGCAAGGAGCGACCGATCAAACGTTGGATCTCAACCGTTCGTCCGCTCTGCTTGCCCTTGGCCGCCTCGCGGCGCACCCGCTCTGGCGACGATCCGGGCAGCATCGAGTATTCGGCGGTGACCCAGCCTTTGCCCGAGTTACGCATCCAACGGGGAACATCCTCCTCGATCGACGCGGTGCAGAGCACCCTGGTTTTGCCGAAGCTGACCAAGCAGGAGCCATCAGCCATCTCGGTGAAGTCGCGCTCAAAGTGCAAGGGACGTAGTTCGTCGGCTGATCGGCCGTCAGGTCGAGTCATCAGGAATCTCCTCAGTTCGTAGATGCGGGGTCGTGTGGGGTGAGCGGCCAGCGCTCGGTGTGGTCGAGTTCGGGACCCAGCAGGCGGCCACCGAGGTCACGAAACACCTCGATGTCTCCGCTGGACAAGAATCGGTGAGTGCCGGGTCGGCCTGATTGGCGCAAGAGCCCAAGTCGAGCCAGTTCGTCGATCGCCGCAAACGCGGTCTCATCAGCGGAACTGACCAGGGTGACATCAGGCCCCATCACCTCATTGATCGTGCGAGCCAAGAAGGGATAGTGGGTGCAGCCCAGCAAGAGCGTGTCGACATTGGCTTCGATGATCGGGGCCAGCAAGCGCTGGGCGAGAATCATGACCTCATCACCGGTGGTTTGACCGCGCTCCACAAATTCCACAAAGCCAGGGCACGCCGCGCTGGCGAGATAGACCGGCGCACCGGTGGCAGCGATCGCATTGGGATAGGCCCGTGACGAGATCGTCCCATAGGTGCCGATCACCCCAACTCGACCGGTGGTGGTGGCCTTGACGACCGAGCGCGATCCGGGACCGATGACATCGATGATCGGCACTGGGAGTTCTTCTCGCAGATCATCAAGGCCCGAGGCGGTGGCGGTATTGCAGGCCACCACGATCGCCTTGACATCGAAATCCTCAACCAGAGAGGTGGCGATCTCGCGGGCGTAGCCATGCACTCGCTCAAGGGGCTGGGATCCGTAGGGGTAGCGACCGGTATCACCGATATAGACCAGGTCTTCAGCCGGGGCAAGATCGATCAGGGCTCGGGCCACCGTGAGGCCACCAAACCCGGAGTCAAACATGCCAATCGGTCGATCCATCGCCCCTACCCTAGGGCTGATAGGGCGCGGTGGGAGCGCCAAGATGCGCCCACCGAGTTGACGGACGTGGCAAGCTCATCATCATGAGTGCCAACGACGGTTCCGAGCACACTCTTGCTGATCCAGCTGAACGGTGGCGATCAACCGTGGTACTCGGCGATGGTTCCACGGCGCTGATCCGACCGATTCGACCCGACGATGCGCCCGACCTGGCCGCCTTCCACGAGCGACAGTCCTATGAGAGCAACTATCGCCGGTATTTTTCGGCCAAGCCCACCCTGACGGCTGCCGAGCTCAAGCGCTTCACCGAAGTTGACTTCATCGATCGGGCCGCGTTCGTGATCGAAGACCACGGCGAGTTCATCGCCTGGGCCAGCTATGACCGCTGGACCAACCGAAGCGATGCTGAAGTGGCCTTCCAGGTGGACGACAACAACCAGGGCCGAGGTATCGCCACCCTGCTGCTCGAACATCTCGCTGCGGTCGCCCACGAGAATGACATCAATCGGTTCACTGCCCAAACCCTCGGCGACAATCGAGCCATGCTGGCGGTGTTCTCCAAGGCGGGATGGCCGGTTCAGCGCCGATTCGAGTCGGGAGTGATCGATATCGACTTTCCCCTCGATCCGACCAGCGAGTTCATCGACTCGGTCGAACGTCGAGAACAACGGGCCGATTCACGGGCAATCGCCCGCCTCCTCTTGCCCTCATCGATCGCTGTGGTGGGGGCATCGGATACCCCGGACTCGATCGGGGGCGCGATCTGGTCGAACGTCACCCGAATCGACTCGATCCCGGTGTATGCGGTCAATCCTCATCACACCACGATCGGTGGCCAGCAGACGTATGCCCGAGTGAGCGATATCGACGGCGATGTCGGCTTGGCCCTCATCGCTGTACCCCCGAGCCAGCTCGATGCGGTGATCGATGACTGTATTGACAAGCGGGTCCGGGGAGCGGTGGTGATCACCGTGGTCGACCATGGCGAAGTCTCGGTCTCGGAGATGGTGGAGCGGGCTCGCCGCAATGGGCTGCGCATCATCGGGCCCGGCAGTATGGGCATCGCCTCCACTCGTGATGATGTCGGGATCCAGGCTGCCCTGGCCCATGTCACCCTGCCATCAGGCCGGGTGGCGATCTCGATGCAGTCGGGCACCTTGGGGAGCTCCCTGTTGGACCTGGCCAACCGGCTTCAGCTGGGATTGTCGTGGTTTGTCTCGCTGGGGGCCAAACGCGATGTGTCGGCCAATGACCTGCTCCAGTTCTGGGAGGATGACGATGCCACCCAGGTGATCGCGCTCTATACCGAATCCCTCGGTAACCCTCGCAAATTTGCTCGTATCGCCCGCCGGGTATCGCGCCATAAGCCGATCGTGGCGGTGCGTACCGGGGCGGCCATGCTCGGCAATGCCACCGCGGTCTTGTTCCGCCAGACCGGGGTGATCGAGGTGCCGACGGTGGCAGCGATGTTGGACACCGCTCGGGTGTTCGCCACCCAACCGCCGCTGGAGGGACGCAATATTGCGGTGATCAGCAATTCTCGTAGTCCTGAGGTGCTCGCTCGGGCCACCCTTGATGCTGCCGGACTGGTGGCGGTCGATCCGCCCCGCCAGCTCGACTGGAATGGGAGCATCGACGACTATGACCACGCCATTCGACAGGCACTGAACGATGAGAGCATTCATGGGGTCTTGGTGATCCACGCTCCCCCGGTGGCTGGCGCGCGCTGCCTTCGGGCGAATCGGTGCCTGGTCACGATGGCGACGCGATGAGGTCGACCATGATGATGACGAATCAGCATCCATCGATGATGCGGCAGCCCAAGAACTGATCGATGCCCATATCGATGCCGGAACGATGGAACCGGGTGTCTTGCGCCAACTCTTGGCGACCTACAGCATTGAGATGCCCACGACCGCCCTGGTCAAGGCGGCCGATGCGGTGGCCACCGCGGAGGCGATGGGCTATCCGGTGGCGATCAAGGCCCTGCGGCGCCGGGTGGGCCACAGTGTGGAGTCCGGTGTGGCTCTCAACCTGGATGATGCCAGCGATGTTGCTGACGCGGTGGCCACCATGGTCGCCCATCTCGGCCCTGATGCTGCTGAGGTCTATGTCCAGCCGATGAAAGCACCCGGAGTCGATCTGAGGGTGAAGGCCAGCGATGATCCCACGATTGGCCCCATCGTGGCCGCTGGGCTTGGTGGGGTGAAGGCCGACATCATCGCTGATGAAGAGATCCGGTTAGCTCCGGTGTCTCCCTCAGTGGCTCGTTCGATGATCGGATCGACCCGGGCAGCCGCCCTCCTCGACGATGACGACACCGACCGGGCTAGCCAGCTGGTTGGGCGTATCTCTCACATGGTCGCGTCCCATCCGGAGATCGCCGAGCTCGATCTCAACCCGGTCTCGATCTCTGACCAGGGGGTATCGGTGCTTGACGCATCGATTGTTCTCCGACCATCGGATCGCACGCCGTCAACCGTTCGTAGACTTGAATAATACCTGGTAGGAGTACCTATCGAGGATTTCGTCACTCTTGCCGACAAAATCCGATATATATTGCACGGTTCGACCTCAGTTCGACCATGATGGTGGACATGGGTCTTGTCAGTCTTGACGGAAACGAAGCCGCGGCCAAGGTTGCCTACGCGCTCTCAGAAGTAATTGCGATCTATCCGATCACGCCAGCTTCCCCAATGGGTGAACATGCCGATGCCTGGTCGTCGAGCCGAATCGAGAACGCCTGGGGATCGGTCCCCGAGGTCATCGAGATGCAGTCCGAAGCCGGTGCTGCTGGAACGCTTCACGGTGCACTCCAAACCGGTGCCCTCGGCACCACCTTCACCGCGTCTCAGGGGTTGCTCCTCATGCTCCCCAACATGTTCAAGATCGCCGGTGAGCTGACCCCGACGGTGATCCATGTCGCCGCCCGAGCTGTGGCGACCCACGCCTTGTCGATCTTTGGCGATCACAGCGATGTGATGGCTGCTCGCTCAACCGGGTTCGCCATGCTGTGCGCCTCATCGGTGCAGGAAGCCCACGACTTTGCGGCGGTGAGCCATTCGGCAACCCTGCGCTCGCGGGTGCCCTTCCTTCACTTCTTCGACGGCTTCCGCACCTCCCATGAGGTCAACACGATCGAGCTACTCGATGTCGATGAGATCAAGAGCCTGGTGCGCGACGACGACATCGCAGCTCACAAGCTGCGCCGTCTGCGTCCGAGTGCCCCGGTTTTGCGCGGTACCGCCCAAAACCCCGATGTCTTCTTCCAGGGCCGTGAAGCCGCCAACTCCTACTACGACGCTGTGGCGGGCCATGTGACCGACGTGTTTGATGAGCTGGCCGAGATCACCGGTCGCCGTTACCACCTGGTCGACTATGTTGGCGCCCCCGATGCCGAGCGGGTCATCGTGATGATGGGTTCGGGTGCTGGTGCTGCTGCTGAAGCGGTCGAAAAGATGAACGCTGAGGGCGAAAAGGTCGGCCTGATCACCATCCGCCTCTATCGCCCCTTCCCGATGGAGGCCTTCCTGGCCGCCCTCCCCGACACGGTCACCGGGATCTCGGTCCTCGACCGCACCAAGGAGCCGGGCGCCACCGGCGAACCCCTCCTCCAAGATGTGGTCTTGACCCTGGCCGATGCCGGACGGGGTGCGATCGCCACGATCGGCGGCCGCTATGGGCTGGGCTCCAAGGAGTTCACCCCAGCAATGGCCAAGGCAGCGCTCGACGAGCTCACCGCCGATGAGCCAAAGCGTCGATTCACCGTGGGTATCGCCGACGATGTGACCCATCTCAGCCTCAAGATCGACGAGAATTTCCATATCGAGAGCGAAAACAAGTCGGCGGTGTTCTATGCCCTCGGCAGCGACGGCACGGTGGGGGCCAACAAGGCCTCGGTGAAGATCATCGGCGATGTTCCCGGCCTCAAAGCCCAGGGCTATTTCGTCTACGACTCAAAAAAGTCGGGCTCGATGACCGTGTCTCACCTTCGCTATGGCCCAGCGGATATCCAAGCCACCTATCTGGTCGATCGAGCCGACCTGGTCGCCTGCCACCAGTTTGGTCTCCTCGACCGGTTCGACATTCTGGAGTCGGCCAAGCCGGGCTCAACCTTGCTGCTGAACGCTCCCTATCCGGCTAGTGAGCTGTGGGAGCATCTGCCGGCCTATCTGCGCCGAGGCATTATCGATTTGGGCTTGAAGGTCTACACGATCGATGCTGCCAAGATTGCCCGCAACAACAAGATGCCAGGGCGTATCAACACCGTGATGCAGCCGTGCTTCTTCGCTCTCGCTGAGGTGATGCCCACCCAGCAGGCGGTCGATGCGATCAATGCCTCGATCGAGAAGGCCTACGGTCGTCGTGGCCGCCTGGTGGTCGAACGCAATATGGCTTCGGTAGCCGATGCGCTCGGCGCCCTCGAAGAGGTACTGGTTCCGGCCACCAGCGAGATCCCAGCTGATGCAGCGATCGGGATTCCTGATTTCAACTCCGGTGAGACCTTTATCGACCGGGTGACCGCCACCATGTTTGCCGGCCAGGGCGATCATCTGCCGGTGTCGGCCCTCCCGGTGGATGGGACCTTCCCCACTGCCACCACCAAATACGAGAAGCGCAAGCTGGCGGTCGATATCCCGATCTGGGAACCCGACATCTGTATCGGATGCGGCAAGTGCGCCATCGTCTGCCCCCACGCGGCGATCCGCCTCAAGGCCTATGAGCCCGACACGATCGCCGATGCACCCGACACCTTCAAGACCAAGGCCTTCCGGTCTCGCGAGCTCAAGGGGTATCAGCTCACCGTCCAGGTGGCTCCCGATGACTGCACCGGCTGCGGGGTGTGCGTTGATGTGTGTCCGGCCAAGGACAAGACCGATGTCAAGCGCAAGGCGATCAATATGACCGATGCGCTGGTTCACGCCGATGATGAGCGGACCAGTTGGGAGTACTTCCTCGACATCCCCCAACTCGATCGCACCCTGGTCGCCCACAACACGGTCAAGAACTCCCAGCTGCTCGAGCCCCTGTTCGAGTTCTCGGGAGCGTGTTCCGGCTGTGGCGAGACACCCTATGTCAAGCTGCTCACCCAGCTCTTCGGTGACCGCTTGGTCGTGGCCAATGCCACCGGGTGTTCGTCGATCTATGGCGGCAACCTGCCCACCACCCCGTGGGCCAAGAACGCCAAGGGGTATGGTCCAGCCTGGTCAAACTCACTGTTCGAAGACAATGCCGAGTTTGGTCTGGGGATGCGGCTCGGGATCGAGCATCATCACCGTGAAGCCGATCGTCTGGTCGACGAGCTCGGTGACCAGATCGGCCGGGAGCTGGCCGATGAGATTTTGGCCAATACCCAGCCCACCGAAGCCGACATCTTCACCCAGCGGGAGCGGGTTGAGCAGTTGATGGCCAAGTTGGCCGATATCGACGATCCTCGGGCTCGGCGCTTGGAGTCGATCGGTGACGAGCTGGTGCGGTCATCCACCTGGATCGTCGGTGGTGACGGTTGGGCATACGACATCGGCTATGGCGGTGTTGATCATGTGCTCAGCAGTGGACGCAACATCAACTTGTTGGTGCTCGACACCGAGGTCTATTCCAACACCGGCGGCCAGGCCTCCAAGGCCACCCCGCTCGGGGCGATCGCCAAGTTTGCCCACGCTGGCAAGAGCACCGGCAAGAAAGATCTTGGCGCAGTGGCTCGTAGCTATGGCGATGTCTATGTGGCCCAGGTCGCGTTGGGCGGCAATGACATGCAGACAGTCAAGGCCTTCCTCGAAGCCGATGCCTGGGATGGTCCATCATTGATCATCGCCTATTCCACCTGTATTGCTCACGGGATCAATATGACGACCTCGATGGCCCACCAGAAGGATGCAGTCAAGTCGGGGTATTGGCCGCTGTATCGGTATCAGCCATCGGTGGACGACCATGAGCATCCCTTCCATCTCGACTCTCGGGCGCCGTCAATTCCGCTACGGGAGTTCGCCCTCAAAGAAGCCCGCTACGCCATGTTGGCCCGAGCCGACAAAGCCCGTTCCGACCAGATGTTGGATCTGGCCCAGGCGGCTATCGATGAGAGATGGCACCTGTATTCGCAGTACGCCGATATCGAGCGTGCTATCCCCCATCTCGACGATGCCGTCGATGACCTCGACGACGATCTCGATACCGACAAGGAGTCATCCGATGCCTGATCTTCGCACCGAGTACCTCGGCCTGGAGCTGAGGTCCCCCCTCGTTGCGTCCGCTGGCCCCCACACCGGGAACCCTGACAAGTGGGCTGAACTCGATGCTGCTGGAGTGGGTGCGATCGTGCTGCCCTCACTCTTTGAGGAGCTCATCGAGCAGGAGATGGACGAGATCGACAATCTCTTTTCTCTCCATGCCGACAGCTTTGGCGAAGCTGGCTCATTCATGCCTGAGGTCGACGGGTTCGGCAATGTGACCGACAATTATCTGTCGCTGGTCGAGTCGGCCAAGAAGGCGATGAGCGTGCCGGTGATCGCCAGCTTGAATGGCACCCATGCCGGTGGATGGTTGCGCTATGCCAAACTCCTCGAAGAGGCTGGCGCTGATGCCATCGAGCTCAATCTCTATGTGATCGGAGCCGATTCAAGTGTTGATGCCGCCACCAGCGAAGCCGAGCAGCTCGAGGTGATTCGCACGGTGTCGGAGACGGTGGACATTCCGATCAATGTGAAGTTGTCGCCGTTCTATTCGTCGCTGGCCAATTTCTTGGTGCAGGTTGAGCAGGCTGGAGCAGCTGGTGTGGCCCTGTTCAACCGGTTCTACGCCCCCGACATCGACCTGGAGACCTTGGACATCGATCTCAAGATCGCCTTGTCGAACCAGAACGAGTTGCGCCTGCCCTTGAGGTGGATCGGGATTGCTCACAGCTTGGTGTCGATGTCGATCGCTGGCACCACCGGGGTGCATTGCGGACGTGATGCCGCCAAGTTGATCTTGGCCGGTGCTGATGTGGCGATGTCCACCTCGGCGCTCTTGTTCCATGGCCCGTCCTATATCTCAACCCTCGAATCTGAGCTGGTCGAGTGGATGAAGGGCCACAATTATGAGTCGGTCTCTGAGATGCGTGGTGCGGTCAGCCGCGATTCCACCGCTGATCCCGATGCCTACGAGCGGGCAAATTACATCATCAATCTGCGTAGCTATGCCAGCCGGTTCTTGTCGGGCCGGTCGGTGCCCCGCCTCGATTCATAGTGCCGGGCTGATTGCCGACGGTTCGCCGGCGATCATCACCATGAGTTCATGGGGTCGATAGCCTCGACGCTCTGATGGCGAAGTCAAAGAAACGCTCGGGATCACCTCCCGGTACCACCCCGATCGCCACCAATCGTTCGGCGCGCCGCAATTACAACATCGATGATGAGATCGAGGCCGGCATGGTGTTGCTCGGCAGTGAGGTGAAGTCGATGCGGGAATCCAAGGTCCAGCTGGCCGATGCCTATGTGCGCATCCGCAACGGCGAGGCCTGGCTGGAGGGCGTCCATGTCGCCCCCTATTCGTTCGCGATCGGGTTTGGTGCTCACGATCCCGACCGGGCTCGCAAACTCTTGTTGCATCGCGACGAGATCCGTCGCCTGAAAGCCCGTGTCGATCAAGAGCGGGTGTCGATTGTGCCGCTCAGCCTCTATTTCCGCGATGGCCGGGCCAAGGTGAGCTTGGGGATCGGCAAGGGCCGGTCGCGCGCTGATAAGCGCCATACGATCGCAGCGCGCGATGCAGCTCGTGAAGTTGAGCGCGAGATGGGGCGGTACGCCAAGAACATGTGAACGGGTGTGCCACTCATCTGTTCACACGCCGCGAGATCAACTGAGTATTTACGTGATCAGGTGATCGATCAGTCGACGGTGAAGAAGTCGCTGATGCGTGAATAGGTGTTGGCGACATGACTGCCAACGGCGTGGAGACCGGCCTGGTCGATGCGGGTGCCATCCAAGAGGTCATCATCGACGTGGTAGGCGACGATCTCGCCGAAGATGACATCGGTGCCGTGATCTTCACCGAGCTGGACATGGTGGCTGAGACGGCATTCGAGTCGGGCTCGGGCTTCGCCAACCATGGGGGCGTTGACTTCTGTGCCCATGACGGGGGTCAAGCCGGCGTGGTCGAATTCGTCAGTATCGGATGGAATGGGGGCTGCACTGGCGACCACCTTGTCGATCACTTCGGAGGTGACGATATTGACGGTGAAGACCCCGGTGTCGAGCACATTGGCGGTGGTGTCGCGCCGGGCGGCCCGGCTGGCGCCGAACACGACGGTGGGCGGGTTGGCGCAGACTGCGCCGAAAAACGAGAACGGGGCGAGATTGTTGACCCCATCAGCTGATCGGGAACCGATCCATCCGATTGGCCGGGGCACGATCAAGCCGAGCAGAAGCTTGTAGCCATCGGTGGTGTCGAGATCTTTGGTCAGAAAATTCGCCATCGGGCCAGGGTAGGCCGCCCAGCCGGGATTATGCCGCACCTCATCGGTGAACTTGGCTGATGGGTTAGAACAGGCTGCCAATCCACGAATAGAGCCCAAGGAGTTTGGCGGCCAGTGCAAGAGCGGCGACCACCATGAAGGCTCGGATGATCTTCTCTCCCCCAGCGACCGCTGCGTGGGCTCCGATCCAGCCGCCGATCGCTTGACCGATGGCCAGGATGATCGCTTGGAGCCAGCGGATATTGCCGCTGAGGATAAAGACCGGGAGGGCGACCAGGGTGACGACCATGACGACGACGACCTTGATGTTGTTGGCGGTGACCAGGTCGTAGCCGGCTCGGGACAAGACGCTCAGCAAGACCAGTCCGACACCGGCTTGGATCGCTCCGCCATACAGCCCGACAACGGAAAAGACAGCAATGGTGACCGGCAACGACCAGGTGGGCTGGTCGGACCGGGATGATGGGGATCGGAGTGACAAGAACACGATCGGCAAGATCAAGAGGCCGAAAAGACGTTCGAAGCCTTCATCGGTGAGCTGGGAGATGCCATACGAGCCGACCAGGGAGCCGACGATGACCGGGATCAGGATGGGCAGAGCCCTGTTGAGACCGCGCACGCCGAGACGCCGGAACGCCGCTGCAGCGGTGATACTCAGGCTGAGCACACCAACCCGGTTGGAACCATTCGCTGCATTGCCGGGTACACCAGCGAGCACCAAGAGGGGCACGGTGAGGGTGGAGCCGCCACCGGCGACAGCATTGATCAGTCCAGCGACGATGCCGCCGCCGACCAGGATGATCACGTCCCACCAGTGCACCCCGGGAGATTACCGCAGCCAGGCCGGTGTCGGATGAGTTCAGCCAGCACGTGATGATTCAGCGATGATGGAGCCATGGCGATCAAGCTGGCAACGATTCGACGGGGTGGCACCACTCGGTGTGTGCGGATAGATGATGATCGAGCGGTCGATACCGGCTATGGGTGTGCGGGCGACCTGCTCCGCCAGGCCGGCTGGCGTGAGATCGCTGCCCACGCTGATGGCGAAGCGGTTGAACTCGATGGACTCGACTATGCCCCACTGGTACCGCGTGCCGAGAAGGTGATCTGTGTGGGGTTGAATTACGCCGATCACATCGCCGAAACCGGGCGTCCGGCTCCGACCCAGCCGACCTTGTTTCCCAAGTTTGCGCGCAGCTTG
>PDSL01000098.1 GCA_002748455.1 Ilumatobacter coccineus
ATCCCGATAAGATTCGGCCCGCTGCCCGGGTAGCTCAGTCGGTAGAGCAACGCACTCGTAATGCGTAGGTCGTCGGTTCGATTCCGATCCCGGGCTCCATGCAAGACCCCTGCCCCCGCAGGGGTCTTCGATGTTTTCTGGTCAACGGCCCATCGGCGAAACCATCTCCTGTGACATGGCGTCGCAGCACACGATCGCGTCGCAGCGCCCGCCGACAGTGATGGGTGTTCTCTGCGGTGCTGGTCAACATCTGGGTGTGGCTTCTGACCACCAACGCCCCAGCTCACACGAGTTTTATACTCTTTTGCACTGTTTTATACTGTTTTATACTTTCCTGCACAGTTTTATACTCTTTCGTAGCGTATGTTACGCACCCGAGGAGGTATCCCCATGGCATGGGCTCCAGCGCCCCACCAAGCCAACCCGTTTGTGGTGTCTGGCGTTCCGAATTATGTTGGCGGACGGTTCCAAGAGCGCCAGCAGCTCAGCGATTGGCTCTTGTCGTCCGATCGGAACCCATGCCTGGTCGCTGGGGTACGCGGTGCCGGCAAAACCACACTTGCCGCCTGGGTTGACGACTACCTCACCTACGACCACTACGGCAATTTCACTCCTCAACACACCCGTTGGATCCCCGTGCATGCGCGCGGCGATCGCAATGACACCATTCTCGATCAAGTGGTTTCTTCACACCGCAGAACCATCACCACCGAGGTCGGCGGCAACCTGCTCGGAGCAAGGGCCCAACGATCCGAGACGGTCTCGATCAGCGCAGCCCGATCGCTCATCGAGGCACTCCCCCACGGCTATGTGATCATCATCGACGAAGCCCAAGCGCTCAGCAGCGACCAGCTTGTTGAACTCGCTGACTTCCTCGAGCGACCAGGCTCAGAATATTCCGGCAAGGTGCTTATGGCTGGCACACCCAGCCTGTTGCATATCCACCCCACCAAAGGAACTCTCGGGCTGTTTGCCCGCGCCCCAAAGATCTCCCTCGCCGCAACCCAATCAGAACCCGAAACCCGCGACACGATCATCGGCACCCTCTCCGCTGCCGCCGACCACGGCACATCCGACCTCAAGCACTTCACCGATGACGCCATCCACCGTCTCCACACCGAAACCCGCGGCTACCCCACTGCCGTTCAAGTCGGCGCCCACTACGCCTATGCCGCTGCGCCAGGTGATCGAGTCGAGGCCGAACACCTCGACTTCTCGCCATGGTCGCCTACCGGGCGGCGACTCATTGAAGCACTCGACCAGATGGTTCGACGTCAAGGAACCACCGGCCGACCTCCTGTGCTCCGTCAAGCGGTGATACGACACCTTGCTACCAACCCGGGCGCAAAGACCAGGCATCTTGTCAACGCCCTCGGCAAGACCGATCCCAGCGCTCTCAACGCCACGCTCGACTACCTCCAAGACGCCGGCCTTGTCGCCAACACTGACGGACACTGGAGACTCGACATCCCCCTGCTCGACCGATACATCGATCACATCATCCCCGCACCCCACGACGATCCCACGTCGACTGAGCCAACGGAGTGAGAGCAGGTCGACAACGGGAATCATGACGCCCCTGAACAAGGTCGGGGCGTGGCAGGCCCGCGGCCTGGATGAAGCCCACCACAACCCACTCCATCAACGCCGTGGGCATTTACTGAGCTCGCAAACTCCCACTAAGGTCGACTGCCGTGGCTCAACAGGAGGATTTCGCCCAAGAGGCGATGCAGTACGCGCCCCAGCTGTACTCGACTGCCCTCCGCATGATGCCACCTTTACCGCGGGCACCAATCTGCGAGCCTGGTTGTTCCGCATCATGACCAACACCTATATCAACCGCTATCGCTCCAAACAGCGACGCCCCAGCGAAGTTGATCTGGCCGATGTGGAAGAGCTCTATCTCTATCGACGACTGGGGTCGATGGAGACGGCAACCTCATCGATGTCGGCCGAAGACCAGTTCCTTGACGTCTTCACCGACGACGATGTCAAAGCAGCACTCGAAGACCTGCCAGAGAACTATCGACTGCCGGTCCTGCTGGCCGATGTGGATGGGTTTGCCTACAAAGAGATCGCCACCATGCTCGACATCCCGATCGGAACGGTGATGTCTCGACTCCACCGGGGAAGAAAAGCGATGCAACGGCGGTTATATGAG
>PDSL01000036.1 GCA_002748455.1 Ilumatobacter coccineus
ACATAGACATACAAGAAGACCAAGACCTTGAGGCCCAGCCAGAGTGAGCCGCCCAATCCCCACGGCATCCAGCCGAAGAGATCGAAGCCACCGATCAGCAAGGGTTGAGGCCCACCGAGGAAGAGGGTCACCATGACTGCACTCATCGTGACCACATTCATGAATTCCGCCAAGAAGAACAGGGCGAACTGGAAGCCGGCATATTCGGTGTTGAACCCACCGACCAGTTCCTGTTCAGCTTCGACCAGATCGAATGGTGGCCGGTTCAGTTCGGCGGTCATCGCAATGAAAAAGATGATGAAGGGCACGACCCCAGTCGCCACCACATTCCAGTTCATCAGTCCGTGCTGACCACTGACGATGTCGGAGATCTGGACGCTTCCGCTCATCAACAAGACGGTGCCAACGCTGAGGCCCAGGGCCGCCTCATACGAGATCATCTGGGCTGAAGCTCGAACCGACCCGAGGAGGGGATATTTCGATCCTGATGACCATCCGGCCAGCATGATGCCGTAGACCCCGATCGAACTGAGGGCCAAGACGAACAAGATGCCAACCGGGGCATCCATCAGTTGGATTCGGGTGACCTCACCAAACACGGTGACCTCACCGTTCTTGCCATTGCTGAAATCACCACCCAAGGGCAGGACCAGCCACAACAGGAGCGCCGGCACAAACGCCAGGAAGGGAGCCAGGACATAGACCTTCCGGTCGGCTTTTTCGGGCATGAAGTCTTCTTTGAAGATCAGCTTGACCCCGTCAGCCACGGTTTGGAGGATGCCGAACGGTCCAGCCTTGTTTGGACCAATGCGGTTCTGCATCCCCGACACGATCTTGCGCTCAAACCAGACCATGAACATGGTGGCCAACAAGCCGATCGTGAAGACGGTGATCACTTTGGCGATCACGATGCCGAGGATTTTCCATCCCACCGATGACTCGAGCATCGGGTCGATGGCGAAGAAGGGAATCTGCGTCATCATCACGACAACCTCTCGATTCGAACATCGGTGGCCACAGCGTGGACATCGATCAGTTCACCGACTGCGCTGCCCTGGTGGCGGAAGGGAATCCAGACCGTGTGACGATCAACCCGGTTATCGGAAGTGATCGGGGCGACCACCTTGCCAGATGAGCTGATCAGATGAACATCAGCGCCATCGCCAACACCGAGCTGGGCGAAATCAGCTGGATGGAGGCGAGCGGTAGTCGTGCCGATCAGATCGGTCAACGACTCGGACATCACCGTGGTTGCTTCTTGGTCGTACATGGTCCGATCGACCACCAAGCGATAGTCATATCCGCTCGGAGCGGGGGCAGCCACCTCACGAACGACCGGTTCGCCAAGGTCGCCGATAGCGATCACTCCATCGAGATCATCGGCCACTCGTTGCGCGGTGGCCTCGTCATAGCCAGCCACGTTGGCGGCGATCTGATCGGTGATCTGGTCGACCGAATCCAAGCCAAGATCGTGGCCGAGAGCATCGGCCAGGCTGGCAGCGATCATCCAGTCAGGGCGGGCGGTGCCCGCCACGGTGACCTTTTGGGTGATCAGAGAGACGCGACCTTCAAAATTGGTGGTCGATCCGGACTCTTCACCAAAGGCTGCCGACGGTAGGACGATGTCGGCACTGGCTGTGGACGAGTTCGGGAAGGCCGCGGTGGCGATCACTCGACCAGCCCCAGCCACGCCTCGACGGGCCAGATCGGTGTCGGGGCATTCGCTTAAGGGATCGTTGCCCACCAGGATCAAGAGATCAAGCTCGCCGTTGGCAGCAGCTGTCAAGGCGGCCAGACCGTCGTGGTCTGGCGACGACGGAGCAAGACCGAGCTGGAGTGCCCCGACCACATTGCCTCGGATCATGGCCGGCAAGACCGTGGCACTGGGCACCGCCTCAAGAGCGGCGCGAACCGCAGCCATCGAGGCTTCGGCTGGAACGGCCAGATTGGTTCGACCGGCGATGATCACCACCGGACCTGCGGCGAGCTGATCGGCGATCTCGGTCTCGGCCAAGGTGGCGGTCACCACCGAGGCAAGATCGCGACGGCTATAGCGGATGCTGCGCCAGGCATAGCGGGTCATCCCGGTGTCATGGTCAGAGAACTCGATCACCTTGGTTGGGCCATTGACCGCCGCTCCTCGCATCCTCAGATAGAGCAGGGGCAGTTCTTCTTTCAGGTCGGGACCGAGCAGGATCACCGTCGAAGCCGCCGCAGCCTCATCGATCGTGGCCCGGGGATAGCTCAAAATGTCAGCGGGCAAACCGTCGCCGACCTGGGAATCGCGATAGGCAACCTTCAAGGTGTCAGCAAGTTGAGCCCAGGCATAGGCCCCTTCGTTGGTGGAACGTGATCCACCGATGATCCCGATGGTGGACGCGTCACCGATGACCTGGGCAGCCAAGGCCAGCGCGGTCGACCATGAGGTTTCGACGGGGCCATCATCGGTGCGAACCACCGGCTCGGTGAGCCGTTGATCAGAACCGGTGGCTTGGAAGCTGAAGCGACCGCGATCGCACAACCATCCCTGGTTGACCGCATCGACATCCACCCCTTGAACCCGCAAGAGCTCATCGCGACTGGAATGGACCGAGATTCGACAGCCGGTCGAACAGGTGCCACAGGTTGACACGACCTGTTCGAGGTCCCATGGACGAGCCTTGAATCGATAGGGCTTGGCCGTCAGGGCACCGACCGGACAGATCTGGGCGATATTGCCGGAGAAATAGGAGGCAAACGGATCGTCGGGGAAGGTTGCCACCTGGGTGAAATTGCCGCGCTGGGTGAAGTGGATCGATCGCACAAGATGCAGCGTTCACGGTCCAAGAGGATGTGATCGCTGATGGCGATCGGCTTGTCATAGGTCCGCTTGGCTTCGACATAGCGACTCTCGCCCGGACCATGGCTCACCGCCTGGTCTTGGAGCGGACACTCGCCGCCCTTGTCACACACCGGACAGTCGAGGGGGTGGTTGGCCAGGAGGAGTTCGAGGATGCCTTCTTGGGTGCGCTTGACCGTCTCGCTGCGGGTCTCGATCGCCATCTTGTCGGCGACGGGAACCATGCATGAGGGCTGGATCGCTGGACCGCGACCGGTGTCGATTTCGACCAGGCATTGGCGGCACTTGCCGACCGAAGTCAGGCGGGGGTGATAGCAGAACCGAGGGATGTACTCGCCGTGACGCTCAGCAGCATCGATGACCAGTTCACCCTTGCGGGCCACCACCTCACGGCCATTGAGGATGATCGTGACAGCATTGGGGTCGGGTTCGGGAGTGGGCTCCACGTCGGTGTCGAGCTCGACATCGGGAGTCTCGTCGCTCATGACTCACCTCCTGCCGCAGCGGTGACCGGGATCGGGGTACGCCGCTTGGTGATCAGGGCATCAAACTCTTCGGGGAAGAGGGTGATCGCCGAATGGATCGGGGCGTACGCCGACGGGCCGACAAAACAGATCGTCGTCATCTTGTAGGGGAAGGGCACCGCCTCCAGCTCCAGACGTTCGCTGGACGCGTGGGGCATCTCTCCCGGACAGATCGTTTCACCAACCTCGAAGATCGTTTTGAGGTCGTCGGGGGTTCCGTGACCGGCGACGATCCGTTCGACGACGCGATAGAGCCAGGTCCCGCCCTCGCGACACGGGGTGCATTGTCCGCACGACTCGTGGGCATAGAACTTGACCAGGGTCAAGGCAGCGGCAGGGATATCGGTGGTGTCGTCCATCACCATGATCGCCCCCGAGCCGAGCATCGATCCGGCAGCTCCAGCTTGGGCAGCCTCAAATTCGATATCGAGCTGGTCTTCGATCCACCACGGAGCTGAACCACCACCGGGAACGAAGGCCTTGAGGGTGTGGCCATCTCTCATTCCTTGGGCATAGTCGTCGCCCATGATGACGTCGCGGAAGGTGGTTGACCCGTTGACGATCTCAAACACCCCAGGTCGCTTGACGTGGCCCGAGACCGCCACCATGCGGGTACCCGGCGAGGTGTCGGTCCCGATCGCGGTATAGGCCTGCGAACCTTCCCGCACGATAAAGGGCAGGTTGGAGAGGGTCTCCACATTGTTGACGATGGTCGGCTTGCCATACAGACCGATCGCCGCCGGGAAATAGGGCGGCTTGAGACGGGGCTCCCCACGCTCACCTTCAAGCGACTCGATCAAGGCCGTTTCTTCACCGACCACATAGGCCCCAGCACCCCAGTGCAGAACCACATCGATCGAGAAGTCGGTGCCCAAGATGTTCTTGCCGATATAGCCGGCCTCATAGGCATCGTTGAGGGCCGCAGCAACGCGCTCATGGGCGAGGGCCATCTCGCCGCGGATATAGAGGAAGCAGCGGCTCAGCCCAGCGGCATAGCAGGCGATCAGACTGCCCTCGATGAGCTGATGGGGGTCACATTCCATCAGGAGGCGGTCTTTGTAAGTACCGGGCTCGGATTCGTCGCCGTTGACGACGAGATAGCGCGGCCACACCCCATCGGGGGTGAATCCCCACTTGATCCCGGCCGGGAAGCCAGCACCTCCTCGACCGAGCAGGGTTGAATTGCGAACCTCAGCGTGGACCTCTTCAGGCGTCATCGAGAGGGCCTTGCGCAGCCCTTCATAGCCACCGGTGGCGTGATACCGCTCGAGGGTGTAGGAATCCTCGTAGCGGAACCGAGAGGTCACGATCTGGGGTCGGTCCCCGTCGTCGTAGTAGCCGGGAGCCCACGGGTAGGTACTCGTCACACTCATGATCCGTCCGCCTTGTTGAGGGTGATCCAAGCTGGGGCTTGTGCCTGATCGGGGTCGACCGGCCCCACTCCCCGATCGGCGGGAATGTGCTGGCGGTTGCGCCCCAGGGTGCCGTGCGGCGGGATCTCATGATCGAGCTTGCCGGCCCGGAGATCATCGATCAGCTGATCGAACTCTTCGATCGTGACCCGATAGCGATGGCGATAGTTGACCTGGATGGAGGGGGCTTCGGTACACGCTGCCTGGCACTCGGCGTGCTGGAGGGTGAACATCCCATCCGGGGTGGTCGACCCAGCCTTGATGCCGAGCTTTTCTTCGGCGTAGTGCATCAATTCGTGACCACCGCGCAGGGCACACGACATGGTGCCGCACATATTGATGAGGTATTTGCCGGTCGGCTCGAACCGGAACATTTCGTAGAAGCTGGCGGTCCCATAGACCTCAGCGGTGGTGACCTCGACCAGTTCGGCGATATGGCGCATCGCCTCTTGGGTCACATAGCCGTTCTGTTCTTGCGACAGGTGCAAGAGCGGGATCATGGCCGACTTCTTCTTGGGGTACCGGCTGATGATCTCTCGGGCGGTAACGAGATTCTTGTCGTTCAGTCTGCTCATGATTTACCTATCCACATCACCGAGAACTGGGTCGACGCTGGAGATCACCGCCACGGCGTCGGCGACCAACCCGCCCCGCATCATGTGGGGAAGACACTGGATATTCGTAAACGAGGGGGCCCTCATATGGATGCGATAGGGCTTCGACGAGCCATCGGACACGATGTAGCACCCAATCTCCCCGCGAGGTGACTCGATGGCGGCGTAGGCCTCACCTTCGGGCACCTTGAATCCTTCGGTGAAGATCTTGAAGTGGTGGATCAGGGCTTCCATCGATTCATCAAGGCGAGCCCGTGGCGGCGGGGTGACCTTCTTGTTTTGGATCCGATAGTCGCCAGAGGGCATCTGTTCGAGGATCTGATGAAGGATCTTGATCGATTCGCGCACCTCGTTGAGGCGGATCGAGTAACGGTCGAAGGAATCACCGAACCCGCCGACGATCACGTCGAAGTCAAGCTTGTCGTAGGCCAGATAGGGCAGGTCCCGGCGCAGGTCCCACGCCACTCCGGTGGAACGCAGGATCGGGCCGGTCGCACCGAGAGCAAGGGCTTCGGTCGGGGTGATCCGGCCAACCCCATAGAGTCGCTCGCGCCAGATCGGCTGGCCGGTCATCAAGGTGTCGTACTCTTCCAATCGAGGCGGCAAGAGTTCGAGGAGACGCAGGAGTTCATCTCGCCATCCCGGTGGCAGATCGGCGGCAACCCCACCAGGACGGATGTAATTGTGGTTCATCCGCAGTCCGGTGATCATCTGGAAGAACCGCAAGACTTCTTCGCGTTCCCGCCAGCCATAGATCATCATCCCGACCGCTCCGAGGTCCATCCCGTTAGCGGCAAGGAAGAGTAGATGAGAGGCAATCCGGTTGAGCTCGGACATCATCATCCGGATCCAGACCGCCCGGTCGGGAATCTCCTCGTCAATGCCGAGGAGTTTCTCGGTGGCCATCGAGAACGCCAGCTCATTATTGAACGGGCTCAGATAGTCCATCCGGGTGACATTGGTTGAGCCCTGCATATAGGTCAGCTGCTCACCGGTTTTTTCCATCCCGGTGTGGAGGTAACCGATCACCGGCTTACACCGGAGCACGGTTTCGCCCTGGAGTTCGAGCATGAGCCGCAACACCCCGTGGGTGGAGGGGTGCTGGGGCCCCATATTCATGATCATGGTCTGCTCGTCACCGTCGACGGGCAGCTCGCTGAGTGCGGCCACTTCGGCTTCGCTCATCCGAAGCACCGCTCCCATCTCTCGCATCAGCTCGCTCTGCCCCAACTCAGAGCGCGGCATCATCTCCTGGGCGCCCTCATCGGTTTGTTGAATAGCGAGCGGCGGCATCCAGTTGCTCATGAGGCCGCCCCCTTGAACTGGACGGGGATACGACCGACGTCGTAGTCCTTGCGAAGGGGATGGCCAACCCAGTCTTCGGGCATCAGGATTCGTGACAGGTCGGGATGACCGTCAAAGGTGATCCCAAACATGTCGAAGACTTCCCGTTCAGGGGCTTCGGTACCGGGATAGAGATCGAAGAGGCTGGGCAGGGACGGATCGTCTTCGGGCACCTGGACCCGAACCCGAATCCGACGACGGTGAACCAGGTCCAAAAGGTTGACCACGACTTCGAAGCGTTCGGCGGTCACGCCCTCGGGCACCGACCGATTGGGATGGTCGAGATAGTCGACGGCGGTCACGTCGATACACATCGCGTAGCCGGCATCGGCCAAGACCTTGATCTGGTCGACATAGTGCTCTCGATCGACAAAGACCGCTGTTTGGCCGCCGATGGTGGTGACCGGCACCCCTTCCAAACCGGGTAGCTGGGTAGTCATCTCAGTTTCGTCCATCTCACTTCGATCCCAACGTGACCGGGGTGGAGGCGGGCTCGATGTGCTCGATATGGATTTCGGCACCTCCGCCGTTGGCTTCCCGGCGGCGCAGGATCTCGCCGGTTTGGATCTGTTCGTGGAGAGCCTCGATCGCATGGATCAGGGTCTCCGGTCCGGGAGGGCATCCGGGTGCATAGATATCGACCGGAACGATCTGGTCAACGCCCTGGACCACAGCGTAATTGTTGAACATTCCGCCGGTGCTGGCGCAGACACCCATCGAGATCACCCACTTGGGCTCCATCATCTGGTCATAGACCTGGCGCAAGACCGGGGCCATCTTGTGGGTCACCCGGCCGGCGACGATCATGATGTCGGCCTGGCGAGGCGATGCTCGGAAGACCTCCATGCCGAAGCGAGCCAGGTCATAGTGGGCTCCACCAGCGCCCATCATCTCGATCGAGCAGCAGGCCAGCCCAAAGGTGGCGGGCCACGACGACAATTGACGTGACCACTGGACCAGGTCTTCGACCTTGCCGGTGAGGGCGTTGTGGGCGAGTCCCGCCAGCCCATCGGCGCGTATATCAGCAACGATTCCCATCACGTGCTCCTATGCAGCGTCCTCGCTCGTGGCCAGGTGCTCGCGGCCGACGAGGCCAACCCGGCGGACACTGGTGGTCGAGAGCGGTTCACTCGCCACCAATTCGGCTTCGGATTCCAGATTCTTGAAGCGGTGCATCGGCCCCCATTCAAGGGCGCCACGAGCGACCGCATAGACAAAGGTCAAGAAGAAGATCACCGAGAATTCGACCATCGCCCAGAATCCGATCTGACCGAGGCTCCGGCTGGCGACAGCGTAGGGATACAAGAAGATGATCTCGATGTCGAACATGACGAAGAGCATGGCGACGATATAGAAGCTGACCGGGAACCGTTGGGGTGGCTCTCGGTGGGGCACAATGCCGCACTCGTAGGGGGACACTTTTGCCTTTGACGGACGACGAGGGGCAAGCAGGTGAGAAGCCCACAGGCTGACGATCCCGAAGGCGATGGTCAGGATCAATAAGACGATGGCAGGCAGATACTGGCCCATGTCTTCACACTCCAGTGTCGGCGATTGACAGATGCTTGGTCGACGGACGCGAACGGTCCACGATGGGGGACAACATCACAAGCTCAGCGCAGCCAGCCGACCGGTTGCGACCGACATTGGCGCGTGCTCTAGCACTCTTGATTCGTTCTGCTAACACGTGGTACCCATCTCGCGTTGATTGCTACCGCTCTCGATCTTGGCATGTCCGACGCTGTAGCGACCATTCGTCGCCACTGCGGACCAACCACCTGACCAAGAGGCGTCATCCGACGGGAGACTGTACCGCCGTGACCAATCTGACTCCTATTCTAACGAGGGTGACTGGTGACCCACCTACAGTGAGCGAGGTGAAGCGGTCAACCAGCGTGGCGCGCGGGAGCCCCAGGAGAGTCCCGATCCGATGAATATCGAGGGACAGCCTCTGACCGCCGAGGTGATGGTGATCGGCGCTGGACCAGCCGGTGCAGCGACCGCACTGGGGTTGGCGACCGCCGGGGCTCACGTGGTGGTCGTCGATGATGGCAGCGATATCACTCCGGGAATTCGTTTGGTCACCCCAGCAGCTCGCCAGGGTCTGCACCGTTTGGGCATCGACGATGATCTTCATCCGATCACCCAGATCGAGTGGTCAAACGGAACACGGTCAGGTATCACCCGTTGGCCATCACGCCAGACTGCAGGATCGATCGATCGGGTCCAGCTCCACCACCGTTTACGCGCCAGACTCGACGATGCCGGTGTGACCGTGTTGTCCGGCCACCGGGCTCGTTCAGCGGTGATCGAGCGGGGCTTCGTCCGCGGCGCCGAAGTGGTCGATGGCGAGGGCAGAGCCCGGGTGCTTCGAGCGAGCTATACCGTGATCGCCGACGGGGCAAACAGCCGGTTTGGTCGTTCGCTGGGCTCCTACCGCCAACCAACCTGGCCTTTTGCTGTGGCCCACACGGCGACCGTTCACTCTCCCCGATCGCACTCCGATACGGTCGCCCTCGTCGATGACCTCTCCGACCGGGCGGGTATCCCGATCACCGGGTTTGGTTGGATGGTGCCCGCCGGTGATGAGCGGGTTGGGGTTGGGGTGATGATCATGTCGACCTCGCCGTCATTTCGAGTGATCACACCGGACGCGATCCTCGACCGATTGATCGCCGAACATGGTGAACGTTGGCAGCTCGACACCACTGCGGGCATCGAGCCGAACGGAGGTCGGATTCCTCTTGGCGGTTCGGTGGGCCCACCGGCCACAGCGACCACCGTCTTGGTCGGCGATGCCGCTGGATTGGCCAATCCCTGGTCTGGGCTGGGCCTCGATGCTGCCTTGGACAGCGCCCAGATCGCTGCCGAGGTGGTGATCGATGCCCTCGCCGATGGGTCGACGGCGCTCCAGCGCTATCCCCAACGACTCGCTGACCGTTTTGGTCCCTATTACAAGGTGGGTCGGACGATCAACCGCCTGATCAGCACCCCAGCGGTGTCAACCCGAATCGGCCGAGGGACAGTGCTCAGCCGACCGGTCGCTGAGGCGGTCGCCCGACTGGCCACCGATCAGGTTCGACCAAAGCGATGGGGCCTCGCGGAAGTGACCTACCAACTCGGCCGTTTGGCCAGCATCTTTGCGCCGGGGCGATAGGCCAGCCCGCTCACTCGGCGGGCATGACCTCGTCGAGGAGATGCCGGGGCGCCGCCCGCATGGCATCGATCACCACGCCATCGCCGAGACGATCACACGCTGCTGCCGCCTGATCGGCGAAGTCATGAGCGGTCTCCAACGCGCTGGCGATGCCGTCCCCCGCCCTCACGATGGCCAGGGCCCGATCACGTTCATCAGGATTGAGGGGACGCCCAAGAAGACTGGCCAGCTCATCACCACCATCGGACTGGAGGGTTCGTAGCACCGGCAGGGTGTAGACCCCTTCTTCCATGTCATGTCCAGCGGGCTTGCCGAGGGCTTCGGCAGTACTGGTCAGATCGAGGACATCGTCGATGATCTGGAACACCGTGCCATAGGCGTGGCCGTAGTCGGTGAGGGCGTCGACCATCGACCGATCAAGACCGGCAGCCAATCCCCCGATGCGGGCAGCAGCTCCATACAGGGACGCGGTCTTGCCAAGAATCGAACTCAGATAGCTCTCTTCAGTGCGAGCGATGTCATAGGTTCGTTCGAGTTCTTCGAGCTGGCCCTCACAGAGTCGGCGCAAGGTAAATGAGATCAGTTCTGCGGGTTCTGCCCCCAGCGATGCGGAGATCTCCGAAGCCCGGGCAAGCAGGAAGTCGCCGGCCACGATCGCTTGAAGATTGCCCCATTGGGCGTTGACGGTCTCAACCCCTCGTCGGGTTTCGGCTTCATCCATCACATCGTCGTGGTAGAGCGAGCCGAGATGGACGAGTTCGCACGACACTCCACCCTGGATGACCTCATCGGTCACCTCGCCGGTCAACCGCCCGGCGGTCACCGCCAAGACCGGGCGTAGGCGCTTGCCCCCAGCGATGATGAGGTGAGAGGCAATCTCGGTGAGATAGGGGTTGGGGGTGGCCACCGCAGCAAGCATCGCTTGCTCGATCCGCTCCCGATCGGCATCCATACCGGGGAGGGTCAATAGGGGCGAGACGCGATCCGACACGTCGTGCAGGCTAGGCGCTCGGGACGACAAGGGAAAGCACCGAGCCCATCAGGACACCAATCTTGGCCGGTTATGGCCGGGCTGGGTCGCCCTCGGGGCCGGGTGATGACGCCGGTAGACTGATCGATCAGTCACTGGAAAGGCGGCACATGTTCGAACGTTTCACTGATCGGGCTCGCCGAGTTGTCGTACTCGCCCAAGAAGAAGCTCGACTGCTGAACCATAGCTATATCGGCACCGAGCACATCTTGCTGGGCCTGATCCATGAGGGCGAGGGGGTTGCTGCCAAGGCCCTTGAGTCCTTGTCGATCTCACTCGAAGCGGTACGCAGCCAGGTCGAAGAGATCATCGGCCAGGGGGGATCGTCGCCGAGCGGGCACATCCCCTTCACCCCGCGCGCCAAGAAGGTCCTCGAATTGTCGCTGCGTGAGGCCCTCCAGCTCGGCCACAATTACATCGGCACCGAGCACATCCTGCTCGGCTTGAT
>PDSL01000061.1 GCA_002748455.1 Ilumatobacter coccineus
ATCGGCACCGGTCGCGTTGCCACAACCGATGACGATGGACTGGCCCGGATCGAGATCGGCGAAGTTGGTGTCAAGGGACTCTGGGCCACCCATGACCGGCAAACCGCCTTTGTCCCTGCCGACCAGCAAGATGGGTGGACCTCACGCCCCCTCAGTGAAGCATCACGGTGGTACGTCTTTGACGACCGGGGGGTCTATCGACCTGGAGAAACCGCTCACCTCACCGGCTGGGTTCGCCAGATTGGCGATTCAGCAAGCGAGTTGACCATCCCTGACACCGCCGAAGTGAACTATGTGGTTTCCAATGTCCAAGGTGAAGAAGTTGATTCTGGGACCCTGACCACCAACCCGCTCGGTGGATTCCAACTCGATATCCAGATCCCCGATGCCAGCCCACTCGGGGAGATGTGGATCGAATTGAGTCTCCCCGACAGCTCAAGCGATGACGACTCTTTCGAAGCCACCTATCACACCATCCAGGTTGAAGAGTTCCGACGTCCCGACTTTGAAGTCACCACCCGTGTGGAGTCGCGCCACCCCCACCTGGTGAGTTCAGCCACCACGATGGCGGTCGATGCCGCCTACTACGCCGGCGGCCCCCTCCCGGGAGCTGATGTGTCGTGGCTGGTATCGGCTCAAGACACGCACTATTCGCCTCCAGGCTGGGATGACTACAGCTTTGGCTCCTGGAATCCCTGGTGGGTTGAGACCTCTGTTAAAGACGACGATGCCAGCGAGTCGATGTCGTATGAGAGCTTCACCGGTCGCACCAGTGCTACCGGCACCCACCTGCTCGACATCAATCTCGAAGGCGAGACCGACCTTGCGACCTTGGTGACCGCGGAAGCGACCGTGACCGATATCGATCGCCAAGCCTGGTCATCGCGGCGCACCGTGGTCGTCCACCCAGCAACCGCCTATGTCGGCGTTCGGACCAACCAGCCCTATGTCACCTCGGGAACACCGATCGAGGTCGACCTGGTGGCTACCGATATCGATGGGGCTGCACTCGCCGATATCCCCCTCACCGTCACCTCCGGTCGAGTGACCTCGGTGATCGAGAATGGCGTCCATACCGAAGAACTGGTCGATACCTCGACCTGTGCATTCGAGTCGACCATTCCCCGACCAGACGAGCCGATGCGCTGTTCCTTCCCAACCCCCACTCCGGGTGTCTATCGAATCAGGGCCATAGCCACCGACGGGGACGAGCACACCAGCCGCTCCGATCTGATGGTGTGGGTCGCTGGAGACGAACCGTCGCCAACACCAACCCTTGAACAGGGCCGTGTCACCGTGGTCCCGGATCAGCAGTCATATGCGCCTGGTGATGAAGCCAAGCTTCTCGTCGAATCACCCTTTGCTCCGTTCCACGGTCTCGTGACCTTGACCAGTTCTGGGGTGGTGTCGTCGTTTGTCATCGAATCGGAGACGACCAGCACTGTGGTCAACGTGCCGATCGATGAGACCATGTTGCCTGGGGTGACCGCCCGCGTTGATCTGATCGGCTCGATAAACCGACCGACCACGGTCGCCACCGACGCCCTCTCGGACACCCAGCCCGCCTTCGCCTCAGGACAGGCGGAGCTCAAGGTGCCAGCGACCCAGCGATCCTTGAACGTTGACCTGACCCCCGAATCCGATCCTGCCGCTCCGGCGACCACGACCTCGGTGACGGCGACGGTGACCGATGCTGACGGTGCTCCGGTCGCCGATGCCCAGGTTGCGGTTGTCGTCGTCGATGAGGCTCTCTTGTCCTTGACCGGGTACACCCTGGCTGATCCGCTCGATCAGTTGTATCGACAGACCACCACCTGGTTGTCGACCTCGCTCAGCCGACAACGCGTCCAGATCGCTGGATCATCACCATTGGCGATCGAGGCCACCAAGCAACGCGGCTCGGGTATCGATGAAATCGCGGTCGGAGAGATTGCTGCCGAAGGAGATCTGGTCGACGGTGGCGGCGAAATGGCAGCGCTCAGTGCTGCTGATGCGGATCGGGCCGCGGGCACGACCTCAGCGATCAATCTTCGCTCGGACTTTGATGCCCTGGCCACCTATGTACCTGACGCGACGACCAACGCTGCTGGTCAGGTCACCGTGGCGGTCGCCCTCCCCGACAATCTGACCCGATATCGGATCATGGCGGTTGCGGTCGCTGGCCCAGATCACATCGGGGCCGGCGAGTCAAGCTTGACCGCCCAGCTCCCCCTCCAGATCAGTCCCTCGCTCCCTCGCTTCCTCAATAGTGGCGATGCCCCCGAGCTGTCGTTCACCATCCATAACTTGACCGACCTTGACCGCACGGTGGATGTGATCCTCCAGGCATCCAATCTGATCCTGCTCGGCGATGCTGTCGCCCCCGATCGAGCTGGCCAATCAGTCTCGGTTCCAGCCAACGGTCGTATCGAGGTGAGGTTCCCCGCCCAGACCGATCAGGTTGGCACCACCCGACTGCGCGTTGTGGCGGTCAGCGATGACGACACCGATGCTGCCACCCTGGAGCTGCCGGTCTATACCCCAGCAACCGCCGAGGCCTTCGCCAGCGTTGGGATCGTCGAAGACCAGGCCATCGTCCAGCCGATATCGCCGCCCAGCGAGGTCTATCCAAGCTTTGGTGGATTGGAGATCACCACCTCGGCGACCGCGCTTCAGCAGCTCACCGATGCCCTCACCAATGTGGCCAAGGGCGAACATCAATCGGTCGATGGGTATGCGTCGCGGATCGTGGCTATCGCATCGCTGAGCGATGTCCTGGCAGCGTTCGCCGACAGTGAGTTGCCGCCCGAGAGTGAACTGATCGCCCTGGCGAACAGCGATATCCGAAGCCTCGCTGCACTCCAAAACGATGATGGTGGATTCCCATGGTGGCGGCGTGACAATTCGTCGATTCCCTGGGTCTCAATCGAGGCGGTACGAGCCTTGGTGGTGGCCGATGCTGCCGACTACCAGGTGCCTGATACCGCGCTGGCTGCCGGGCTCGGCTACCTCCGCCAGATCGAGTCCGCACTCAAGTCTGATCTCTCCACTGCCGAACGATCCTCATTGATCGCCGCGGCAATTTCGGTTCGCCGCCTCGCTGGTGATGACACCGGTGCCGACAGCCGCGACCTCTACGACCGCTATGGCGATGATCTCGATATCGATGCTCTCGCTCGGATCTGGCCATCGATCACCGATGCCGATATTCGCTCCAGCATCGAACGACTCATCCTGAACCGAGCGGTGGAGTCGGGTTCGAGTGTGAGTTTCACCACCGACTATGACGAAGACGAGCAACTGGTCACAATCAGCGACCGGATCACCAACGCTGCGGTCCTCGATGCCCTCCTCACCGAGATGCCCGACAGCGACATGATCCCCAAGATCGTGACCGGGATCCTGGCATCGAGTTCCCAGGGACGGTGGGAAAACACTCTTGAAGATGCTGCGGTGATCGTTGCTCTGCGCCACTATTTCGACATCGTCGAAGGGACGCCACCCAACTTCATCGCCCGGGCTTGGCTCGACGACACCGCGCTGTCTCAGCAGGCGTTTGCCGGACGATCGATCGAACGTCACCTGACCTCGATACCGATGACCACCCTGATCGACGATAACCCCGAACAGGTTGTGCTTCAGGCTGACGGGACCGGGACGATGTACTACCGGATCGCCCTCAGGTATGCGCCGGAAAACCTCGAACTCAGTCCCCGCCGTGCCGGGTTTGTGGTCGACCGGGTCTATGAGCCGATCGATCGCCCCAGCGATGTGGTCCAACTCGATGATGGCACCTGGAGGATTCGCTCGGGGGCTCGGGTGAGGGTGACCTTGACCATGGTGGCCGAGTCTCCTCGGTCTCATGTCTCGCTCACCGATCGGCTTCCCGCTGGTTTTGAGGCAACCAATCCAGCCTTGGTGGTCAATGCTGAGGTGCCGGGAGACGAGGAGAGCGAGCTGGTGCTCGGATGGCGCTGGACCTGGTATCAGCACCAAAACCTGCGTGATGATCGAGTTGAGGCGATCACCGCCTGGCTTGATGGCGGCACCTACGACTACAGCTATATCGCTCGGGCAACGACGCCGGGCACCTTCATGGTGGCTCCAGCGGCGGCGGAAGAGATCTATTCGCCCGATGTGTTCGGACGGTCGGCATCGACCAAGGTGGTCATCGGCGATATCGACGAGTGATGGCTCATCCATCGTCGCGAGCGTGATCGTGAGAGGTCTCCTTCAGTTCATCCGTCCGAGCGCATGATCAGGATGGCGTGGGAGTTGTGACCGACGACGCGATCGGTCCGTGAAGGTCGAGGCGGGAATAGATCAGGGAGGTTTCAAACCGTTCGACTTCGGACCGGGTGGTGAAGGCATCCATCACCAGGTCACGCAGATGGTCGCTATCTCTGACGGCGACATGGACCAAGAGATCTGTCGCTCCAGCGACATGGGTGATCGAAACGGTCTCGTCGAGATCGCTCAGGTGGGCGATCATCTGATCGATGTCGTCACGGGCGTGACGGTTGAGCCGGACAGCGATCATCGCTTCGAGCCCAAATCCCAATTGGGGACGATCGAGGGTGATCCCAAAGCGCGAGATAACACCATCATCGATCAACCGACGAACCCGGGCCAGACACGACGACGGGGCCAACCCGACCGCCCGGGCTAACGCCTTGTTGGCCATCCGTCCATCATTCTGCAGATAGCGCAATATGGCGACATCTATTCGGTCCAGACCCATGAAAGCGATTGTATTCAACGAATTATTCGTTCGACAGCGAACCCGCTACGGAACCAGGATCTTAGGTAGTCCCTCGCCGAGCACAATCACCAACTGGAGAGCACGATGCACCACCACAGCGATCATCCCGAATCGATGATGATGGGATACGGGTATCACCCCGAGTGGTCCGAGGGAGCGATCAAGCCTCCGCTCTTCCAATCGTCGACCTTCGTCTTCCGTTCAGCCGCTGAGGGCAAGGCCTTTTTCGAACTGGCTCATGGCCAGCGTGACGCTGAACCCGACGAGACGATGGGCCTGATCTATAGCCGCATCAACAACCCCAATGTCGAGATCTTCGAAGATCGAATCTGTTTGTGGGACAAGGCTGAAGCTGCCGCAGCCTTCGAATCCGGCATGGCTGCCATCTCGGCCACCTTGCTGGCCCATCTGCGTCCCGGCGACATCATTCTTCATGGCGAACCCCTCTATGGCGGCACCGACCATCTCATGCGCCACATCCTCCCCCGCTATGGGATCGAATACTTGGGGTTCGATCCCTCAGCCGACATTGACGACCTCGTCGCCCTCGCTGAATCAGCCCCCGGCCGGGTGGCGATGATCTATATCGAAACCCCCACCAATCCAACCAATGATCTCTATGACATCGAGATGTGTGCCAAGGCAGCAAAGCGTCTCAGCACCGATGATCAGCAGGTCCTCGTCGCGGTGGACAACACCTATCTTGGCCCGCTCTGGCAGCATCCCTTGGAGCATGGCGCCGACCTGGTGATCTATTCGGCGACCAAATACATCGGCGGTCACAGCGATGTGCTGGCGGGGGCGGTGTTGGGCTCGGCCAACTTGATCGGTCCGATCAAGGAGCTACGGACCTTCACCGGCAGTGTGGCCAACCCGTGGACCGGTTGGCTCTTGTGCCGCAGCCTCGAAACCCTCAAGGTCCGCATGGAGGCTCAAGGCCGCAACGCCCACAAGGTTGCCGACTGGTTGAAGGACCACCCCAAGGTGGCCGAAGTGTCGTATCTAGGCCACCTCCAGCCGGGCGACAAGGGCTATGACCTGTGGCAGCGTCAGTGCAAGGGCGGTGGCGCCATGCTCTCGGTCTGGTTGGACACCGATGAGGCTGGAGCCTTCCGATTCCTCGACAATCTCCACCAGTTCCATCTGGCGGTGAGCTTGGGCAGCACCGAATCGCTGGCTCAGCATCCGGCGACCATGACCCATTCAGGTATCCCACTCGATGTGCTCGAACGGCTTCGGGTGACCCCCGGTTTGGTGCGGCTCTCGATTGGCATCGAACATCCCGATGACTTGATCGCCGACCTCGAAGCAGCCCTCAAGGCAGTCTGAGCACGAGAACTCTGGGGCGGTGACGGCCACAGCACCGTCCCAGAACGTGCCCGGAATGGGATTCGAACCCATACTCCGCTCGCGCGGAAGGGGGGTTTAAGCCCCCCGTGTCTGCCAATTCCACCACCCGGGCAAGATGATCACCCCAGGTTAGGCGGCAAGGGCCACATCTGCGCGTTGACAGCGAGCCCACAATTCACGGCGAACCTGATCGGAATGCGGAGAGTCCAAGCGATTGGCGACCACAACACCCTCGATCATGTCAGCGACCACGGCAGGCCACGGCCGGCCCTTGACCCGTACCGACACCACCGGATGGTTTCCGCGATGCCGGATGCTTCGATCGACACCAACCAGGCGAGGTGGACAGCGAAACCCTGGCGACACCAAGCCCGACGCGTTGAGATAGCGACTGATCACGCGTGCCGTGCCCGCAAAATCGAGGGTTGTTGGAGGGAGTGGCGGGGCGTCGGTCATGGTTCCATCATGACGAGGGGCTGTCACAGGGTTAGGGTGCCTGCCGACCACTAGGGTCGGGTCTATGAGCGAGCTGAGTCAGCTCACCCCACTCCAGCAACGCACCCTGGACGCACTGCGTCGCCAGGGCGATCCCCTGATCTTCGACCCCGCCTTTATCGCCTCGTTGCGCGACCACGTGGACGACGAATTGGCCCACTTCGCGTCGCGTTGCGGAGATGACCAGATCTTTCTCAGCAAACACCGGATCACCAGTGTGCTCGGTTGTGAGGTCAAGCATCTTGCCGACGACGCGTTCGCCTGGACACCGGCGATCGCCACTGGCCAAATCAGTCATCGGGCGATCCAGCTGCTTCTCCATTGGCCTGGTGAGCCCACAGCTGCCGACCTGGTCGATGAAGCGATCGAGCGGGTGGGTGATGAAGACACCAGTCTGGGCGAGTGGATCGCCTCGATCGAAGACGCTGATCGAGCCGATCTTCACAGCGCTGCTGTCGACCGGGTCATCAAATTTCTCGAATCGTTCCCCCCACTCGACCGGCGTTCCCACCCGACCACCGAATCGTCGATCCGATGGCCCAACCGAGGGCCGATCATCTTGTCGGGCAAGGTCGATCTCACCCTGGGTCGTGCTGTTGGGGCGGAGAGTCGCAAGGTGCTCATCGATCTCAAGACCGGCTGGGTCCAGCCCTTCCACCGTGATGACCTGCGGTTTTACGCCCTGATCGAAACCCTCCGCACCGAGGTGCCACCCCGCAAGCTGGCCTCGTTCTATCTCGATAGCGGAGAACCTCAGGTTGAAGATGTCACCGAGAACGTGTTGCGGGTGGCGGCTCGACGCACCCTTGATGCGGTCAATGCCGAGATCGAATTGCGTATCGAAGGTCGTCCCCCGGTTGCTCGCCCGGGTCGAACCTGTCGCTGGTGTTCGGTGCGTCCTGATTGCCCCGATGGTGAGGCCTATCTGGCTGAGCTGGACGACTGAGAGGTCAACATCGCCCCGGCTCTGGGGTCATCAAGGCCACGGGAACACCTAGTCCCGCATCGGGTCGGACTGTTGCGATCAGTCGCCCCGACTGGACTGCCGGCTTGGGTGGGCTGACCAGGTCAGGTCCCAGATCATCGGCGAGACGGTGGAGATCATCGGGGCTGGCGACGGTAGCAACCCATCCCATCAGGCTGGCGTGATCGACTCCGGGCGTTTCGACCACTTCGATGATGCAGCCGCGGTGATCGCCAACCGGAGCGAACCGGTGGAATCCTTGACGAACACTGCTGGTTTCCCTCACCCGCTTAAGGGGAAGGTCGAGCTGAGCGGTGATCGTCTCACTGGTGCGTTCGAGCGAGTCGGTCGTGATCACCAGATGATCGAGCTCGATGGCGCCGTTGGGATGATGACCGAGCGTTGCCATCGTCAACTGATCTGCTTGGTCGATGACCGTGACCCCAATCCCATCCAGGTCGATGAGCTCTGCCCCACCAGGATGGGTCACCACCAGGCCACCGAGTGAGGGTTCACCCGGCGTGATCCGAACCACACCATTGGCAAAGGCGATGATGCCGTCGCCATCATCGCCAACGACGAAGTCGAAACCCACCGTGGTCCACGGCTCACGTGGCCCGGTTTGGGTGATCGCTACCAACGAGGTCAGAGGTCCACTCCCCCGAGTTGCCACGAGAAGAAGGTCAACATGTCGGCCTGTTCATCGGCCTTCT
>PDSL01000101.1 GCA_002748455.1 Ilumatobacter coccineus
TGGGGGTATACGTCTTCATCGATCAGGACCTTCGACTGGTGTGTCGTTGCAGCCAGAAGCATACGGCTGCACATTTGAACCGGGTAAGCCTACGGTCATAGACCCACGCGCCGCAACGTAAGACAGGCTATCTAGCCCGAGTTGGCACGATCCGATGCTTCTCCGACATGCGCAGCATCCCATCGGACACCGTCGTACCCAACATTCCACAGGATGAGGCCGGTTGGCGGAGCGACCGGACCAGCTGCTGCGCGATCATGAGCGGCCAGGATGGTCAGGATCGAATCGGGAGCCAGCCTCCCCCGCCCGATATCGACCAGGGTGCCCACACAGGAACGCACCTGCTGATGACAAAACGCACTTCCGCTGATCTCGAACCGAACCAGAGGGCTATCGTCGATTCGCGTCCATGATGCTCGATACATGATCCTCACCATCGATGGCAGGGGGTGATCATCGTCGACCTTGGGTCGGCGACAGAACGAGGTGAAGTCGTGTTCACCGATCAGATCCTGAGCCGCTCGGTTCATCACCTCCAGGTTGAGCGGAGCGGTGATGTGCCACACCTGGTCGGCCAGGAGGGGATGGGGCGCGATCTCGTTCCACACCTGATACCGATAGGTGCGCGAGGTGGCCGAGAACCGCGCATCAAAGTCGGGATCAGCCCAGCTGATCGAACGCACCGAGATGTCGGGAGCACACATCTTGTTGAGCCGACGGGCCAACGCGTCCCGATCGATATCGGTCGGAAGATCGAGTGAGATGACCTGACCCCACGCGTGGACCCCAGCATCGGTTCGTCCCGACATCGAGTAATTGACCGGATGTCGGATCACCTTCTCGATGGCGCCAGCCAGTTCCCCCATCACCGTGGTCACTCCATGATTGGGAGCAAGTCCCCGAAAATTGGTGCCCCGGTAGGCGATCACCATCCGGGCTCGCCGCTCGATGAGAGGTGCTGAACTCACCTCACTCACCCTAAACCAGGGATCGACACGGGGGAACCGTTCTCCCGGCTTCGCCGGCGCGACAGATCACGCGGTATGCAAGAAATGACCGACCACCGGACAGTGGCCTCACATGAAGGCTGAGATCAGACGAGCTCGATGATCGCCATCTTGGCGTTATCACCCTCGCGGGGGCCAAGCTTCATGATCCGGGTGTACCCACCATTGCGCTCGAGATACCGAGGGGCAACCTCGTTGACCAGCTTGTGGGTCATCTCACGGTCACCGAGATAGCCCTGGATCTGGCGGATGCGATGGATGCGCATCGGCCCGTCTTGGGCCTTCTTGGCCTTGGTGATCAGCTTCTCGGCGATCGGGCGCAGGGCCTTGGCCTTGGCCTCGGTGGTCGTGATCGCTTCAGCAGCAAACAGCGAGGCCGCCAGGTTGGCCATCATCAAACGCTGGTGCTGGGAACTCCCGCCAAAGTTGCGGGGACGGCGTGGGGTTGCAGGCATGTCGTGTACTCCTCGATCAGCCGCGCAGCATCAGGCCGCGCTCATCGAGCTTCTCTTTGACCTCGTCCAGGCTCTTCTGCCCGAAGTTGGTGATGTTCAACAGGTCGTCTTCATTCTTGGTGAGCAGTTCACCAACGGTATTGATCTGGGCCCGCTTCAG
>PDSL01000062.1 GCA_002748455.1 Ilumatobacter coccineus
TTCTTGACCATGTCGACGGTGCGATAGAAGTTGGCACCGATCCGGTCCATCTTGTTGATGAAGCAGAACCGAGGAACGTTGTACTTGTTGGCTTGACGCCACACGGTTTCGGTTTGGGGTTCAACACCGGCGACCGAGTCGAATACGGTGACCGCACCGTCGAGAACCCGCAGGGACCGCTCGACCTCGATGGTGAAGTCGACGTGGCCTGGGGTGTCGATGATATTGATGCGATGGTTGTTCCAAACACAGGTGGTGGCCGCCGAGGTAATCGTGATACCCCGCTCTTGCTCTTGGGCCATATGGTCCATGGTGGCGGCACCATCGTGGACTTCACCGATCTTGTAGCTCTTCCCTGTGTAGTAGAGAATGCGCTCGGTGGTGGTGGTCTTGCCGGCATCGATATGGGCCATAATGCCGATATTGCGGGTGCGCTCTAGGGGATACTCTCGCTTAGCCATCGTCAGGTCACTTCCGTCTCGTCAGGGATTGAACTCTCAAGGATCTTGCTGATCGGGCACATCGGGCGCGCCGATCAAGAACAGCCGACCATCCTAGCGGTCAGACCACCAGCTCCTACGGGCTACACATGATTTCCCCACCGACGATCACCGAACATTGATCGACTGCCGCGATCCCCACCAACGGTGGCCGCGGCATAATGAGGCCATGAGTCTTCGGATGGCCACCGGCGTCGTCTTGACGGCGGCCCTGATGGCCAGTTGCACTACCGAAGTGCCGGGGACGCCATCCACAACCGAGATCGTTGCCACAACCTCGACCCGGCCAGTCATCGCGTCCTCCACTTCCTCGACCACCACGATTCCGCCAACGACCACCACCCTGCCCCCACCGATTGAGTTCGAGTCAACCTCGATCGATCACAGCGATGCACAACGGGTGATCTCACTGCGTCTCCCGGTGTCATCGGAGCCCGCGTTTAACGACATCGTCGAATCATGGGCAATCGTGGTCCAAGCCGATTTCGATCGCCAGACACAACCCCTGATCGCCGAACACCAACGCCAAGTGGCCGAATACGAACGCTGGCTGGCTGAGATCAACCAAACTGTTCCCTCCACGACCCCAGCCACGGCGACGCAAGCAACTCCTTCCTCAGCCAGCGTGGCCCCGACGACCACACTCGCTCCGGTCCCCCCACTGGTCCTCGAGCTGCATACCGACTACGAGATCGTCGAGTCGACAAGAACCTATTCGATGGTCAGGTTGACCACCCTCACCGTGCTCAATAGCTCGTCAAGACCAACCTCGTCGCTGTGGTATGTGGGAACCAACGGGGTGGCATTCCAAAGCCGTCAGCTGATCGCTGTTGACCGATTCTCCGAAGCGGTCGACTGGCTCGCCCATGACTCCCCCGGCACGTGGGATGCTGAGCACCCCAGGGATGTTCTACGAGATATCGAGATCCGACCCGATGGTTCCTTGCAGGTGACCTCTCCATCGGGCACCACAACCATCGTTCCCCCCGAGCAAGCTCGCAGCTGGCTCAGCCCGACCGGCCAAGCGGTCGTCGAGGACAATCCGATCTCACCCCCTAGCGAACCGGCCAACTGTGATCTTGAGCGGTGTGTCTCGCTGACCTTTGATGATGGTCCCAGCCCGTCGACCGACCACCTTCTCGACATCTTGGATCACGCTCATGCCAAGGCGACCTTCTTCGTCCTCGGCAACCTGGTCGGTTCCCGCGCTGGTGTGGTTCGACGAGCTGCCGAAAGCGGCCACGCCATCGGGAGCCATTCGTGGTCCCACCCAAATATGAAGAAGCTCTCGCACGCCGAAGCGATGAACCAGATCTCCCGAACCGCCCGGGTGATCCAGTCGGCCACCGGTACCGCGCCGGTGATGTTCCGCCCGCCCTATGGGGCCTACACCCGAGCCCTTCGCAGCGCCGGCGTGCCCATGATTCTGTGGAATGTCGACACCCTCGATTGGGATCACAAGAATCCGGCCATGATCTTGGAACGCACCTTCGACCAGGTTGCTCCGGGTTCGATCGTCTTGCTCCACGATCTCCATGCCACCACGGTGAACACCACCGCTGTCTTGATCGCCGAGCTGCGCGCTGACGGTTACCGCTTGGTGACCGTGCCCGCCATGGTCGGACCGATCACACCCGGTGCGGTCTATTTCGGTCAACACCATTCTGAGCCACCTCCACCGCCCACCACGATCGCCCCAACAACCACCACGCTGAGCCCGACCACGACGGTGAGCCCGACCACGACCGTGAGTCCCACCACCACGATCGCGCCAAGTCCGACCACCGCCAGCACCTAGGCATCGTTGACTCCCCAACGCGCCGCTGGCCGACCCCAAAGGGCCGGCCAGCGATCGTCGAAATGAGAAATGAATTGTTGTGGTGACTACCAGCGGTAGTGAGCAAACGCTCGGTTGGAGTCGGCCATCTTCTGCATGTCGTCACGCTTCTTGATCGAGGCGCCAAGACCGTTGGCAGCATCCATCAGCTCGTTGGCCAAGCATTCGGCCATCGACTTTTCGCGACGAGCCCGGCTGTAGTCGACGATCCACCGGATCGCCAGGGTGGTGGCCCGGCGGGGGCGCACCTCGACCGGAACCTGGTAGGTGGCACCACCGACGCGGCGGCTGCGCACCTCGAGCGGGGGACGGACATTGTCGATCGCCCGCTTGACGGTGTCGAGGGGATCGTCACCGGTCTTGTCCTTGATCCGATCCATTGCGGTGTAGACGATCTTCTCGGCCACGCTGCGCTTACCGTGCAACATGACCTTGTTGGTGAGCTGGGTCACCAAGACCGACCGGTAGACCGGATCGGCGGTGAGCTCGCGGCGGGTGGCTGGTCCTTTACGCGGCATGGCTCACCTCTCCGTCTTGGCGCCGTAGCGGCTACGGGCCTGCTTGCGACCCTTGACGCCAGCAGCGTCGAGAGCACCACGAATAATCTTGTAGCGCACACCGGGAAGGTCACGCACACGGCCACCGCGCACGAGCACGATCGAGTGCTCCTGGAGGTTGTGACCCTCGCCGGGGATATAGGCCGTGACTTCAACGCCTGACGAGAGGCGAACACGGGCCACCTTGCGAAGTGCCGAGTTGGGCTTCTTGGGGGTGGTGGTATAGACCCGGGTGCACACGCCGCGGCGCTGGGGCGAGCCCTTGAGCGCTGGCGTCTTCACCTTGGAGGTCTTGGTGCTACGTCCCTGACGGACGAGCTGTTGAATGGTGGGCATTGACGAAACCTCGTTCCGTTCAGGTCAGATCCGGCCAACAGCGACCGAATATGTGGTGGGTTAGGTCGCCGACGGTTGCCGGGACCCGCCATACATCGAGCGAACCCGATGAGAGGACGACTTGATGCTATCGGCCTTGGGCCGATCTGCGGAGGCCGACGGTCGATTTGACCGCCGACCCCGCACGGACATCACCAGGTTCAGCCTGGTTGATCTGATTCGAGCAGACTGGCCAAGAACTCGGCCGGATCTTCGTGATCGGTATCGCTCGAGTAGTAGGTCATCGGCTCATAGTCGGGAGCATCGATACCAAACTCGCGATAGTTCAACATTCCGGTACCGGCTGGGATCAGCTTGCCGATGATGATGTTTTCCTTGAGACCGATCAAGCTGTCCGACTTGCCGTCGATCGCCGCCTCGGTCAAGACCCTGGTGGTCTCCTGGAACGAGGCTGCCGACAACCACGAATCGGTCGCCAGCGAGGCCTTGGTAATCCCCATGATCTCGGGACGACCTTCAGCTGGGCGCTTGCCCTCGGTCACCATGCGACGGTTGGTGTCGCGGAAGGTCTTGGCATCCACCCGCTCACCGGGCAAGAAGTCGGTATCGCCGGGCTCTTGGACCCCGACCCGACTGGTCATCTGACGAACGATGAGCTCGATGTGCTTGTCGTGGATCGACACACCCTGGTCGCGATAGACCCGCTGGACTTCTTCGACCAAATAGACCTGGGTTTCGCGAATCCCCTTGATCTCCATGAGCTCTTTGGGATCCGACGGTCCTTCGGTGATCTTGTCGCCAGCCTTGACGCTCTGACCATCGGTGACGATGGGACGAGCACCGAGGGGCAGGAGGGTCTCATGCTCTTCGCCATAGCTGTCGACCACGGTGACCGGGATGCCCTTGCCTTCGTCTTCGCCGAGGCGAAGCTCACCGGTGGCCCGAGCCAGACGGGCGACACCCTTGGGGGTGCGAGCCTCAAAGAGCTCAACGACGCGAGGCAGACCGCCGGCGATGTCCTTGCCGGCCACACCACCGGTGTGGAAGGTCCGCATGGTCAGCTGGGTACCGGGCTCACCGATCGACTGGGCGGCGATCACACCGACCGCTTCGCCGAGTTCGATCGCCTTACCGGTAGCCAGTGAGCGGCCGTAGCACGAGGCACACACCCCGAGTTCGGCATCGCAGGTGAGGACCGAACGGACCCGGACTCGCTCGATCGACTCATCGTCGCGCAGGGCGACCAGTTCGTCTTCACCGATGATCGTGTTGCGTTCCAACACGGTGCCATCCGCCAGCTCAACATCATTGAGCAGGGCCCGGCCAAAGAGCTTGGTTTCAAGATGGTTGCGCTGGTTCGCCGTATCGGGCTGGACATTGTTGACCCAGATCCCCAGCGAGGTGCCGCAGTCTTGCTCACGCACGATCAGCTCCTGGGCGACATCGACCAAGCGACGGGTCAGGTAGCCGGAGTCAGCGGTACGCAGGGCGGTGTCGACCAATCCCTTACGAGCACCGGGGGTGGCGATGAAGTACTCGAGGGTTTCGAGGCCCTCACGGAAGTTCGACTTGATCGGGCGCGGAATCATGTCACCACGAGGGTTGGCCACCAGACCACGCATAGCGGCGATCTGACGCATCTGGGTCATGTTTCCTCGAGCCCCAGAACCGACCATCATGTCGATCGGGTTGAAGTGCTGGGAACGGAAGTCTTCTTCCATGATCCCCTGCAGTTCAGCGGTGGCATCGGTCCAGATCCGAACCTCTTGCTGGCGGCGCTCGCCATCGGTGATCACACCGCGACGGAATTGCTGCTCGATCTTGTCGGCCCGCTTCTCATAGCCATCGAGGAGTTCACGCTTGACCGCCGGGGTCTTCACGTCATCGATCGAGACGGTGAGACCGGACTGGGAGGCGTAGCGATAGCACAGGTTCTTGATGTTGTCGAGAGACTCGGCCACCGCGATGGCGTCATAGTTATCCGACAAGCGTTCGACGATGACGCCCATCTCACGCTTCTTGACCGTCTCGGAGATCGCTCCAAAGCGCTGGATGTAGTCCGGCGGCAGGGCATCTTGGAACATGGCCCGACCGAGGGTGGTCTGATAGGGCTCGATACCACCGCCGGGGCGCATGGTGATCGAGGCGTGGAGCTCGAGGGTGCCTTCTTCGTAGGCCCGCTGGGCTTCCCAGAGATGGCGGAAGACCCGGCCTTCGCCGACCGCTCCCTCGACCTCTTCGGTGAGATAGAACCCACCGATCACGATGTCCTGCGATGGGGTCACGATCGGGCGACCCGATGCCGGTGACAAAATATTGTTGGCCGACAGCATCAAGACCCGGGCCTCGGCCTGGGCTTCGGCGCTGAGGGGCACATGGATCGCCATCTGGTCACCGTCGAAGTCAGCGTTGAACGCGGTACAGACGAGGGGATGGATTTGGAGGGCCTTGCCCTCGACCAAGACCGGCTCAAAGGCCTGGATACCAAGGCGGTGCAGGGTGGGTGCACGGTTCAAGAGGACCGGATGCTCCTTGATCACATCGTCGAGGACATCCCACACCTGGGGACGACGCCGCTCGACCATCCGCTTGGCGGTCTTGATGTTTTGGGCCAGCTCGAGATCGACCAAGCGCTTCATCACGAAGGGCTTGAAGAGTTCGAGCGCCATCAGTTTGGGAAGACCGCACTGGTGGAGCTTGAGGGTCGGCCCAGCAACGATCACCGAACGACCCGAATAGTCGACCCGCTTACCGAGAAGGTTTTGACGGAATCGACCCTGCTTGCCCTTCAACATGTCGGACAGCGACTTGAGGGGTCGGTTACCGGGGCCGGTGACCGGCCGGCCGCGACGGCCATTGTCGAAGAGGGCATCGACCGCCTCTTGAAGCATGCGCTTCTCGTTGTTGACGATGATCTCGGGGGCGCCGAGGTTCAAGAGCCGCTCCAAGCGATTGTTGCGGTTGATCACCCGGCGATAGAGATCGTTGAGGTCGGAGGTGGCGAAGCGGCCACCATCGAGCTGAACCATGGGCCGCAATTCGGGCGGAATGACCGGCACCACATCGAGGATCATCGCCTTGGGATCATTGACCCGGCGACCGTTCTCGTCGCGCTGGTTAAACGAGGCCACAATCTTGAGGCGCTTGATCGCCTTCTGGCGACGTTGAGCACTGAGGGGCTTCTCCCCCGGTGCCGGGTCGATGGCAGCGCGCAGCTTGATCTCTTCCTCGTCGAAGTCGATCCGGTCGATGAGGCCCTTGATCGCCTCGGCGCCGGTGCCACCCTCGAAATAGTCGCCATACTTGTCGACCAGTTCGCGCCACAACATCTCGTCTTCGATGATCTTGCGGCTGTGGATGCCCTTGAACTCATCCCAAGCGCGCTCGACGAGGTCGAGTTCGATCTCATAGCGCTCACGAATCGCTTCGACTTCTTTGTCGGCCTCGCGCTTGAGCTTCTTGGTGTCCTTCTCATCGGCCTCAGCGGCTTCGGCATCGGCTTCGAGCTGCTGATAGCGCTGATCGATCGCCAATTCGAGCTCAGCTCGAATCTCGTCACGCTCTTCGAGATATTCAGCTTCGAGATTGGGCAAGTCCTCGTGGCGACGGTCTTCATCGACCCACGACACCAGGTTGGCAGCGAAATAGATGACCTTTTCGAGCTGCTTGGCCTTGAGTTCTTCGCGGGGCTCGATACCGGCCAAGAGATAGGCCAGCCACGAACGCGTCCCGCGCAGGTACCAGATATGGACCACGGGAGCTGACAGCTCGATATGGCCCATCCGCTCCCGGCGGACCTTCGAGCGGGTGACCTCAACGCCGCATCGTTCACAGATGATGCCCTTGAAGCGAACCCGCTTGTACTTACCGCAATAGCACTCCCAGTCGCGCTGGGGACCAAAGATCTTTTCGCAGAAGAGACCATCTTTTTCGGGCCTCAGGGTCCGGTAGTTGATCGTCTCCGGCTTCTTGACCTCACCGTGGCTCCAGAGTCGGATCTGGTCGGCGGTCGCCAGCCCAATCTTGAGCTGGTTGAACATATTGACATCGAGCATGAAGGAGAATCCTCGGGTGTGACTGGGGGCCGTGAGATCGGCCACTACCTTGTTCGCTTCCCGGAGTCGTGCGGCCTCTGCTTCGGTGCCGTCTCACCACCAGTCTTGTGGGCGGATCATCGGCGCAGGTTGGGGCGCAAGACGCATTCTTCGGGTGTCCAACGAGTCGGACACAGCAACTATCAATCATATCGACGCTGCCAAGACGCGCAAACGGCCAGGGAACGAATTCCCTGGCCGTTGAGCGAAAAGCTCGATGTCTTAGCGAGCGGCGCGCTGATCGTCGTCGTCGGAGCCGCGCTCGGGGCGGGAGATATCAATGCCCAATTCTTCGGCCGCCCGATAGACCTCGTCGTCGAGATCACGCATCTCGATCTCTCGGCCATCATTGCCCAAGACTTCGACACTGATGCAGAGGGCCTGCATCTCCTTCATGAGCACCTTGAACGACTCGGGCACTCCCGGCTCGGGGATATTGTCGCCCTTGACGATCGATTCGTAGACCTTGACCCGGCCCAAGACATCGTCGGACTTGATGGTCAGGATCTCTTGGAGACAGTAGGCAGCGCCATACGCTTCGAGGGCCCACACCTCCATCTCACCGAATCGCTGGCCACCGAACTGGGCCTTACCACCGAGCGGCTGCTGGGTGATCATCGAATAGGGGCCAGTCGAGCGGGCGTGGATCTTGTCGTCGACCAGGTGGGCCAACTTCAAGATGTACATATAGCCGGTGGTGATCGGACGATCGTAGGCCTCGCCGGTGCGACCGTTATAGAGGGTCTGCTTGCCGTCGACACCGATCAGACGATC
>PDSL01000050.1 GCA_002748455.1 Ilumatobacter coccineus
CCTCCGCTACGACTACAGCGATGCTCCTCAGCGGCTGGGGTGGTCGATGGTCAAGGGTGATATCCAGCGTTCGATCGACGGTGCCTTCCGGTTTGAGGATCACGGTGACGAAACCGTTGTCCACTACGACCTCGAAATCGAGTTGGCGGTGCCCCTGCCTGGCTTTGTTAAGCGTCGGGCCGAACGCCGGATCCTCAACGCGGTCAAGGAACTCAAGACGGTCGCTGAGGGCTGAGTGGCCCGCTCGGTCGGGATCGATGTCGGCGGCACCAAGTGTCTTGGTGTTGCCCTCGACGATGACCACACCGTCATCTCGGTTGAACGACAGCCCACCCCGGCTGATCCCAACAACCTGGTTGCCGCCCTTACTGACCTGATCGACCTGCTCGGTCCCGCCGATCACGTTGGCCTCGGACTACCCGGCTGGGTCGACACCGACGGCGTGCTTCGAGCATCGCCTCATCTTGGAGCAGCGGTTGGCTATGACATCGCTGGCGCGGTGGCTGAGCGATGTGGCTTGCCAGCGATCGCTGTCAACGATGCCACCGGCGCAACCCTGGCTGAATGGCGCATCGGGGCCGGACACGGCGTTGACAATCTGGTCATGGTGACCCTCGGAACCGGCATTGGTGGCGGCCTGGTCGCTGATGGACACCTGATCCGAGGACGTCACGGCTGGGCCGGAGAATTCGGTCACATGGTGGTGCACCAGGACGGCCTGCCCTGTCCCTGCGGCCGTCAGGGCTGTTGGGAACGCTACGCGTCAGGCACGGGCTTAGCGGCGGCGGCTCGCCGGTCGGTCCGCACCGGTGATCGGATGCTTGACCTGGCTTGCGGTGATCCCGCGGCGATCACCGGAGAGATCGTCGTCGCAGCGGCGCTTGAGGGCGATGCTCACGCCATCGAGATCATCGATGAGTTGTCGCGCTGGATCGCCTTGGGCCTGGTCAATCTCACCAATGCTCTCGATCCGGAGTTATTTGTCCTCGGTGGCGGGGCGATGGAAGGGCTCACGTCCTACCTTGGTGTCATCGAGCAAGGGTTTGTGGAACTGCTCGCTCCACCTCGTGATCAGCCCGCTCCCAGGATCGTCATCGCTCAACATGGCGAACGGGCGGGAGCGGTAGGAGCTGCCTTGCTCCACACGCTCTGGCCTGGCTAAATGGGCTCATGGCCGCGGGTGGCCAGGCGCTAATGTCGCAGCCATGGAGTTTCGCCGGATCACCAATCTCCCTCCCTATGTCTTCACCATCATCAACGGATTGAAGATTGCCGGTCGGCGAGCAGGACGGGACGTGATCGACCTCGGGTTTGGCAATCCCGACATCCCTTCGCCAGAGATCGCCGTTGACAAGCTGGCTGAAGCGGCTCGCAATCCTCGCAATCATCGCTATTCGCTCAGCCGGGGCATTCCCAAGTTGCGCGAGGCCGCAGCCGACTACTATCAGCGCACCTGGGGAGTGGAGCTCGATCCTGAAACCGAGATCACCAGCACGATCGGGGCCAAAGAAGGCTTCACCCATCTGATGTGGGTCCTTCTCGACCAGGGTGATGCCGCCATCGTGCCGACCCCGAGCTATCCGATCCATATCCACGGGCCACTCTTTGCCGGTGCCGATCTTCGCCAGGTTCCCATCCATGGTCTCAGCCATCCCGAAGCCCGGGACGACTTCACCGAGGACTTCTTCGACCGGCTCCATACCGCCTACAACGTCGGCTGGCCCAAGCCCCGGGTCCTGGTCATCTCCTTCCCCCATAACCCCACCGGAGCCTGTGTCGATCTCGACTTCATGAACAAGGTGGTCGAGTTCTGTCGAGAGCGTGACATGATCGCCGTTCACGATTTCGCCTATGCCGACATCGGTTTTGACGGGGTTCAGCCGCCCAGCATTCTCCAGGCCGAAGGGGCCAAAGATGTGGCGGTCGAAATGTACTCGATGACCAAGTCGTTCTCGATGGCCGGATGGCGCAGCGCCTTCACCGTCGGTAATCCGGAGGTGGTCGCAGCGCTGGTCAAACTCAAGAGCTATCTCGACTACGGGATCTTCCAACCCATCCAGATCGCTGCCACGGTTACCCTCAACGAAGCCAGCGACTATCCCAAAGAGGTGTGCGCCACCTACGAGAGCCGTTGTGATGCCCTCATCGATGGGCTTGGCCGGATCGGCTGGGATATCCCCAAGCCGGGCGGCACCATGTTTGTGTGGGCTCCGATCCCCGAGCCCTATGCCGATATGGATTCGGTGGCGTTCTGTTCGATGCTGGTTGACGACTGCGACGTTGCCCTGTCGCCCGGCGTGGGCTTCGGACCCGGCGGTGAAGGCTTTGTTCGATTTGCCCTCATCGAGAACGAACAGCGCATCCAACAGGCCATTCGCAACCTGCGACGGGGCCTCGACAAGCTCGGCTAATCAGCCCAACCTCGGCTGCGTTCCACCGCTCGCTGCCACTGGCGATAATTCGCGTTGGCGGTCGTCCGATCGGGAGCGGGATCAAAGCCGGCCTCAAACGACCACATCGATGAGATCTCGTCAAGATCGCGCCACACCCCTTCGGCGAGACCGGCCAAGAAGGCGGCTCCGAGGGCGGTCGTTTCTTGATCCGCCGGACGCACCACCCTGACCCCGAGCTGGTCAGCTTGGAGCTGGAGCATGAAGTCCATCACCGACGCGCCACCGTCAACGCGTAATTCGGTGATCGGGATGCCGCTGGCCGATACCATCGCCTCAACCACATCTCGGGTCTGATAGGTCATCGACTCGACCACCGCCCGGGTCAGATGAGCCCGCGTCGTTCCTCTGGTGATCCCCACGATGGTGCCTCGGGCGTAGGGATCCCACCAGGGCGATCCCAACCCGGCGAAGGCGGGCACCAGATAGACCCCATCGGTGGACTCCACACTGGCAGCCAGCGGTCCCGTTTCAGCAGCGTGGTCGATGATCTGGATCCCGTCGCGCAGCCATTGGATCGCTGCCCCGGTCACAAAGATCGATCCTTCGAGGGCATAGACGACCGTTCCATCAGAGAGCTCCCACGCCACCGTGGTCAGCATGCCCTCGGTGGGTGGGGGACAGGTGTCGCCCACATTGAGCAGGACAAAGCTGCCGGTGCCATAGGTGTTCTTGGCCATTCCTGGGCTGAAGCAGGCCTGGCCGAACAAGGCGGCTTGCTGGTCGCCAGCCACACCGCTGATCGGGATACCCGCCGGAGCGCCATAGCGATCTGAGCTCACCCCAAACCGGCCACTCGATGGGCGAATCTCCGCCAGAGCGCTGATCGGCACCCCAAGAAGACCGCACAGGTCAGGATCCCAGGTGCGGGAACCGATATTGAAGACCATGGTCCGGCTGGCATTGGTGACATCGGTAGCGAAGACCTCGCCGCCGGTCAGTTTCCACATCAGCCAGGTGTCGATCGTGCCGAGGGCCAGGTCATCGTCGATCGGGATCTCGCGGTTGTTGAGCATCCAGGCGTACTTGGTGCCAGAGAAGTAGGGATCGAGGACCAGTCCGGTGCGCCCTCTGACCAGATCGAGATGACCGGCCGCGGCGAGTTCATCGCAGCGATCAGCGGTCCGGCGATCCTGCCACACCAGAGCCCGGCCGTACACCTTGCCGGTAGAACGATTCCACGCCACCGCGGTCTCGCGTTGGTTGGTGATCCCAATCGCTGCCACCCGATCGATCCCGACCTGGTCGACGACCTCATTGAGGGTGGCCACCGCGGCGGCCCAGATCTCATCAGCATCATGTTCCACCCAGCCGGGATGAGGATAGTGCTGGGTGAACTCGCGATAGGCAGCAACCGGTGTGCGGGCATCAGCCCACACCGCTCGGCTGCGGACTCCAGTGGTTCCAGCGTCGATGGCGATCACACACGGGGCGCTCATACCGATCGACGGTAGTGGGTTAGCGCTTCTTGCGCTTCGCTTTGGGTCGGTTTGCTGCGTTGGTCCGCCGGGTTGGGGCGGGTGCGGGACGCCCCTGCGGGGTGGTGGCTGCAGCCTCCTTGGCCGCAGCAGCGGTGCGGGCGTCGGCTCGAATCTCTTTGATCGTCTTGGGCTGATAGCCCAACTTGGCCATCACATAGCCAAACAGGAGATAGAGCGGCAAGCTCATGATCAAGCCAGCGGTGATCCCCACCACGGACCGCTCTCGGAAGATCAGAACGAAGGCAATTGCCATCACCACCGCATAGATCGCCCAGGTCTTGAAGAGCTGGGACCAGTTGACCGTTCGAGAATTATCCCATCGCATAACAGTTGTCCTAGGTTGCATCGCCGGGCAGAGCCGGATAGTCGGGTTGAGCGGTTGCCGCCGCGTTGGGGAAGTCATACACCCTCAACACGGTCTTGGTCTCTCCGGTCGGCGTGAGCCAGCCCACCGTGGTGCCATCGACATCGATCTGAACCGCTTCGATCCCGTCGAGTTCGGTGGCGGTATAGACGATCTGGGCTAAGGCTTGGGTGAGCGCTGGACCGGTCAGGTCGGTGATGTCCTCGGTGATGTCGAGGACCAAGAGCTGGCCACGTGAACGAGCGGACAAGAGACGGGTATCGGGCGGAATCGCTGAGCTGTACTGGGCTTGTTGTTCGTCGGGGTTGGGGCCGAGCAATAAGACCTTGATCAGATCATCGCGGGAAACCGCGGTACGAGGAACCGACTTGAGCAGTCGTTCTTCGCCGGGGGCAACCAAATAGATCCGCTCTGCGCCGGCCGCCGTCGCTGCTGACGGGTTGGCGACGACCACGATCTCGCCTTCGTCGTCAGACAGGGGGCGGGGTGCGGCATCGGGTCGGATCCCACACGCCGAGGTGACCGCGATGACCAGAACGAGGAGGGCCCACCGTCTCACAGGTCGATCTCCTCGGCGTTGAGCTCGATGACAAACCGGGCACCTGAGGTGCCATCCAGGCGGTCTTCGACCCACAGACGTCCCCCATGGAGGCGGACATGTTCGTCAACCAGGGCCAGGCCAAGACCAGCTCCGTCGCTGGAGGCGCGGCGTCCAGCGACGCCTCCTCGGGCGAAGCGTTCGAAGATCAGCTGTCGCTCATCGAGCGGCACGCCGGTTCCGTGATCCTCCACCGCAATCCGCACTCTCAGGTCGCCGTCGGCGGTTGACCCGCTTTCGGTGATCGCCACCTCAGCATTGCCTCCACCGTGGAGACGAGCATTGTCGATCAAGTTGGCGATCGCTCGAGCGAGGCGCCGACGGTCGCCTTCGATCAAGAGATGCTCAGCGACCGGGGTGGCGCTGATCGGGGTGTCGGGAAGGCTGCTGACCCCAACGGCGTTGCGGACGAACTCGACCGCCAAGAGTTCTTCGATATGAAGACGGACCGCCCCGGCATCGAAGCGGCTGATCTCAAGCAAGTCTTCGACCAAGCCGCGGAAGCGGATCACATCGCTCTTCAAGAGGTCGAGCGCGGCCTGGGCTCGAGGTGGCATCTCATCGCGACGAGCGTCCATCACGTCGACCGATGCCGACAGGGTGGTCAAGGGCGATCTCAGCTCATGGCTCACGTCGGAAGCGAACCGGGTATCGCGTTCGATCCGGTTCTGCAAGGCGGTTGCCATGTCGTTGAACGAACGTGCCAGCACCGACAGGTCGGGGTCGCTGGTGGGCTCCAATCGGGTGACGAGGCGTCCGCTGGCGATCGCTTTGGCTGCTTGGGCTGCCACCTTGACCGGGCGTACCGCTCGTCGGGCGGCCAGGCTGCCGGCGAAGGCCGCCAGGGTGGTCGTGGTCGCCGTCCCGAGCAGGAGGGAGAGTCGCACCGACCCCAAGGTTTCGGCAACATCGCTCATCGAGAAGAACTCGAAGTAGGCGGCATCGGAATTTGGTAGAGGGAATCCGACGACAATGTTCGGTTCACCATCGATCGTCGTGATCATGCGGGCTGCAGTGCGGTCACCGATCACAGTCTTGATCAAGGAATCAGGGATCTGGTCTTCGCTATAGCTCGGATTGCCAGCCGCAAAGTCTGAGTTGTACCACAGCACCGGGGTGTGTACACCCAGGTCGGTCAGTTGCAAGATCGTTGGCCCGGCTGAGGTGGGAGCTGCTCTCAGACTGCCGACCGCCTGGATGGCGTTGCGGCGGGCTGATTCTCGTGCTGATTGGTCTCGCTGCTGGACCAAGCTGGTGCGGGTGAATCCATAGGTGACGAAGGCGAACACGACCGAGAGGCCGAGTGCGCCGAGCAAGAACATCAACAAGATGCGCCGACGCAGCCCTAAACGCCGCGAGCGTGCTGGCGCCAATTGGTTGGTGTCGTCAAACTCGAGTGTCGAGTCGATGTCCGAGGGCTTCACGGGCCCGACTATGGCTGGAGTCGGTAGCCCAAGCCGCGCACGGTGACCACATGGCGCGGGTTGGCTGGATCGAGTTCGATCTTGGTTCGCAGACGACGGATGTGGACATCCACCAAACGTCCATCGCCGAAGTAGTCATAGCCCCACACCTTGTCGAGGAGAGCTTCGCGGCTAAAGACCTTGCCCGGGCTTTCGGCGAGCTCGCACAGCAAGCGGAATTCGGTCTTGGTGAGGTGAACCTCAGAACCAGAGATGAGGACCTTGCCTTCTTCGGGAATCAATTCCAGTTCGTTGAACACCAGGTGAGCTCGATGGGGAGCGACCGGACGAATCCGACGCAGGAGGGCTCGGATGCGGGCCGAGAGCTCCTTGGCCTGGAAGGGTTTGGTGAGATAGTCGTCAGCACCTGCTTCGAGCCCAGCAACCACATCGTGGGTGTCGTTGCGGGCGGTCACCATGATGACCGGGACATCGCTGGTACGGCGGATCGTTCGACAGAGCTGGAACCCGTCGATACCGGGCAGCATGATGTCGATCAAGACCACGTCCGGGTTGACCGTTGAGAATTGCTCGATGGCATCCTCACCGCTTGCGGCTTCGGCAACCGTCCAGCCTTCGTCTTCGAGTGCGAGTTTCACTGCCGAACGGATGCGTTCATCATCCTCGACCGTCAAGATACGTGTGCCCACGTCTCCTATGATGCCCCAAAATTGACTCGAAGTCGCGGCTCCCGCTCAACAACCGCCCGACAAGAGTTCGACTAGGTCGTCATGGATACCTGGCGCGGCGACCACCAGGTCGGCTGGTGTTGCCGGCCCACCCTCAGAATCCGACGACCGCGCACCGGCTTCGCGGGCGATCAGCTCCCCAGCGGCAGCGTCCCACAGATTGAGGTAGGTCTCGTAGTAGCCATCGATACGGCCGCAGGCGACCATGCACAGATCGACCGCTGCCGAGCCCAGCCGACGGATGTCGCGTACCCGGGGCAAGAGGTGGGGGAGTCGCTGGGCTTGCTCGGCTCGGCGTTCCGGCAGATAGGCGAACCCGGTCGCGATCAAGGCGGTGGCGATGTCGGTCTTGTCGCTGGCCGAGATCGGACGACCGTTGACGGTGGCGCCACCACCGCGGTGGGCTGAAAACAGCTCCGCGAAGACCGGGACATAGACCGCTCCGGCGACCATGTCATCGTCTTGGGCAACAGCGACCGAACAACACCACGCTGGTTGGTCGTAGACGAAATTGGTGGTGCCGTCGATGGGGTCGATATGCCAGGCGTAGCCGCTGGTGCCGGTGATCGAGGTGCCTTCTTCGCCGACGATCGCATCGTCGGGTCGTTCGGCGCGCAAGATATCGACGATGCTGGCTTCGGCAGCGCGGTCGAATTCGGTGATCAGGTCGGTGGTCGACGATTTGGTGTCCGGGTCGAGGGTGCTGGCTCGACGTCGACCCTGGTAGGCGATCGTTCCGGCCTCGTAGGCGAGACGTTCACACAAGGTTCGAAGATCGGTGTCGTGGGTCATCAGGGGCGAGAGTAGCGCTGATCGTTGTGGTCCCTGGAGTCGACCGCTCAGACCGTGAGTCGTCAGAGATAATTCCGGAACACGATCTCGGCGACACAGCTGGGCTTGGATGCTCCCTCGCATTCGAACACAAATTTCATCGTGGCTTGGATGCCGCCCGGAACATCGACAACCTCCAGCAGCTCGATGCCCAGACGCAGGCGTGACCCGACCATGACCGGGGAGGGGAACCGAACCTTGTTGGTGCCATAGTTGACCGCCATCGAGAATCCCTCGAAGGCCACGATGTCTGGGTAGAGCGCTGGACCGAGCGACAAGGTCAGATAGCCGTGGGCGACCGGTCCACCAAACGGTCCCGCTGTGGCCTTGTCGACATCGACATGGATCCACTGGAAGTCGCCGGTCGCTTCGGCGAACTGGTTAACCCGTTCCTGGGTGATCTCGTGATAGTCGCTGTAGCCGAGGTGTTGGCCGACCAAGCTGCGGAGTTCGTCGGGACCATTGATGACGCGCGGTTTCATGACTATCAGCATGACACCTCGTTGGGCGTGATACGAATATGGCCATGTCTGAGGAGTTCCGATCTGGTTTTGTCACCTTGCTCGGTCGACCCAATGTCGGCAAGTCATCTCTGGTCAATGCGATCTGCGGTCGCAAGATCAGCATCGTCTCCAACAAGCCCCAAACCACCCGCCACCGGATCATGGGGGTCGTCAACCGCCCTGATGCCCAGCTGGTCTTTGTCGATACCCCCGGGCTGCACAAACCGGTGTCGGCCTTGGGTAAGCGGGTCAACGCCACCGCGTTGGAGAGCGCTGCTGATGTTGACCTTCACTGTTTGGTGCTCGATGCCACCAAGCCTTTTGGTGCTGGTGACCGCTGGGTGAGCGATCACCTGCCCCTGGCCGATTCGATTGTGATCGTCAACAAGATCGATATCGCTCGGCCTGATCAGGTAGCCGCCATGCTCTCGGCGGCGAGCGAGCTCAACGCTGCCGCATACCACCCGGTGTCGGCCCGCACTGGCGACGGTATCGCTGCACTCACCGATGATCTGATCAGCCGCCTAGCTCCAGGACCAGCGTTCTTTGATGAGGACCAATTCACCGACATGCCCTCGGAACAGTTCATTGCCGAACTGGTTCGTGAGCAACTCCTTGCTGTCACCCGGGATGAATTGCCCTATTCGATCGCCACTCGGGTTGCCGAATGGGAATGGCCACGGGTGAGGGTCGACATCATCGTTGAACGGGAGAGTCAGAAGGGGATGGTGATCGGCAAGGGTGGCCGAATCCTTAAAGAGGTGGGATCACGAGCTCGCAAAGAGATGCCTGAGGGCATCTACTTGGAGCTGCGGGTCAAGGTTGACAAAGACTGGCAGCGTCATCCCGACCGCGTCGAACGGTTGGGCTACTAGGTCGATCAGTCGCAGCGTGTTGACCGATCATCCATCGCCCGCGGTGGTGGGCGCTGCGGTCGTTGGGGCCGCGCTGGTCACCGCAGGCGCGGTGTCTCGCGGTGTGGTCTCCAAGAGGGAGGCGAAGTCTTCGTAGGCCAGAGGAGCTCCCGGTTCACTCGAACCTCCAAGGGAGGGTACATAGACCGAGAATCCTCCATCATCAACCGTGAATCGGGTTTGGCCGATCGCTCCAAGATCGGCGGTGCGGAACGAGGTATAGGTCAACACGATCTGGGCGACCGCCCGTCGCAGCTCGATACTGGTCATCCGCTCGATCACCGCAGGATCAAGATCGACGGTGGCCACGCCTCGGGCCAGGGTGACCTCGGCGATCAGGCCGAAACGCACCGAGGTTCGCAGCCCATATTCGCTGATACCGCTGGGTGATTCGAGAAGATCTTTGACCACGCTGAGCGGTACCGGCTGGGCACGTTCGAGCTCCAGGGGTTGAAGGGTGTCGGTGAATCCCAGGTGATAGAAGATCTGGATTGGCTGGGTGTTGGGTTCGGGCTCGGTGGTCGCTGAGGGCACGTCGGTCGCGGTCGTGGTGGCGATCGTGGTGGTGGTCGTCGTGGTTTCGCTGACCAGTTCGTCGGGTAGATCGCGGGGGTTATAGGTGTCAACCCCGTCATCGATCGGGAGTGAACATCCAGCGACCACGATGAGGGGCAGGAGGAGTAGACGTTTCATGGTCGTTCTCCGGTAACGAAACGGACGACAAATCGGGCCCCACCCCCGGGTCGGTCTTCGGCCCAGGCTTCGCCGCCGATCGACACGGCGTGTTCGGCAACGAGGGCCAGACCCAACCCGGTGCCGATCCGGTTGCGAGCAGCACTTCCGCGAGCGAAGCGTTCAAAGATGCGGGACTTCTCACTGGCAGCCACGCCCGGTCCGGCATCTTCCACCGCCATCAGGACTGAATCTGGCTGGTCGCCGGGTTCGATACTGATCCGGATCGGGCCACCGCCATGGTGGGCAGCATTGTCGAGGAGGTTGCCGAGGATCCGATCGAACCGTAGGCGGTCGATCTGGACCGCAATGGTGGCATCGGGGTCGACCACGATCGGGAGATCGTCGTAGCCGGCTCGACGGATCACCCGTTCGCACATATCGGTCAAATCCAGGGTTTCGGTGTGGGTGTCGGGGGCATGTGCTTCCAATCGGGAGAGTTCGAGGAGGTCGATCACCATCTGGTCGAATCGCCGAACCTGGCCAACCACCACATCGAGGGCCTGTTGGGTGCGTTCGGGAAGGTCGTCGCGTCGGGCATCGAGGACTTCGACCGCCGCGGTGAGTGCGGTGATTGGGGATCGCAGCTCGTGGCTGACATCGGAGGCGAATCGTTGCTCTCGCCCGATTCGTTCTTGGACGGCATCGGCCATGTCATTGAACGAGCCGGCAAGGCGATTGAGGTCGGGATCTGATTCGGGCTGCATGCGAGCATCCAAGCTGCCTGACGCGATATCCCCGGCGGTATCGGCTACCCGAGACAGGGGGCGCAGCACGCTGCGACTGATCGACCACCCGAAGATCGTCGCCACCACGGTGGCGAGGGCCGCGCCGATGGTGAGGGAGATGGCGAACGCTCTCAGGGTTGCCTGGGTCGAGCCAAGGGGGAAGGCTTCGATGAACCCGACATCGTAGGCTTCAAGAAAAATCCCAACCCCGAACCAGGGGGTGCCGTCAGCGTCAAGATAGGTGCGTTCGCCAGACTGGCCTCGTTCGACGGTAGCGACCAGATCGTCGGGGAGGTCCCGAACCGACAGGCCCGCCCGTGACGACAGCGGGGTTTGACGCTGGGGAAAATTGGGGCTGGTGAGCACGACCACAAATCCGTCAGGATCGGTGTCGAGCTCGAAGACCGCTTGCTTGACCACATCCGGCCCATCGCCCAGCACCGAGTTGATCGTGCGGGCGTGGTCGAGCGCACTCTGGCGGGCAGCGACGGTGCGCTGATCCAAAAGCGAAGTACGAGCGAACAGGTAGGTTGCTCCGGCAAGTGCCGCCCCACCCACCAGGGCGAGGACCCCAAAAAAGAGGATGACCCGGGTGCTGAGTCGGAGGTATCGGCGTGCCATGCACTCCCTAGAGTGGCACAAACCACCGCTGCCGGTGAGACGCCAGGGGGAGGAAGGCGTCCCACCGGGGCAGCGTGAACACCCATCATGATGGTGGTCGCGTGTGACAGGCCGGCACGCGCTATGTGCGTTTCGTGTAACAAACCGCCACACTGGAGGTTGTTGTGGATCGCCTGCTTTTTATCGAAGATGATGACGGAATTCGTCTTGCCCTCCGTCTAGCCCTTGAAGATGAGGGCTACACCGTGTGTGAGGCGGTCGATGGCGCGAGTGGACTGAGCGCATTCGAGTCCAACGACATCGATCTTGTCCTGCTTGACCTGCGACTTCCCGACATTTCAGGATTCGATGTGTGCCGAGCCTTGCGTGCCCGCAGCATCGTGCCGATCATTATCATCACCGCCCAAACCGACACCTATGACATGGTTGCCGGGCTCGAAGCCGGTGCCGACGACTATGTCACCAAGCCGGTGGTTCCTAAGGAGCTGGCTGCTCGTATTCGAGCTCTTCTGCGTCGGGTTCACCTTCAAGAAGAATCGTCGCGTCGCCAGGGGACGCGCTTTGGTGATGTTGAGTTGCGTCGTGATCAAGGCATCGTCCTCAAAGCTGGCGAAGAGATCTCGCTCACCAAGACCGAGTACCGCTTGTTGTGCGAATTCGCCGATCACTCTGGAGCAGTCCTGTCGCGTGATCAGCTTCTCGAACGGGTGTGGGGCTACGCCTACCTGGGCGACTCTCGCCTTGTTGATGCCCATGTCAGACGGTTGCGGCTCAAGATCGAAGACCATCCCGACGATCCAGCCCTCTTGGTGACTGTGCGCGGGATCGGCTACCGCCTCTTGGCACCATCGAACTGATCCCGCTCAAGCGTCGTCGAGGGAGCTGAGGAAACGCTCGACCTCGTCGCGATGGCGAGTGCGGGTCATCGGAGGAAGGGCATTCACGATGCTCCAGCGGTAGCGAGCGGTACCCAGGCGAGAGTCGAGCACGGCGACCACACCGCGATCGTTGCCGGTGCGGATGAGGCGGCCGCAGGCCTGAGCGAGCAAGGTCGCTGCCCGGGGGATATCGATTTCGCTGAAGGCGGCAGCCCCGATCTGGTCGCGGCGAGCACCGAGGAGGGGATCATCAGGCCGGGGAAAAGGCAGTTTGTCGATCACGACCAGTGACAGGGTCCGTCCCGGCACATCGATGCCTTGAAAGAGGCCGGTGGTGGCAAACAAACAGGTTGCTTCCGATTCGGCAAAGGCCTTGATCAAGGCTGGTTTTGGAAGGTCGCGCTGGGTCAGAATCGGGACCTCAAGCCGATCGGTCACCGCCTCGATGGCGGCGTCCATGCCAGCCCACGAGGTGAACAAGGCCAGGGTGCGTCCCCCAGCGGCCGAGATCAGGTGGACCAATTCGTCGGCGACATGATCTCGGAACCGAGGCGAACGGGGTGGCGGAAGTTCAACCGGGCAATACAGCAGCGCCTGGTGCTCATAATCAAATGGGCTGCCCACATCATCATGGACGGTGGTATCAAGGTCGAGACCGATCCGCCGAGGCAAGGATGACGGGATGGTTGCGCTGGTCAAGATGGCGACATGGTCGTCCCAGACCTGTTCGTTGAGCACCGGTCCAACATCGAGGGGAGCGACTTCTAGGCGGGGGCTGTCCCGCCGTCCACTGACGAAGGGAACATAGGACTCGTCGATGGTGAGGGTCAGGTTGAGTCCGTCCAGGAGACGATCGAGCATGGTGTGGGCTCGCAGTTGGCGTTGACGGGCATCGTCATCGTCGGTTTCGATCGCATCGACGTCTTCGCCAGCTCGTCCGATCACCACGCGGCACTCATCGATCACATCGAAGACTGGTTCGGGGAAGGGCACGGTGAGCCGTTGGCCGACCAGGTCAGCGAAGACTTCACGCCATCGATCAGCGAGGGAGATCACCCGGGTGATCAGGTCACGATCCTCCAGGAATCGGCCGATCGAGGCTGCAGCCGAGATGAACCGACCGGGAGCGAGTTGGACCCCGATCGTGTCGCTCATGACGTCTTCGAGGACGTGGGCTTCGTCGAAGATCACGATGTCGTGGTCGGGCAGGATCGCTCCTTCACTGCCGACATGGAGGCCATAGAGGAAGGTGTTGACGACGATCACCTTGCTGTCCGCCGCTCGGCGGCGGGCTTGTTCAGCCCAGCAGGATTGGCCTTCGGGGCAGCGCTGGGCTCCCGGGCATTCGTCCGAACCGACACTGACGGCATTCCAGACTGCATCGCTTGGTGACCAGTCGAGTTCGGCCTGATCGCCGGTGGAGGTGGCCTGGTCCCAGCTGACGAGGCGGGCGATATCAGCCGGGCTGACCGCACCTTCGTCGTCGAGATCGAGCTGGTCGGAGGTCTGGGCCTCCTTGAGTCGTTGCCGACAGAGATAATTGCTGCGTCCCTTCAGGATCGTCCACGACACCTCGATGCCATGCTCGGCGAGTTGAGCGGCCAGGAAGGGAAGATCCTTGGTGGCGATCTGGTCTTGAAGGGCCTTGGTCGCTGTCGACACGATGGTGCGCTTGCCTGACAAGACCGCTGGGAGTAGATAGGCCAAGGTTTTGCCGGTGCCGGTCCCAGCCTGGACCACCAAATGGTGGTCATCGGCGATGGCATCTTCCACCAGTTCAGCCATGCGTTCTTGGCCGGGCCGTTCCTCGTGATGGACGAGTCCAGCGGTGATGTCGGCGAGACGGAGCGTCATCGAACCAGACGAAGGGCAGCGTCGAGATCGTCAGCGGAGAACTCGGGCCACGCCACGTCGGTGAAATAGATCGATGCGCCAGCGCTTTGCCACAACAAGAAATTGGAGATGCGTTGCTCGCCACTGGTGCGCACCAAGACATCCACCGGGGGAAGCACGGGCAGATAAAGCCGCTCGTTGATCGCTTCCGGCGTGATCTCGTGGCCCTCGCGGCGTAGCCCTCGGACAGCGCTCATCAGCTCCACCCGACTGCCATAGTCAAAGGCGATCGTGAGGGTCATCCCGGTGTTGTGGGAGGTATCGGCGATCGCTTTCTTGATCGCTCGCTGGACATAGCGCGGCGTTCGAGCGGTGGCGGTGTCAAAGGGGCGGCCGATCCATTCGATACGCACATTGAGTTCGTTGAGTTCGCGAACTCGGCTGAAGAGTTTCTCGTGGAGTCCAAGAATGTGGCGAATCTCGGCCCGGGGACGAATCCAATTCTCGGTCGAGAATCCAAACAGGGTCAACCAGCCGATATCACGGGTGACCGCATGGCGGACCAGACGAGCGATGTTCTCTTCGCCTTCGGTATGACCGGCGGTGCGCGGCAGATTGCGTCGACGGGCCCACCGCCCGTTTCCATCCATAATGCAGGCCACGTGAACAGGACTCACGAGTGGTCACGCTAGTGGCTCGGGGTCGCCACCGGCAGGCGCGGTGACGAATGTGTGGATCAGCCGGTTCGGATCGGGCGCTGTGGTCAGATCGAGTCGATCCGGGTGGCATCGGCGTAGATGTCGAGCACTCCGCGGATTCGATCTCGTACCAGAGCGACCGGCGTTGGGGTGATGATCCCGGCAGCAACCCGTCGATACTGCTCGGGAAGGTACTGGCTGAGGAGACCGTCTGGAATCGTCACCTGATCAAGATTGGCGATCAGGGTTGACACCGAGGCGGCGACTTGGGGGTCGGGCCAGTAGTAGCGGGACCGATCGCTGAGGCCGTACCGGCGGGCCAAGAGCTGTTGGTGGTCACTTCCTCGGTAATAGCTGGCCCAGTTCTCGGGTTGGGCCACCATGACAGCATCGAGCACCTCGACGAGGTTCGAGCGGGAGCGGGGGATCAACTCGTTTTCGATGGCGGCTAACGCAAACATCGCTTCTCGGTAGGCGAAGGTGAGCGCTGGACCGACCTTCAAGATGCCAAACCCGATCTCGACGAGATCGGCCAACGCTTGTGGTGTTTGGTAGTCGGTCGAGTGGGCTTCGTAGACGATCCCTTCATGGTCGCCAAGCACCGCGCTCAAGGGAGCGGCTGCTGTCCGATCAAGACGGTCGATCGAATGGGCTCCGAACTCGACACCGGGCTGGGTGACGATCCCGATCACCCGAGTCCAGGCATCTTCCACACCCGCCGCGCCAAAGGCGTCACGATGGATGTCGAGGGTGGCAGCGACATCGTCAGGATCGGTGACCTCGCAGGCGTCGTCGTCAACGATGCCGCCGGGGACCGGTACTTCGGTGCCGACGATATAGCGGATCTGGTCGAGGGTGCCTGCCCGGTCACCAGCTTCTTCGGCGGCGATGGCCAATCGGGCTGCTCGGCGAGCGATCTCGACCGGGTCGAGCGCTGGGCCGGGATCATCCCCGCAGGCCATCGAACAATCGAGATGGATCTTGGTGAACCCGGCCGCGACATAGGAGCGGACCAGGTCTTCAGCGTGGTTCATCGCCTCGGCTGCCGACTGGGACCGCCAGGGATTGGGGCCAAGGTGATCCCCTCCGAGGATCAGGTTGCTGACGCCATAGTCTCCGGCCTGGGCCCTGAGATTGGCGGCGAAGTCGGCTGGGGTGAGTCCGGTGTAGCCGCCGAACTGGTTGACCTGGTTACAGGTCGCTTCAACCAGGACGGGACCAGGGTGAGTCGAGGCCCGCTCGAAGGTGGCCGCCAACACCTCGGGATGGGCGCTACAGATCGAGGCAATACCGACAGCATCGCCGCGTCGGTTGGCAGCAACGATGCGGTCGAGTGGATGGGATGGGCTCATCTCAGTCCTCCTGGCGGAACCACTCAGCTCCTGGTCGATCGAGGGTGGTGGCTCGGTCATGCCAGCCGGGCCCGTCGATCGCCGCGAGTACATCAAGACGGTGGCGCGCTGTCGTCGTGAGGAAGCGTGTGCGTTCGGCTCCGGTGAGTTCGACCGCTTCGTTCCAGACAGCCCGTCCGACCATCACCCCGCAACAGCCATGGTGTGCTGCAGCGGCGGCTTGGTCCGCAAAGCGTTCGAAGGGGACTCCACCGGACAGGATGACCCACGGGATCTGGGAGGCTTCGCCAAGTCGAGCGAGTGGTGTTTCCCACTCAGCTGGATCGAGATGACGGCTGGGGAATTCAGCCTTGAGCACATCACCGCCGATCGCTGTCAGGCGAGCAGCGGTCTCGACGACGACATCGGCGAGCTCATCGTCGGGCACCGGTCCGCCGCCGGGTTGATACGACAAGGGTTCGACGAACAGCGGGAGCGCATGGGCGCGACATTGTTCGGCGATCGAACCGACGAGTTCATCATGGCGAGGGGCGGTGGCTCCATCGGGGTGGTAATAGATCAAGAGCTTGACGCCGTCAGCTCCGAGGGCGAGCGCCTGATCGACGCTCCAGCCATCGAGGACCTTGCTGACTCGATCTCCACCATCGGGGACATAGCCAGTGGCTTCGAGCGCCAGGACCAGTCCACGGCCTCCGGCAAGCGCCCCATCGGTGATCGCCTGGGCTGCTCCATATTCGGGATCGGTCAAGATCGACGATGCTGCCGGGCCGAGTGCCCGAATCACGTCGAGTTTGAAATCGGTGAGCTGATCGGGTGTGGTTCCCTCACCCAGAGCTCGCATCAGGTTTTGGCGGTGATCGATCGCCAGCATGGTGATTCGCCCCTTGGCATCGGCGATCGCCGCCAGGCGTCGCCGCACACCAAGCGATGGTTGATACGAACTCGAGGTGGTCATCACGGAATCTCCTTAGGGGACAGATGGGGGAGAGGGTCGAGCTGTTGGCCATGTCGCCAGACTTCGACCAGGTCGTAGTCGGGGGTCATGACCAAGATGTCGGCCAGCGATCCGACAGCGAGGGTTCCGGCATCGAGACCAAGCGAGCGGGCCGGCACGGTGGTGGCGGCGGCAAACGCTTGTTCAGGGCGCACGCCAGCCGAGATCGCGTAGCGGACGGTGTCGAACAAGGTTGACACACTGCCGGCGATCGAACCGCCTCCAGCCAATCGCGACACCCGGCCCTCGACCTCGACCTCCAAGCGGCCGAGGAGGAACCGGCCATCGCCCAATCCGGTCGCTGGGGTGGCATCGCTGATCAGGGTGACCCGATCACCGGCGATGGCGAACGTGGCCGTGATCGTGGCATCGGCAAGATGGATGCCATCGGCGATGATCTCGACATACATCTCATCGCTGGCTCCAGCAGCGAGACACGCCAGGGCAGCTCCCGGGCTGCGGTGGTGGGGTGGAGCCATCCCATTGAAGAGATGGGTGGCGATCAGGCTGGTCGGCTGGGCTCGTTGGGCAGCGATTGCAGCATTGACTTGGTCGGCACTGGCCGCGGTATGACCGAGTGCAACTCGAACCTCATGGTCGTTCAGGACCGCGATCGTCGGACCAGCTCCCGGTAGCTCGGGGGCGATGGTCATCATCTTGATCCCGCCTTGGCCCTCGTCGATCCAGCGGCGGGTCAGGTCTGCACTGGGATCGGCCAGAGCGGCAGGGTCTTGGGCTCCACAATGGTGAGACGACAAGAACGGGCCTTCGAGATGGATTCCGCCGATCGTCTGGTCAGCTACCGAGGGAACCAGGTGGGTGATCCGATCGCTGAGATCGTTCGCCGTCGCGGTGACCAAACTGGCGATCACCGTAGTGGTGCCGCTGCGATGGTGAAGGCCGGCGGCAATGGCGGTGTCGCCGATGCCAAATTCGTGGCCACCGCCGCCGTGGCAGTGGGTGTCGACCAGGCCGGGCGCCAGACGTAACGACGGATCGCCGCCATCGGTGATCTCGACGATTCGATCATCCTGAATCGTGATGGTGACCGGGGTATCGGCGCCGATCGGTGTCCCTGAAACAGTGCAGGTCATGTCATACTCCGAGCGAGAAGGGCGGCGCCCACGATAACCGACCGACCGGCGAAGAGTCCGGGCACGATGTCCGGGACGCTCTCGACGACGGCGAGTTCGGCGACACGATCTCGCAAGGGATCGATCAGGCGGGATCCAGCGTTGGAGAGACCACCGGTGATCACGATCCGTTCGCTGCCGACGATGGCGACCAGCGCAAGCAAGGAGCGAGCGAGAGCATCGATGGCATCATCCCAGACCGAACGGGCGACCGGATCGGTATCGAGCAGGGCAGCCACACCAGCTGCGCCATCGACCGCTCGGTCGGTTCTGGCGTGATACCGCTGGGCGATCGCCGATGCCGATGCGATCGATTCGAGGCACCCGGTCCGTCCACACACACAGACCGTCGACCTGGCTGGTGTGAGGAGAGCGACATGGCCGATCTCGCCGATCGAGGTCCCTTCCAAGCGGCGATGATCAACCCAGATGCTGGATGAGATACCGGTGCCGATGACCACGACCGCAAGATTGGCGGCTCCACCCCCAGCGCCGAGTTCGTGTTCGGCGATTCCGCCGGCAGTGACATCATGGCCGATCGCCACCGGAGCGGTGATGTGGGGTCGGAGCAGGTCGGCGAGGGGAGCATTTTTCCAGCCCAGCGTGGCGCTATGGAGGCCGATCCCCGCGGACTGATCGACCAGGCCGGGGACCACAACCCCCACCGGGAGGTCGGTGGCGTCGAGATCGCGCAGGAGTTGAACGATCCGCGAGGTGACCGCTTGTGCTGGATCATCGCCCCGTGGCGTCGGCACCACGATGCGTTGTTGGGCCACGTTCGAACTGTCGAGGACTTCTACCTTGATGGTGGTGCCGCCGACATCGACCGCGGCGACCTTCACGACAGAACCACGCTGCGGGTCAAGGACCTCGGGCTGTCAGGATCGAGGCCTCGACGACGAGCCATTGCCAATGCCAAGCGGTGGGTGCCGACCAATTCGGCCATCGGATCCGACATCGATCGGCGAAGGGTCGCCCCGGTGGCGATGATCTGGTCGTCCAGTCCAGGGGGGAGCTGGTCGAGTGCCCAGACGCCTCGCTGGGGCTGAGCAATACTGATCGGGCCGTGCCGGTACTCCATCGAGACATAGGCTTCCGACCAGAACTGGGCCGATTCTCGTAGCTTGAGAGCTGCTTCTTCGGCGAGGGGATAGGCCCACCCCGATCCGAGATAGGTCACCTGGTCGACTTCGGTGAGGTCGCCGAGGAGGTCGTCATCACTCATCTCGACAACCTCTGAGGCGGCCTCGATCGCTGGACCGAGATCGTCGCCAATCGAGAGGCGCAACGCCGACAGGGCGGTCGTGGCAAACCTGGTTTGAACCACTGAGCTTTCGTCGGCATCAGCGAGGACGATGACACGATCGGCCAGCTCGGCGATCGGTGTGTCGGCCACGCCGACGATGGCCAGGGTTGGGACTGTGGTGTTCTTGATGGCCTCGATCACTTCCGAGGTGGTGCCACTGCGGCTGATGGCGATCAGAGCGTCATAGGGGCGGCTCGCGGCGACATCGCTGGCGACCCACGCATCGGTGGTCCCGCGTCCGAGCGATTCGCGGCGAGCAGCATAGGCGCCAGCGATGTTGTACGAGGTTCCGCAACCGATAGCGGCGACCCGGGCATCAGCAGCCGGGAGCAGGGAGAGATCGCAGGTATCAGCAAGTTGGCTCCACAAGCCAGGCTGGCTAGCGATCTCGCGCTCCATGTGCTGGCCAAGGTGATTCAGCGACGACATTCTGGCTCCCTCGCGATTGATCAATCGTGAGCGAATATACCTCCACTTGCGCATAAACGCCAGTTCTGCATAATCTGTTCTCGAGTTGTCCACCCGGGCGGCTCGTGCAAGCTTGTGGGAGGAGAACCTTATGAGAGCAAGCAAGTTCGGCGCGATTGTCGCCGGTCTGTCCCTAGTCCTGGCGGCGTGCGGAAGCGGCACCTCGGAATCATCCGAAAGCGCACCCGACGAGAAGCCAGCAACCGAGGAGTCGTCAAGTGGCGCATCCGAAGCCGCTGAAGACGAATCGTCGGAACCGGCCGGGGATGAGTCATCGGCAGAGCCGGTCGAGATTTCCCTTCTCGTGCCGACCTATAGCGACAACACCAAGTCCATTTGGGAAGGCTTAATCGCCGACTTCCAGGAGGCCAATCCGAATATCACGGTCAAGCTGGAGATCCAGTCGTGGGACAACATCAATGATGTGATCCGGACCAAGATCCAAGGCAATGACGCTCCGGACATCTTGAACGTCGACGCCTTCGCCTCATTCGCTGCCGACGGGCTGCTGTACCCGGTTGAAGAGATCGTTTCACCTGAGACGATCGCCGACATTCAGGATTCGTTTGCTGACAACGCATCGGTCGATGGCGTGATGTATGGGCTGCCCTTGATCGCCTCGGCTCGTACGGTGTTCTACAACACCGACCTGTTTGAGCAGGCTGGGGTGACCGCTCCTCCCAAGACCTGGGACGAGCTCCTCGAAGCCGCGAAGGCAATCTCCGCTCTCGGCGGCGACATCTATGGATACGGCATGCCGCTCGGGAACGAAGAAGCTCAGGCCGAAACCTCGGTGTGGGTCTTCGGAGCTGGTGGAGTCTGGACCGATGGCACCAAGGTGACCGTCGATACTCCTGAAGCCCTCGAAGCTGCCCAGTTCATGGCTCGGATGGTCGGCGAAGGCGCTACCCAGCCCGACGCTGGTGCAACCGACCGCACCCCGCTGATGAATGTCTTCATCCAGGGCAAGATCGGCATGATGGTCGGTCTTCCTCCGGTGATCGGCCAGATCGCTGAGCGGAACCCTGACCTCAACTACGGCATGGCTCCGATCGCCACCAAGGACGGCAGCGCTGTCACCCTCGGCGTAGCTGACCACTTGATGGCATTCAACAATGGCACTGACAAGGGTGAAGCCATTGGCGCCTTCCTCGACTTCTTCTACACCACCGAGAACTATCTCAAGTTCGCCGATGGCGAAGGTTTCCTCCCGACCACCAAGTCCGGAGCTGAGGCCACCGCCAACGCCGAGAAGTTCGCCGCCTTCCTCGAGGTGCTTCCGGGAGCCAGGTTCTACCCGAGCACCAATGCCCAGTGGCCGATCGCCCAGGCTGGTCTTCAGAACCAGATCGGTCGGATCGCCCAGGGTGATGACCCGGCGGCAGTGTTGGCCGAGATCCAAGAGCGCGTGGACGCTGGCTGATCGATCATGAAAGGTGAGGACCGGAATTCGGTGAGGGCAGCACTGCGAGCACTTCCCTGGCTGGCACCGGTCCTTACCCTCATTTTCCTTATCGTCCTGTTCCCGGCTGGGTACATGATCTGGACGTCGACTCGTGATCTGAGTCAATACGGCGTCGATCGTGGCCCAGCCGGGCTCGACAACTATCGGGCATTGTTGTCGTTCGATGCGATGCCTCGGGTCTTGACCAATACGGCGATCTGGGTGATCGGCGTGGTGGGCTTGACCCTCCTGATCTCGATGGGGATTGCTCAATTCCTGTCGAAAGAGTTCCCTGGTCGGACCCTGGTGAGGATCTCCCTGATCATTCCGTGGGCGGCCAGCGTGGTGATGACCAGCGTGATCTTCGTGTACGGGCTCGATCCCTTCTACGGGGTGATGAATCGCATGCTGGTCGATGTCGGAATTCTCGACGCGCCGTTCGGGTTTACTCGCAACCCGGTGCCGGCATTTATCGCGTCGATGGTGATCGCGATCTTTGTATCGCTGCCCTTCACCACCTATGCCATCCTGTCGGGTCTCCAAACCATCCCCGGCGATGTGATCGAAGCTGCCCTGGTCGATGGAGCAACGCCATGGCAGGTCTACCGCCAGGTGGTGCTTCCGCTCCTGCGGCCAGCGATCGCTGTGGCGACGATCATCAATGTGATCAATGTCTTCAACAGCTTGCCGATCCTCCAGGTGATGACCGGATCGTTGCCGGGCTACGACGCCGACACCACCACAACCTTGATCTTTAAGTTCATTCGAGCTGAGCTGGCGGTCGATACCGCCAGTGCACTCAGCGTGCTGAACTTTGTGTTCATCTTGTTGATCATCGGCCTCTATCTGGTGATCCTCAAGCCTCTCCGCCAGGTGGAGGAGTCCTGACATGGCCACCTATGGAGCGAACCCCACCGGTCGGCGTCGCTGGCTCTATTCAGCCATCGGCTTTGCCATGCTGGCGTTCTTTGTCTTCCCCTATGTCGTGATGGCGATCGGGTCGCTGAAATCCCGCCAAGAGATCCTCTCGGTACCACCCACCTATCTTCCTACCGAATGGCAATGGTCGAACTATGTGACCATGTGGTCGACGCCCGAGACGCCCTTGCCGTTCAACCTCCTGTCGACGGTGATCATCGCCTCGTGCTCGACAGCGCTGGTGTTTGTGGTGGCGGTTCCAGCTGCCTACTACACCGCTCGCCATCGCTTCCCCGGCCGAGGGGTCTTCCTCCTCTTGGTCTTGATGACCCAGATGCTCCAGCCCACCGTGTTGGCTGCCGGCCTGTTCCGGCAGTTCTTGAGCGTGGGCATCAATGACACCTTGATCGCCATGATCCTCGTCAATGCCGCCTTTACCTTGTCATTCGCTGTCTGGATCATGCACAGCTTCTTTGCGGCGGTGCCAGAAGCGGTCGAAGAGGCTGCTCGGATCGATGGTGCATCCAATATGACCGTCCTGCGCAAGATCACCTTGCCCCTGGTGTGGCCGGGCATCGTGACCGCGGTGATCTTCAGCTTTGTTGCTGCGTGGAACGAATTCGCCGCATCGCTGGTCATCTTGACCACCGACAAAAACCAGCCGCTCTCGGTTGCGTTGACCAAGTTTGTCGGCCAATACGACTCGGCCTGGCAATACGTGTTCGGGGTATCGGTGGTCGGTATTGTGCCGGTCTTGATCCTGTTCGGCCTGATCGAAAAGCGACTGGTCGCTGGCCTTACCGCTGGTGCGGTGAAATAGGATCATCACGACCACCCGAGGAGTGAAGTCGTGAAGCCTCATGAACGGATGTCAGCGATCGTCGAACTCCTCGCTGAGCGCGGGACGCTCTCGGTCAACGAAACCGCTGAGCTGTTGGGAGCGTCCCCAGCCACCATCCGTCGAGACTTTGGGTCCTTAGCCGACAACGAACTGGCCACTCGCACCTTTGGGGGCATCGTGTCCGATCAGGTGTCGTATGCCCTGCCGGTCAGTCATCGGATACCAGCCGACGACCCTCGTCACCGGATCGCTGAAGCGGCGGCAGCGATGATCTCGGAGGGCGACACGGTGGGGCTGAATGGGGGAACCACCACCGCTGAAGTCGGGCGCCAGATCGGGGCTCGCAGTGAACGGTTCTCGACACCGATCACCTTGGTGACCAATGCGGTCAACCTGGCGACCCAACTCGCCCTGCGCTCCAACGTCACCATCATCGTCACCGGTGGAGTCTTGAGAACTCACTCCTATGAGCTGATTGGGCCACTTGCTCTCCAATCACTGGACGCGGTCCGGTTGGACTATGCGGTCATCGGAGCCGAAGGGCTGTCGGTCGATGGGGGAGCGATGTGCCACCACCACGATGAAGCTGCTGTCGGGGCTCGCTTGGCCGAGCACGCTCGGCGGGTGATCCTGGTCGCGGCAGCCCACAAGCTGGGACGGATGAGCTTGGCCAGCATCGCCCCGCTCGACCAGATCGATGTGGTGATCAGCGATGCCGATCCCACCCACGAGGTCATGGTGGCCTGTGGCAAACTCGGCTGCGAGATCGTCACCGTCTGAGGGCAGCGATGCTGTGGTTTTCTCGGTTGGCCGTGGGAGACTGCACAGGTGACGCCTGAGCTCGACGTTTCCACCCCGGATCGACCGCCATCATCGCTGCGCCACATCATGGTCATCGGCGGCTCCCTCGACTCGTGGACGGCGATGTCCCGCCCGGCGTGGGAGCGTCAGGTTGATGATCTCGGAAACTGGTGTGCCAAAGCTGGCATCAGGTGGTTGACCCTGCGCACCTCAGAGCGGGGAACCGCAACCGCGGTGCCGTTTTCCCGATGGAGTCGTGCTGTTGGTGGTTGTGACGTGATCGTCGATCCCTCCGTCGACGGGCGCGACCGTTTCGCTGCCGCGATGAGAGACCTCGACCCAGCCGAGGAAGTCAACGAAGCCAATGTGGCAGCAGTGCTCTACCATCCAGCCGATTCGGAGCCCGATCTGATCGTGGTGATCGGGCCGCCAACCCGGCTTCCGCCCTCGGTCGTGTGGGAGCTGGCCTATGCCGAGCTGGTCTTTGTCGACACCGACTGGGCCACCTTCGGTGCTGATGACCTCAGTCAAGCGGTCACCGATTTTGGTGGTCGACGGCGGCGCTTTGGGGGGCTCGACGTCGACGATGGCTGACCAGTATCACGACACTGCGGTGGTCTTACGAACCTATAGGTTGGGGGAAGCCGACAAGATCGTGGTCTTGATGACCGCTGCTCACGGCAAGGTTCGAGCCGTGGCCAAAGGGGTTCGACGAACCCGGTCCAAATTTGGGGCGCGGCTGGAGCCGATGAGCCATGTCAGTGTCTTGATGCATCGGGGGCGTAACCTCGACATCGTGACCCAGGCTGAATCGGTCGATCCGCTCACCCCGCTGTGGTCATCACTCGATCGGGCTTCCCAGGCGATGGCGGCGCTCGAGGCGGTCGATCAGATCGCCTGGGAGGGTGATCCCAATCCCCAGCTGTATCGCATGCTGGTCGGGGTGTTGTCGACGATCGCCGAACATCCTGCCCCGCTCAATGTGGCCGCCTTCTTGTGGAAACTCCTGGCTGCTGACGGTGTCGCTCCTCAGCTCGATAGCTGTGTGGGATGCGGCACCCCTGATGATCTGGTCGCCTTCACCCTCCAGCTGGGAGGGGTGACCTGTCGAAGCTGCCGTACTGGGTTGTCGCTTTCGTCGGGAGCTCTCGCCATCATGCGAGACATCTTGGGTGGACGCCTAGCTGCAGCGCTCGCTCTCGATGAATCGCCAGCCACCCATGAGGTGGGGGAGTTGGCAACCCGGGCGTTCGAGTATCACATCGAGCGGCGACTGAAGTCGGTTGCAGTCTTCGAACGAAGTCGTTGACCTGGACTGATCACTCATGGCGGGTTCATGACGACTGGTTTGCAATCATCGGATTGAGTGATCGAGCGCGCTAGTTTCACACCCATGGCTATGACACCTCCACCCCCACCGCCCCCGACACCTGCCGCCGCGCCGGTTGGCAGTTCCCAGTATTCGCCATGGGCGTCACGCGTCATCGCCACCCTGGTCCGCAGTGTGGCTAGCGCAATTGTCTATATCCCCGCGGCCGTCGTGGCTCTCATCCTCGGCAAGATCTGGGGGCCGCTTGGCGCCCTGGCCATTCTTGCCGGTGTGGTCGGGATCATCGCTGTTGCCATCCGAGCCATGATCCAACGCGGCCACCTCGGCTACGACTTTGGCGATCGGGTTGCCAACCAGACTCTGATCAAGGAACAGACCGATGCTCCGATGGGATCGGGGATGGAAGTCTTTGTTCGCGGCATCGTCCACATCGTCGATGGCCTTCCGTTCTATATCGGTTACCTGTGGCCCCTGTGGGATGAGAAGCGTCAGACCTTTGCTGACAAGATTCTGTCGACGACGGTGGTGTCTGGTCGGCCCCAGCCTCATGAGGCCAAGGATCTCCTGATCAACGCCCTCCAGATCTGGGTACCGGTCACCAAGAACTGATCTCAATCAGTGAGGTTGGCTGGCATGCCTCTAACCTGACGGGCATGCCAGCAACCGAGCTCGACCAAATTGTCAATCTCTGCAAGCGCCGCGGGTTTGTCTACCCGTCGGTCGACATCTATGGCGGCTTTCGTTCCACCTACGACTATGGGCCGCTCGGTTCGCTCCTCCTGCGCAATGTCAAAGACGCCTGGGTTCGCTCGGTGGTCCAGCAGCGTTCTGACACCGTCCTGATCGATGCGGCCATCCTCGGCCCACCCCAGGTGTGGGAAGCCTCAGGCCACCTCTCCAACTTCACCGATCCCCTCATCGACTGCACCAAGTGCAAGCAGCGGTTCCGCGAGGACAAACTCGATGATCTTCATGTGTGCCCCGAGTGTGGGGCAGTGGATTCGTTCACCGACGCCCGTGAGTTCAACCTCATGTTCAAGACCTTTGCTGGCCCGGTGGAAGGGGCTGGACACGAGGCCTATCTGAGGCCCGAAACCGCCCAGGGCATGTTCACCAACTTTGCCCAGGTTCTCCAGACCACCCGCAAGAAGCCCCCGTTTGGGATCGCCCAGGTTGGCAAGAGCTTCCGCAACGAGATCACCCCGCAAAACTGGATCTTCCGCACCCGTGAGTTTGAGCAGATGGAGCTCGAGTTCTTTGTGCCACCGGCTGACGGCCCCCAGTGGTATGAGTACTGGTGCCAAGCTCGCTACGACTGGTATATCGAACACGGCATTCCCGCCGAAATGCTGCGGCTACGTCCTCATGACGAAGACGAGCTGGCCCACTATTCCACCGGCACTGCCGATGTCGAGTTCACCTTCCCGTGGGGTTGGGATGAGCTCGAAGGGATCGCCCAGCGCACCGACTTCGACCTCAAGCAGCACGCTGAGCATTCCGGTGAGCGCTTGGACTATTTCGACCAACAAGCTGGCGAGCGCTATGTGCCCCATGTGATCGAGCCCGCTGCTGGGGCGACCCGGGCGATGGCGGCGTTCTTGCTGGCGGCCTATGACGAAGAACAGGTAGGCGACGACACCCGCACTGTCCTGCATCTCCATCCCCGGCTGGCCCCCTACAAGGTGGCGGTCCTGCCGCTGTCGAAGAAGGCAACCCTGGCCCCGGTGGCTCAGGACGTCTATCAGCGACTGTCGGAGCGCTATATGGTCGACTACGACGAGACCCAGTCGATCGGCAAGCGCTATCGCCGTCAGGATGAGATCGGTACGCCCTTGGCGGTAACGGTCGATTTTGATTCTCTCGACGACCACGCGGTCACCATTCGCGATCGTGACACGATGGACCAGGTTCGGGTCCCAATCGACGAGGTCCTCGCAGCGGTGTCGGATCGCTTAGGGTTCTGACACCTCGATCTCCGATGACTCGGTTGTCGGCAGGTCGATAAACGACAATGTGTCGTCGGCGGTTGACGATGTGATATCCCCGGTCGCCCGAAGTGTGCCGACTACGGTTTGAACCACATGTTCATCAAGATTTGTGGCATCACCAGTGAAGACGACGCCTTGTTCGCTGTAGCGATGGGGGCCGACGCGGTTGGGTTCGTCTTTGCCCCCTCACCGCACCAGATCGCTGCTCAGAAGGTCTACGACATCACCCGACGACTGCCGCCAGAGATCCTGACGGTGGGCGTGTTCCGCAATGAGCATCCCAAACGGGTGGTCCAGATCGCCAACACGTCGGGGGTCAAGGCAGTCCAGCTCCACGGGCGACAGCGTCCCGAAGATGTCGCTGAGGTGACCAGCCGTATTCGCTATGTCATCAAGGCATTCCGCTCGACCTCACCAGATCTGGTTCATGCCGACCGCTATGGGACCGATCTGGTCATGGTCAACGCTGCGGCGCCGGCCTCAGGTCAGGTCTTTGATTGGAGCCTGGTTGCCGATGTCCCCAGTGGGGTTCGAATGATCCTGTCCGGCGGGCTGACTCCTTCAAATGTGGCCGAGGCGATCGACAAGGTTGAGCCGTGGGGCGTCGACGTGTGCTCGGGCGTTGAGTCGCAGTCCGGAAAGAAGGACCCAACCCTGGTGCGACGGTTTATCAATGCAGCGCGGGAAGCTGCTCCCGAGCCCTATCGGGGGCCCGATGAGGTGCCCTATGACTGGTACGACGAATAAGGATGGGTCATCGGCGCTGACCCTCGGTCGCTGAGCATCACCACACCGTCGAGATCCTGATATCACCGCTGCAGACCGGGACCCAGCCGCCAGATTGACGCCGGTACGCTAGCCGTGATGGCCGACTACACCCTCGCTGAGCAAGACCAGATCCGAGATGCCCTGACCGCGGCCTACGCCGCGGTCGCCAACGCCCAGACCACGATCTTTGGTCGCCGTCGCGAATACGCCGCCGCGGTGCGGGCGATGGCTGCATTGCCGCCCAGTTTGGGTGGAGTGTTTGCTGCTGGTGACGATGCTGATGATGGACAGCTTCCCGACCGTCCGGTCACCGAACTGGTGGCGGAGGCCAAGGCGATCATCGCTGCCCGCCAGCCGGAGGCAGTGGCGGACTTTGTGAAGGTGGTGATCGGCCTGTGTGAAGACGTTGCCGCCGCTGCTGGGGGAGTGAGCGCTGGCGAACAAGCGGTCATCGATCGGATCACAGCGGCGCTCAACTGAGACGGGCCGGGCGATACCGGCGGCCTCGGCGAGCGCTGATCTAGGCTGGATCGAGTGAAGCCCACCGATCTCTTGCCTCATCGCCCACCCTTCCTCTTCGTCGACGAGATCCTCGATCTGGTCGGTGGACATTCAGCGCGGGGGCGGTGGAACCTCATCGGCGATGAATGGTTCTTTCCTGGTCATTTCCCCGGTCGCCCCACCGTGCCGGGGGTGATCCTGTGCGAAGCGATCGCCCAGGTCGGAGCACTCGCTGTTCTCGATGACGAGCGCTACGCCGGCAAACTGCCCCTCTTCGGCGGGCTCAACAAGGCCCGATTCCGCCGTCAAGTGGTGCCCGGCGATGAGGTCATTCTCGAAGCTGAGATGACCCGCCTCAGTGCCCGAGCGGGCAAGGGACTCGGCCGGGCCCTGGTCAAGGGGGAACTCGCGGTCCAGTGCGAATTGATGTTTGTGATCGCCTGAGGGCAGCCTCAGCTGGCTGGGGCCAGGATGATCGATCCGTTGTGGCCACCAAAGCCAAAATTGTTGGACATGGTCGGTCCTGGGGTCCAGTCGCGGGGTTCGTTGATGACCAGATCGATGTCGATCTCATCATCGATGGTCTGGGTATTGGCGGTGGGCGGAATCTGTCGGTGCTCAAATGATGAGAGCACCGCTGCTGCTTCGAGGGCTCCGGCAGCTCCGAGGGCATGGCCGGTCACTCCCTTGGTCGAGACCACCGGCACCGTCCGTGCTCCAAACACCGAGGTGATCGCTGCCGCTTCAGCGGCGTCGTTCAGGGGGGTGCTCGTTCCGTGAGCATTGATCTGGGTGATCGCTGAGGGTTCGAGATCAGCATCGGCCAGGGCCGCGCTCATACACTCGATCGCACCGATACCACCGGGCGCTGGGGCGGTGATGTGATGGGCATCGGCGGTGCTGGCCCCGCCGAGCACTTCGCCGAGAATGGTCGCTCCACGCGCCACCGCGGCGTCCCATTCTTCGAGGACGAAGATGGCCGCTCCAGCCCCCATCACGAAGCCATCACGGTCGACGTCGAAGGGTCGGCTCGTACCCGATGAGCTGAGGGCGGTCATATTGGCAAATCCCGCCACCGCGGTAGGGGTAGCCGCATCTTCGGTGCCCCCAGCCACGACGGCGTCAACGATGCCCCAGGCGATCAGACGGGCAGCATAGGTGAGGGCGTGGGTGCCGGCAGCGCACGCGGTGGCCAGGGTTTCATTAGGGCCCCGTAGGCCGAACCGCATCGAGATCGCTGCCCCGGCAGCGTTGGCCATCATCATCGGGACCAAGAACGGCGAGACTCGGCGTTCGCCTCGTTCGAGGCGGTTGCGCACCTGGGTTTCGAGGGTGTGGACCCCGCCCACGCCGGTGCCGATGATCGTGCCGACCCGGGTGGGATCGGCGATGAAGTCGCCAGCCTGGTCGATCGCCCCGGTTGCAGCAGCGATGGCAAATTGCTCGCTGGAATCGGCTCGTCGAGCCTTCTTGGGCGAGTCGTAGAACGGACTCGGATCCCAGTCAGCGATCCCCACCGCGTAGCCAACGTCGACCAAGCCTGGCCCCAGCAGACCAGCCCAGAACTGGTCTCGGCCCTGGCCACAGGGCGAAACCACGTCATAGCCGGTGATCGCGACCCGGCGAGCGGTGCCCTTCATCGTCGTGCTCAGACCTTGGCAGCGACCAGCTCGTAGGCCTGGCCAACGGTTTCGATCCCGTCGAGTTCGTCCTCGGGAACCTCGATATCGAACTCTTCTTCGAGGGCCATCACCAATTCGACAAGATCGAGGCTGTCGGCATCGAGATCGTCGCTGAAATTGGCCTCCATGGTGACCTGGTCATCCGAGACCGAGAGGACCTCGACCGCGCACTTCTTAAACCGGTTAAACAGTTCGGTATTCAAAGGGATTCTCCTTAGGTGATAGGTGAGTGGATTGTACTAGTGGCCCATGCCGAGCCCGCCGTCAACCGGGACGACAGCCCCGGTGATATAGGCGGCATCGGGGGATGCCAGGAAGGACACAACACCGGCGATCTCGTCGGGCTCGGCAGCGCGACCGAGGGGAACGACCGAGACGACATCGGCGAGTCGATCATCGCCAACCTTGGTCATCATGTCGGTCATGACCGGTCCGGGAGCGATCACGTTGACAGTGATCGAGCGGGACGCGAGTTCCCGAGCCAACGATCGTGCCAAGCCGACCAGTCCAGCCTTGGACGCCGCGTAGCCGGCTTGTCCCGCCGATCCGAGGAGACCGACGACCGACGAGATGAAGATGATGCGGCCCTGTCGGGCCTTGAGCATGCCGCGGGACACCTTTTTGGCAACGCGATAGGCCCCGCCGAGATTGGTCTCGATCATCGCTGACCAGTCGTCTTCGCTGGTCCGCATGATCAGCCCATCTCGGGCGATGCCCGCATTGGCCACCAGGATCTCGATCGGCCCACCGAATTCGGCTTCGACAGCAGCGCAAGCCTCATCGACCTGGGCGGGATCGGCAACATCGCAACGAACGCTGAAGAGATCGTCCGGCGGGGGTGATGAGTGAAAGGTCACGGCCACCTGGTCACCCTGGGCAGCAAACCGGCGAGCGCAGGCTAAGCCAATCCCCCGATTGCCACCAGTGATCATGACGATACGACCGGTCATGAGATGTCCTTTCTGGGCCTGATGCCCATCTAGTGGGTCCTCAACCAGGCGATTGGTTGGCGGGGTTTTACCCGTTCGGTGTCGATGGCGATAAACCCCTCGATCACTCCGGCAAAGGCGGAGCGCACCTCGTGGTCGCCAACATGGCCGATGACCGCACCCACCTCGATGGGGGTGCCTGGGGCGAGATCGATGGGAGTGAAAATGCCGGCAGCCGGGGAGACGACCAGTCGTTCGATGGCGAAGAGGTGTTCACCCTCAACCGGATGGGTATCCAGACTGATGGTGCCGCTGACCCATTCGAGGAAGGGGTCGAGGTCATCAGGGCTGGCGACCGAGATCGTGCGGGCACCCTCGATCGTGCGCTTGGTCATCCCACTGAGAACCCCGCCGGGACCGAGTTCGGCAAATCGAGTGGCCCCGAGCTCGGTCATGGTGTGGAGGCTGTGCTTCCAACGCACCGGGCTGGAAAGCTGGGCTGAGAGTAAGGCGTTCCAATCCGATGCTTGGGTATGGGGCAGAGCATCCACATTGGAGATCACCGGGACATCGATATCGCGCAGGTCGGCATTCTCGATGGCATCCCGCAAGCGTTGACGGGCCGAGGTCATGAAGCCGGTGTGGAACGCTCCAGCGACCGGCAGTGACATGATCCGTCGAGCGCCGAGCTCTTTGGCATGCTGACCGGCGCTGGCGACACCATCGACACTGCCGGCGATCACCACCTGGCCGGGAGCGTTGTAATTGGCGACCCAGACCTCGGCATCGGCCAGATTGCAGGCCACGCCAACCTGGTCGTCATCGAGGCCGAGTACCGCGGCCATCGTGCCCGGATTGGCGGAGCCGGCATCATGCATGGCTGCTGCTCGTTCGGTCACCAGGCTGACACCGTCGGCATAGCCAAGTGCCCCAGTGGCGGTGAGAGCGGTGTATTCGCCCAGACTGTGGCCGGCACACATGCTGGCATCGACACCTAGGCGTTGGATCGCGTCGAGGACCATCAGGCTGACCACAAAGGTCGCCAGTTGAGCGTTGCGGGTGTCACGCAGTTCATCGGCATCGGCATCGACGAGGAGACGGCCAAGGTCGCGCCCGACCACCTCGCTGGCTTCTTCAACCAATTCCCAACTGTCGTGGCCCACCCAGGGGCGCCCCATTCCCGGCCGCTGGGATCCTTGTCCGGGGAAGGTGAACGCCAACATTGTTGGGAGGTTAGACGCTTGGGAGCGCCGTCCTTTGGCTACTCGGGGGTAACTCTTGGTTGGGGGTTGTCGACCAACGCGCCTGGTGACCGAGGCAGGCCGTGGTGCACTGAAGTTGGCGAATCGGACGGCCATCATCCGTGTTTCGATCTGCTGGAACCCGATAACGTGGTGGACTGTCGCCCCGGTAGCCCAACGGCAGAGGCAGCGGTCTCAAACACCGTCCAGTGTGGGTTCGAATCCCACCCGGGGCACGTTTCCTATGAGCGATTGGCTCGTCAAGCGACGTCTGTCGCGTACGGTCACCCAGCTGGCAGCCTTGCGCGCCGAATTGGCTGAGGTCGTCGAACAAGCTCAGGTCGTGAGCGATGATGCTGATGACAGTCGAGTGCGGGCCCTGGTTTCCGACAGCCTGCTGGCTGCTCAGGAGGCTAACGATCTGGGTAAACATGCCGCGGCGATCGAGCGCCACCGGAGTCACCTGATGACCAAGATCCGGGAACTCGAAGCCACCCAAGACGCGCTCTTGGACCGACTCTCGCCATCGTGACCTCGACACGGTGATCGTCCTCATCAGCCCGGTCGTCGGGCGGGGAGTGTGTCGCCAGCCGGTTGGGCCTAACGTGCGTAGTTGTGGACACCTATGTTGTCGTCGACGGAAACTCCTTGACCTATCGGGCCTTTTTTGCAGTCCCCGACACGATGGCCACGGCATCAGGCCAGGTCACCAATGCGGTCTATGGCTTCACCTCGATGTTGATCGATCTGATCGATGCCCAACAACCGGCCGGCATCGTGGTCGCTTTCGATCGTCCCGAGCCGACCTTCCGGCATGATGCTGAACCCTCCTATAAGGCTCAGCGCGAGTCAGCGCCCGACATCCTGCGGCAGCAGCTGGGACTGGTCAAGGATGTCCTCACCGCGCTCGGTATTCAGCATGTCGATGCCGCCGGATGGGAAGCTGACGACCTGATCGCCACCATTGCCGACCGGCTGGTGGCCCGAGGTGATGATGTCATCATCGTGACCGGTGATCGCGACTCGTATCAGTTGGTGCGAGATCCCCACGTCAAGGTGATGTACAACAAGCGGGGAGTCAAAGACTATGACCTCTTTGATGAAGCGGGAATCGTCGCCAAGACCGGGGTGACCCCAGCCCTGTACCCCTCGTACGCCGCCCTGCGAGGCGATCCCTCGGACAACTTGCCCGGCGTGCCGGGAGTGGGGGAGAAGACTGCCGCCAAACTGCTCAACAAGTACGGCGACCTCGACGGGATCTTCGCCCATGTCGATGACCAAACCCCCAAGCTGAGGGAAAACCTGATCGCCCACGAGGATCGGGCTCGCAAGAATGTTGAGCTTATGGTGCTGCGCACCGATGCTCCGGTTGACTCGGTCGATCTTGATGACCTGGCGATCACCCCCAACTGGTCGGAACAAGAACGGGTCTTTGAGGTCTTGGAGTTCCGCACCCTGGGCCGCCGTCTGCGGGCCGCGCTTGGTGCGTCGGCTGCCCCTGAGGTGGTCGATGAACGCCGCCAGCTCGTTCCGGTGATCACCTCGGTGTCCAGCTCTGCTGATGCTCTTGAGGCGATCACCGGACATGAGGTTCTCGATCTGTCATCGGTGTGGGAAGACGAACCGGGACGGAGCCCCCTGGTCGGCGTGGCGATCGTGACCGATCCAGACCGATCCGAAGTGACCTGGATCGATCGGTCGCTGATGGCCGATCCTGAGGTGCTCGAGGCCTTGGCCGCCCATCGGTCGGTGCGAGGCCACCGGGTCAAGGCCCTGATGAGGTCGCTGCTCGCTCTCGGTGGTGATCTTTGTGGACTCCGCCTCGATCTTGCCCTGGCGGCCTATTTGATCGATCCGTCGAGCTCTCGATATGAGCTGGTCGACTTGGTGACCGATCACAGCTCGTATGAGGTCCTCACCGACGATCCTGCGTCTCATGGCCAGCTTGATTTGGGCGGCGAGTCGTTGAGCCCAGCCGAGCGGGCCGGCTGGAACGCCTTGGCCATCCACCATTTGGCTCAACCCTTGAGCGAGGCGCTGGAGGCCAGTGGGATGGCCGATCTCTATCACCGGATCGAGAATCCCCTGGTTCGTGTCTTGGCCCGCATGGAGCATGTCGGGGTCGGCGTTGATCGTGACACCCTGACCGAGATCAATGAGCGCTTGACCACTGAGGTGGAGGCCCTGACCGCCGAGCTGAGAACGGTGGCTGGACGAGACGATCTCAATGTCAACTCTCCGATCCAGCTACGGGCACTCCTTTTCGACGAGAAAAAGATCAGCACCCGGGGGATCAAGAAGACCAAGACCGGCTATTCGACCGATGCTCGAACCCTGGCCAAGCTCGTCGATCGGTGGCCTGAGTTCATCGTGCCCCTGGTGAGATACCGCGAGCTGGAGAAATTGCGGGGTACCTATGGCCAAGGCCTCATCCACGAGGTCGGCCCCGACAGTCGCATCCACGCCACCTTCAACCAGACTGTGGCCCGCACCGGCCGGTTGAGCTCTGACCAACCCAACCTGCACAACATCCCAGTTCGCAGCGAGGATGGTCGAGTCTTCCGCACTGCCTTTGTTCCCACTGCTGGGCGCCGATTCTTGGTCGCTGACTACAACCAGATCGAATTGCGCTGTATCGCCCATCTGTCGGCTGATCCCGGCTTGGTCGAGGCCTTCTCCACCGGTCAAGACATCCACAACGCCACCGCAGCGCGGGTGTTTGGGGTAGAACCATCCGAGGTGACCCTGGCCCAGCGATCCCAGGCCAAGATGGTGTCCTACGGCTTGGCCTATGGGATGGAGGCCTATGGGCTTGGCGAGCGTTTAGGCATTCCCACCGATGAGGCCGCGGTGATCCTGAACGCGTATTTTGACGCCTTTCCCAGTGTCAAGGCCTATATGGACGACACGGTCGCCGAGGCTCGGGACAAGGGCTACACCGAAACCCTCTTCGGCCGTCGTCGTCCGATTCCTGAGCTGATCAATTCCAACTGGCGCATCCGTCAAGCCGGTGAGCGTCAAGCGATGAACGCCGGAATCCAGGGCTTGGCTGCCGACATCTTCAAGGTCGCCCTCGTCGATATCGATGCTGCGCTTGAGCAGGGCGGCTATGAGAGCACCCTGGTGCTCCAGGTCCATGACGAGGTCATCGTCGAAGTGCCCGACCATGAGCACAAGGTGGTCGGTGAGCTGGTGATCGACCTGATGAAGAGTGCTGCTGACCTTGATGTGCCACTCGATGTGAACGTGTCGTGGGGTGATACCTGGGGCGATGCCAAGGGGTGATATGGACCATTGGTTTGAGCCGATCGCCGACCATCTCGGCGAGGCCTACCTGAGGTATTCATTCACCAAGGGCACCCGGCAAGAAACCGAGTATCTGATCGGTGCACTTGGCCTGGTCCCGGGGATGAGGGTGCTCGATGTCGGCTGCGGGCCAGGCCGCCATGCCTACGCGTTGGCTGAGGCGGGCATCACGGTTCACGGGATCGATATCTCCCAGCGCTTTGTTGACCTCGCTGCTCAGCGCGCCCCGGACGGGGCGACCTTCGAGCGTCTCGATGCTCGGGCGATGGCCTTTGAGGCCGAGTTTGATGCGGTCATCTGCCTCTGTCAGGGGGCCTTTGGTCTGATGACCAAGGACGGGCACGACGAAGATGTTGTCGCTGGCATGTCGTCGGCGCTGAAGCCGGGTGGTCGGTTGGCTCTCACCGCGTTCAGCTCCTATTTCGTGGTCAAGCACTGGGAGGATGCCGACTTCGATCCTGATCTTGGGATCAATCATGAGATCACCGAGATCCGTGATCGTGACGGTCACCGGGCGACCACCAGTCTGTGGACTGGGTGCTACACGCCGCGTGAACTTCGTCTCTTGTTGAGGGCCCACCAGCTCAAGGTTGACCGCGTTTCATCGGTTGAACCCGGAAAGTACGGCGACTTGCCGCCCACGGTGGACCAACCGGAGTTTTTGGTGCTCGCCACCCAGAGCTCATCAGCGATTTGACTTTTTGTTCATTGACTTGTCACGCTGGCCTGACACGAGAAACATGCCTCATTGGCAGGAGGTAACCAGTGTGATTGACCGGCAACTACTCCCACTTGTTCGGCCGTGGTAGCGCGAGCGCTGTCGGTGGGCTCGTCCAGTCGCGGACGACGCTTCGTGCGGCCCCTCATCGGCGTCGGAATGCCGATTCTGGCAGTGGCCGCTGCCTTAGCTCTCGGAGCCATCATGTTGATGGTCTTGGGAGCCAATCCCTTAACCGGCTATGGCACCATGATCCATGGAGCGTTCGGCACGTGGGACAATGTGTCCGACACCATGCTCAAGTCGATGCCGCTCCTCTTGGTGGGGGTTGGTATCTGTATCGCCTTCCGTGCTGGCGTCATCAATATCGGCGGGGAAGGCCAGATCATTGCTGGGGCCATTTTGGCCACCGTGGCCTCGCTGGGCTTGTCGGGTTTGCCGCGGATGATTCTGGTTCCGGTCGTCCTCCTCGCTGGGGCGCTTGGTGGCGGTATCTGGGGAGCGATTCCGGGTGCCCTCAAGGCCTATGGCGGAGTGAACGAGATCTTGTCGACGATCATGATGAATATCGTCGCTGCCCAGTTCATGAGCTTCCTCCTTCAGGATCTCTTGATCGAAAAGGGAGCGATCAAGATCCAGCAGACCGAGCGGCTTCCGGCGAACGCCGACATTCCCTTGCTCCCGTTTGGCACCCGGCTCCACGCTGGGGTTCTGGTCGCCATCCTGGTTGCGATCGCCGGCTATTACCTCTTGTTCCGCAGCACGATCGGGGTTCGTCTGCGGGCTGTCGGTCATAACCCCAACGCCTCTCGCTATGCCGGTATGCCGGTCAAGCGATCGATCGTCGAGGCGCTCGCCTTCAGCGGTGCGGCCTCCGGGATCGCTGGTGCCCTCCTGGTGTTCGGCAGTGAATCCCACCGCTTGATCGGTGAGGGTGGTGCTGCCGCCTTCACCCAGAGCGCCGGCTACAACGGGATCGTGACCGCCCTCTTCGGCGGGCTCCATCCGATCTTCACCATTCCAGCGTCCTTCCTCTTTGGCGGCATGTTGACCGGCGGTGTCGAAATGCAACGTGAGCTTCAGGTGCCCGCCGCGCTAATCGTGGCGCTCAATGGTCTGGTGGTGGTCTTCGTGGTCGGGAGTATCAAATACAAGGACCGTCTGATGGCCATGGTGAGCCGAGATCGGAGTATGGCGTGAGCGAGTTCTTTACCCTCTCGGTGCTGATCACCACGCTGGCCGCTGGTATTCGGTTCTCGGCCCCCTTCCTGTTGGCCGCTCTCGGCGAAGCGATCGGCCAGCGCAGCGGCGTCTTGAACCTTGGCGTCGAAGGCGTCATGTTGATCGGTGCCTATGCCGCCTACTACACCACCCTCAAGTCTGGGCATCCCTTGACCGGGGTGGTGATCGCTATCGCCGTTGGCGCGCTGATGGGTGTGGTCTATGCCCTCTTGACCTTGGTGTTCCAGGCTGAACAAGGCATTAGCGGGATCGGGATCTATCTCTTCGGCTTGGGTTTTACCGACCTCTTGTTCCAGAAGCAGGTGGGGACCCCGCTCCCGATCAACGGGCTTGGCCGGTGGAAGATTCCCGGGCTGGGTGACATCCCCTATATCGGCGAGTTGCTCTTCGATCACAGCCCCTTGGTGTATACGGCCTTCCTTCTGGTGCCGATCATGAAGTTTGTGGTCAACCGCACCACCTTTGGCTTGAACGTGAGAGCGGTCGGCGAAACACCAGCTGCTGCTGACACCCTCGGCGTGAGCGTGACCGGGGTTCGCTGGGCCACGATCGTGATCGCCAATTCGTTTGCTGGGTTGGCCGGCGCAGCGCTGGCTCTCCAGGTGGGCATTTTCCAGCAGAATCTGACCTCGGGTCAGGGATTCATCGCCATTGCTCTGGTCTATTTCGGTGCTTGGCGTATGTGGGGTGTGATGAGCGGCGCCCTCCTCTTCGGAGTGGTGTCGGCCACCGTGCTCCAGTGGAAGACCCTTGGCATCGTGTCGGGCCCCACCTCGAGTTTGACCGCCATGGCACCAGCGATTCTGACCATCGTGGTCTTGGTGGCGGTGAGCCGTCGTATCGCTGCTCCCGCAGCACTCACCCGACCATTTGACCGTTCCGACTAAAGAACTCCGTCTGGTCCCCGCCAGCGGATACTCACACAGAGGGGGAGATAACCCATGATCAAGAACCGATCTACCCACCGGAGGCTGATTGCAGCACTTGCTGTTGTTGGTCTCGTCGCTGCTGGATGCGGCGGTGACGATGCACCGGAATCTGACGAGGCACCGGCGAGTACCGAGGCCAGTGCGTCCGAAACCGATGACACCAGCGCGTCCGAGACCGAAGAGACCAGCGCACCCGAAACCGATGAGAACACGGATGCTCAGGCCGGTCCGGTGCGGATCGCCATCGTGGCGCCGAGTGCCCAAAATGACCTTGCGTTCACCCAATCGATGGTGGATGCTGTCAACGTGCTCAAGGAGAGCCGCGACATCCAGGTGGATATCACTGACGGTACCTACATCGTCGAGGACGCCGCTGCTGCCCTGCGTGGCTATGCCGAAGATGGTTACGACCTGGTGATCGCCCACGGTTCCCAATACGGCGGCCCGCTCCAGGAGATCGCTCCGGACTTCCCCGATGTGGCCTTCGCCTGGGGGACTTCGGCTGACACCTTTGATATGCCCAACGTGACCGCCTATAGCGTTCGCTCCGATCAGGGCGCCTATGTGATGGGGGCCATCGCTGCCCAGATCAGTGAGAGCGGCGTGGTCGGCGTGGTCGGCCCGGTTGAGGTTGGCGATGCCAAGCTCTATGTCGACGGGTTCAAGGTTGGCGTGATGGCGCAGAACCCTGATGCCAAGGTCAATATCAACTACATCGATTCCTTCAGCGACGTCAACCTGGCTGCTGAAGCGGCGAACGCCCATGTGTCGGCTGGTGCTGATGTCTTGACCGGTAGCGCCCAGATGGTCGTCGGAGCCACCGGTGTGGCCCGCGAGTCGGGTGCTGCCTGGTTCGGTACCCAGGCCAACCAAACCGCCCTGGCCCCCGAGGTCGTGGTGGCATCTCAGGTGTATCACTGGGAGATCATGCTGGCTGAGCTGCTCGATCAGATCGCTGAGGGCAACCTCGGTGGCGAGGTCTACGAAGCCACCCTCGCCAATGGTGGCATCGTGATCGAATACAACGAGGGCTACACCCTGTCCGACGAGGTCAAGGCCACTGCCGAGGCCAATGTTGCCGGGATCATCGATGGCTCAATCGTGACCGGCGTCAACGAGTAAGACGGTACCCATGCACACCGACCGGACGGTTCTCCTACCCCAGGCGAGCGGGAGAATCCAACTCGTCTGCGGTAGCCGGTCGATCGGCCAATTCGATCGACCAACGCCGTCCGGTCGGGTGCTCGCCCTTGTGGCTTGGTTTGGCCCTCAGGGTCGCCGTTTTTCGCATCTTCCTGATCATGAATCGGGAATCGATCGCCATCGCCGGGGTTGCTGTTGGCCGGTTGCCAACAGCGCCACCCCACTGACTCAGAGAATTCCGTCTGGTCTCTGCCAGCGGATACGCCAAATACAGGGAGATACTCCATGATCAAGAATCGATCGAGCTACCGGAGGCTGATTGCAGCTCTCGCTGTTGTCGGCCTTGTTGCTGCCGGATGCGGTGGCGACGATGCATCGGAGTCGGACGGGTCATCGGCGCCAACCGAAGCGAGTGCATCGGAAACCGATGGCACCAGCACTTCGGAAACCGATGATGCCAGCGCCTCTGAAGCGGAGACGACCGTCGACGCGGAGGCCAGCGAGGCTGGCGAGGCCGGTCCATTCCGGATTGCGATTGTGGCGCCGAGCGCCCAGAACGACCTTGCCTTCAGCCAGTCGATGGTCGATGCGGTCAACTCACTCAAGGATGACCGTGATATCCAGGTCGATATCACCGACAGCACCTATGTGGTCGCTGACGCTGCGGCCGCCATTCGTGGTTATGCCGAAGATGGCTATGACCTGGTGATCGCCCACGGCTCGCAGTACGGGGCACCGCTCCAGGAGATCGCTCCGGACTTCCCCGATGTGGCCTTCGCCTGGGGGACCTTGGTCGACACCTTCGGCATGCCCAACGTCAGCTCCTATAGCGTTCGTTCTGATGAGGGGGCCTATGTGATGGGGGCCATCGCTGCCCAGATCAGCAAGAGCGGTGTGATCGGTTTGGTCGGTCCAATCGAGGTTGGCGATGCCAAGCTCTATTCTGACGGCTTCAAGGCCGGTGCTGAGGCCCAGAAGCCGGACATCGATGTCAATATCAACTACATCGACTCCTTCAGCGACGTCAACCTGGCTGCTGAAGCGGCGAATGCCCATGTTTCAGCTGGTGCTGATGTCTTGACCGGCACCGCCCAGATGGTCGTCGGAGCCACCGGCGTGATCCGCGAAGCCGGTGGCGCTTGGTTTGGTAACGAGGTCAACCAAATCTCGCTTGCTCCTGACAATGTGGTGGCTTCGCAGGTGTATCACTGGGAGGTCCTGCTCACCGATCTGGTCGCCGAGATCGAGGCCGGCAATCTTGGTGGTCATATCTATGAAGCCAACCTGGCCAATGGCGGCATCGTGATCGAATACAACGATGGCTATGACCTTCCCGACGATGTCAAGGCGGTTGCGGATGAGATCGTGGCGGGCATCATCGATGGCTCAATCACCACTGGCGCAAGCGAGTAAGACATGACTGTGCAGACTGACCGAACCGCTCCCATGCTCGAAATGGCCGGGATTACCAAGCGTTTTCCCGGTGTTCTGGCAAACGACCATGTTGATCTGACGGTGCAGTCCGGTCAGGTGCACACCCTCTTGGGTGAGAACGGGGCCGGCAAGAGCACCTTGATGAAGGTGCTCTACGGCCTCTATCCGCCCGATGAGGGAACGATTCGGTTGGACGGTGAGGAGGTCAAGATCGCCTCACCGTCCGACGCGATCGCCCGAGGGATCGGGATGATTCACCAGCACTTCATGCTGGTGCCGACCCTCACCGTGGCCGAAAACGTCGCCCTGGGGTTGGGCGGTCGTTTTGGTCTCTCCGATATGAGGCCAATCCGTAAGCATCTCGCTGAGGTGTCCGAACGGTACGGTCTCCAAATCAACCCTGATGCCTATGTGTGGCAGCTCGCTGTGGGTGAACGGCAGCGAGCCGAGATCCTCAAGGCGCTCTATCGCGATGCCCGCATCCTGGTACTCGATGAGCCGACAGCGGTGTTGACCCCATCAGAAGTCGATGAACTCTTTGTCACCCTCCGCCAGATGACCGATGATGGCAAGGGATTGATCTTTATCTCTCACAAGCTTCACGAAGTCATGGAGCTCTCCGATGAGATCACCGTCCTGCGCGATGGTGCGGTCTCGGGTACCACGCGGCCGTCAGAAACCACACGTGAGGATCTCGCTGAGCTGATGGTTGGCCGTCCGGTCAGCCTGACCCGTGACGTGCCGCCCCACGAGGTCGGCGCTGATCGCCTCGAGGTTAAGAACCTCACCGTGATCGGCGACCGGGGCACCACCGCGGTCGACGATCTGTCCATCACCGTGCGAGCTGGAGAAATCGTTGGGGTTGCCGGGGTCTCGGGCAACGGCCAGCGCGAGTTGGCTGATGCCATCTTCGGCTTGAGAGAGGCCAAGTCGGGCACGATCACCATCAACGGTCGCTTGATCAAGCACCCTCAACCGGCGACGGTTCGCGATGCCGGGCTGGGCTATGTGCCCGAAGAGCGCATGATCGAGGGCACGGTGGGGGAGTTCACCGTGGCCGAAAACCTTCTCTTGGCCGACTATTGCCGTCGGCCCTTCTCAGCCCGAGGGATCCTGAATCGGCGCCAGATCGAAGAACACAGCAGCCAGCTGGTGACCGACTATCGGGTCAAGACTCCGACGACGGCGACCACGGTGAAGTCGTTGTCGGGTGGAAATATCCAGAAGGTCGTGATCGCCCGAGAATTCTCTGCGGAACCTGATGTCTTGGTGGTTGCCCAGCCAACCCGAGGAGTCGATATTGGAGCTGCTGAATACATCCATGATCGGCTCCTTGAGCAACGAGCCGCCGGAGCGGCGATCCTGCTCATCTCTGAGGATCTTGACGAGGTCATGCAGCTGTCCGATCGGATCGTCGTCCTTCTCGAAGGTCGTTGCACCGGTGAGGTCGGCCGTGATCAAGCATCGCCGGCGAGTATCGGGCTCCTCATGTCGGGTGTCACTGCCGATTCGCCAGCGTAGGAACGATCCTCGGGTGATAGGCTGACCAACTGCGCTGCTCTGTGTGGCGCGCCCAATACCCAACCATCCCGTCCGTTCCGAAAGCAGACTCTTGTCCGATACCCCGACCAACGAGCCCACTCCTGCCCCCGCCGACAATCCGGCATTTGGCACTTTTGATGAGGAGGGCAATTACATTCCCCGCGAGATCGTTTCCAATGATCTCGGTATGAGCTTCGCTGATGCGATCGATGGCACCATTGTCGATGTCGACGATGGTCAAATGGTGACCGGCACGGTCGTCAAGGTCGACAAGGAAGAAGTGCTTCTCGATATCGGCTACAAGAGCGAGGGGGTCATCCCCAGCCGCGAGCTGAGCATCCGCAACGATGTTGACCCCTCTGAAGTCGTCTCGATCGGCGACAGTGTTGAGGCCCTGGTCTTGACCAAGGAAGACAAGGAAGGCCGGCTGGTCCTCTCCAAGAAGCGGGCCCAGTACGAGCGGGCGTGGGGCGATATCGAGGCCAAGAAAGAGGCTGACGAGATTGTCGAAGGCCCGGTCATCGAGGTCGTCAAGGGCGGCTTGATCGTCGATATCGGCCTTCGTGGCTTCCTGCCGGCGTCCCTGGTCGAGCTGCGTCGGGTGCGTGATCTCCAGCCCTATATCGGCACCACTGTTCAGGCCAAGATCATCGAGCTCGATAAGAACCGCAACAATGTGGTCCTGTCCCGTCGGGCCTATCTCGAAGAGACCCAGAAAGAGACCCGCGACAACTTCCTCAACAATCTCAAGATTGGCGAGATCCGCGAAGGAACGGTGTCGTCGGTGGTCAGTTTTGGTGCCTTCGTCGACCTC
>PDSL01000051.1 GCA_002748455.1 Ilumatobacter coccineus
CATCAAGAAGCCGATGCCAACGATCAAGCCGAGCCATTGGGCTTGGATGCCGTACTCGGTCCGGAAGTCGTCGAGCACGGTGAACATGACGCCATACCCGGCGGTCATGATGCCGGTGACCACCCCGAATAGTAAGACTCGTGCTCGCATCACCGAGGGATGCTAACCGCGCTGAGCAAGACCTTGACTCGGCTCATCATCCACCCGGTGAAAACGTAAAAGCCGGGGAGGGCCACCGTCGCTGGAACCCTCCCCGGCTCAAACCAAGCTGGTCACATCTGACCAGACATAACCAGATGTGGCTGGATCAGATAGCACCCACCATGCGAGCACCCTCAAGGGTGTTCTCCAGCAGGCACGCAATCGTCATCGGGCCAGTACCACCCGGCATCGGGGTGATCGCCCCGGCGATCGATTCGACAGCGTCGAAGTCGACATCGCCGACGATCCCGTCAGCGGTGCGGGACACACCCACATCGATCACCGCAGCGCCCGGCTTCACGTGATCAGCGGTGATCATGTGAGCAGCACCAGCGGCAGCGACGATGATGTCAGCCTCGCGGCACACCGCAGCCAGATCGGCAGTGCGGGAGTGGGCCAAGGTCACCGTGGCATCGCAGCCCTTACGACCCAGGAGCAAGACCTGGGGCAGGCCGACCAGGGTCGAACGACCAACCACCACGGCCCGCTTACCCGATGTCTCAATCCCGTAGCGCTCGAGCAGGCGCATCACCCCAAGCGGGGTGCAGGGCACATGACCGGGCAGGCCACGGAGCAAACGGCCCATCGACCGCTCGGTCAGACCATCAACGTCCTTTTCGGGCGGGATCATGGCCAAGACCGGCTCGGGGTCGAGATGGTCGGGCAGGGGAAGCTGAACCAGGATCCCGTGCACGCTGGAGTCGGCGACCAGCTCGGCCACCGCCGCCTCAACCTCTTCCTGGGTTGCCTCGGCGCCCAGGGTGACGCCACGCGACACCAGACCAGCCTCTTCGGCCTTGCGGTGCTTCATCCGAACATAGATCTGGCTCGGCTTGTCAACGCCGACCAGGACGGTCGCCAAGCAGATCTCCGGCGAACCAGCCGCCTTGATCTCTTCAGCGATCCGGGCCACCGTCTCATCGCGCAGGCGATTGCCATCCAACAAGATGGCGCCGCCAGGGGTGCGTTCGTAATCACTCATGATGTTCTCCTCGATCAGGACAGGCCGACGATCAAGCCGTCGTCGTCGAAGTCGATACGGGTAGCAGCCGGCTCCTCTCACGCTTGGCCCGAGCGCTATAGCTGACCTGGCTGGCGCCATAGATCCGAGTGGCGACCCGCTCGATCTTCTCGGTGAGCGAATCCTCGTCCTTGTAGAGGAACTCGAAGTCGTTGGGCTCTTCGCACGCCTCAGCAACCGCTTCACCGAGTTCAACCGAACCGGCACCACCATCGCTGAAGTGGGTCGACACGGCGACGCGAGCACCGGCTTCTTCGGCGATCTGACGGATCATGTCGAGCTCGCTGGCGTGGTCGGTGGGGAAGGCGTTGACCGCCACCACCGGGGTCACCCCGTGGGCCTTGACATTGTCGATCTGCTTCTTCAAGTTGGCGGCGCCAGCGGCGACGTCATCGGGATTCTCAGCCAGCATCTCTTCGGGCAAGCCCCGGCCAGCGACGACCTTGTAGGCACCCGAGTGGGCCTTGAGGGCCCGCACGGTGGCGACGAGAACAGCAGCATCGGGAGCGAGACCCGAGTTGCGGCACTTGATATTGAAGAAGCGCTCAGCTCCCATGTCGGCACCAAAGCCGGCTTCGGTGATCACATAGTCGCCACCATGGATACCGACCATGTCGCCGATCACCGACGAGTTGCCGGTGGCGATATTGCCGAACGGGCCAGCATGGACGATGACCGGGGTGCCTTCGAGGGTTTGGAGCAGGTTGGGCTCCAACGCATCACGCATGATGACCGACATCGCGCCGGCAGCGCCGAGCTGCTCAGCGGTGACCGGCTGGCCGTCACGGGTGTAGGCGACCACGATGCGACCGAGACGCTTACGCATGTCGTCGGGACCGGTGGTCAGACCGAGCATGGCCATCACTTCAGAAGCGGCAGTGATGTCAAAACCGGACTGACGGGTGACCCCGTCCATCCGGCCACCGAGGCCGATGACGATATTGCGCAGGGCCCGGTCGTTGACGTCCATGACGCGACGCCAGGTGATGTTGTTGAGATCGATACCCAGCTCATTGCCATGATGGAGATGGTTGTCAACCATGGCCGCCAGGAGGTTGTGAGCGGCGGTCACAGCGTGGAAGTCGCCGGTCAGGTGGAGGTTGAACTCCTCCATCGGCACCACCTGGGCGTAGCCGCCACCGGCAGCGCCACCCTTGATGCCGAAGGTCGGGCCCATCGAGGGCTGACGCAGGGTGAGCACGGCCTGCTTGCCGAGGTGCTTCATGCCCTGGCCAAGACCGACCGCGGTGGTCGTCTTGCCTTCGCCGAGCGGGGTCGGGGTGATCGCCGTGACGACCACATACTTGGCCCGGGGGCGATCGGCCATATCCTCGATGGCGTCAAGAGAAATCTTGGCGATATGGGGGCCATAGGTCCGCAGGTGCTTATCACTCACCCCCATTTCGGCTGCTACCTCAGTGATGGGGCGAAGATTGGCCGCACGGGCAATCTCAAGATCAGTAGGGAAAGACATGATGCTCCTTGTCGACGTAAGTGTCGTGGCTGTCGTGGCTGTCGTAAACCAGCGCCGTCGTACATTCTGGCGCATCTGCCGCCAAGGATCGACCTTTTCTTGACTTTCTGTTAAAAAGTCCCGAGGTTTTACGCCAGAAGGCCTACAGATCACTCGTAGCAAGCATGATCGGGCCGGTTAGCCCGCGGCTCGCGCCGCCTCAAGCCAGGTGTCGACCAGGTCGCGATGGTCGGTGATCCACTGCTGGGCGAGCTCTTCGGGTGTGGCTCCGTTGTCTTGGGCAACGGTTTGCTCCGACACATCGATCACCGAGAGCTTGACCTGTTCGAAGAGGACCTTGGCTGCTGGGTTAGCGTCCAAGAACTCATTGTTAGCGGTCACCTGGATATCAGCGGTGATCCACCCCAACTGGCAGGTGCCAGCATCGGCTGCGGCTGGACACTGCTCAGCCGGAATACCGGCCTGACCGGGAAGCTGAGCGAAGTTCTCGCCACCGTCGATGCCGAGCGGATTGGAATCATCAAGGATCGAATCCATAGCCAGCCAGTAGACATTGTCGCCGGGACGCAGCTGGGTGACATAGGAGCTCGGCGTCCAGGTATAGATCACCATTGGCTCGCCCTTGTTGGCCTGAGCCACCGCCTGGGCGACCATGGCGTCATAGCCAGCCACGGTCTGTTCGATCTTGTCCCAACCAGAAAACGCGATCTGGCTCTCGATGATGTCGTCGCAGTTATAGCTCTCTTGACAACCAAAGATCTGGGCGATGCCATCACCGGGCTTGGCGTCATACTTGTCAAACTCGGCCCGAATCGTGGGATCGTCATTGAGTTGGTCGAGAGTGGTCACCCCAAACTCATCAGCGAACGAGGCGGTGATCAAGAAGCCCTGGAGTCCACCGGCAACCATCTCTTCACCGATTGCTGAGACATGATCACCAACGGTGGAGCCATCGGGAAGCTCATTGGTCAGCCAGCTGGCATGACCGGGATACCACGAGTTGACCCAGAAATCGGCATCGCCCTGGGCGAGGGCGATATAGAAGGTTGATGGAGCCAGCTCAAGATCGGCTGGATCGCTGACCTCATAGCCCAGCTCCTGGAGCAAGGCCCGATAGAGCGCGGCCTGGAAATAGCCCGATGACCAGTCGCCACGAGCCATGGTGACCGTCACACCGTCACCGGGCTGCTGAGTACCCGAATCAGCAGAATCAGCCGGGTCAACCGAATCAGTCGGCTCAGCGCCAGCGCTGTCAGCGGTCTCGCTGGCCTCGTTCGTGTCGGCAGCCGGTGCCTCGGTGACCGCAGCAGCATCAGTCGCGTCGACGGGTTCATCGCTTCCACCGCAGGCGCTCACGCCAAGCGCCAGGGCGGCGACGACTACGAAGGTGGTGGTTGTCTTGCTCATAGGACTGGATTCTCCTCTATCGATGTGACCGGTTCGACACAAACGCCAAACCTGCCCCCACGTCGCATTAGATCGTTACTCCAGCCAAATCAGAACCCAACGGGCCGAATTGGCGCGCGCTCATCTCCCGATCCAGCCATGTCGATGAGCCTGGTAACCACGATCGCCGGCGGGGTGAACGCCGATGGTCACCCCTGATCGCGATAGACCCGATCGCGTTCAAAGTTGGTGACCAGCTTGGTGGAGACCGCCACCAACAGCCCACCGGCGAGTACGGCGATAAACGACCCGACCCCGCTCACAATCTTGGGATCGGTTGCCCGGGCCAAGGTCCCAATCCAGGCCAGCCCAACCCCAGCTGCTCCAGCACCACACCCGATCGAGACCGTGCTGGCGATCCATCGATGACGATCGCTCGCCCGGCTGAGACCCGCTCCCGGAATCAGGGCGACAAGACCCGCGCCTGAGGCCAACAGGGTCCACCATCCGAGACGAGCGCCTTGTGAGGTTGCTCCATCAAGAATGATCCGCTCGGCCACTGTCGCTTGATTACGCAGGGTGGTGATCTGCTGAGCGCCGACCGCCTCGGCCACCTCGCCTGCCTCAACCTGGTCTTTGATCTCTTGGATTTCGGCTTCAAGCTCGGGGGAAAACACCACATCTTGGCGCTGATCGAACGACCAGGCCGACACCAGGGCGATCACCGCCAAGATGACCGCTACCCCACCGCCGAGGAGACGTCCCTTGGAGATCGACAACGGCAAGGGACGGCGGGGCGAGGTGGGAGTGATCACCATCCACCACAACGAACCAGCCACCATGATGAGGCCACCGATGATGGCGACGATGACCCCAACACCGGGCCGATGGTCGACCGCTCGAGGCGATGCCTGACCAAACCCGTAGGCGAGAGCAACCAGTGCAACCACGATCGAGACCGCTGTCGCACCATCAGGACGGAGCCAGCGCGGCCCCCAGCCGGGGCGCACCATGCCCACGACCGCAGCAGCAACCACAACCACGGCCGATCCAGCGATCACGACACCGAACCAGCTCCCGCCCGATGCCGCCAGACCGTTGAGGACCTGACCGGCCAACGCTTCGTCGGCTCGTCGAGCATACGAGCTGTACTTGGCCGCATCGTGGGCCCACGGCAACACCAGCGAGATCACGGCGATCACCGCCCCGGCAGCTGATATCAGTGCAGCGCTTCGTTCAGCGCTGGTCAGAGGGACAACCGTCCCGTTCCAGCGCCCAGTGTCGACGACAGCCTCGCCCCCACGGTCAGCCAACAATGCCGACGGATCGCGACGGGCCCGCCAGGCTCGGCCGATACGCCGGAACAGACCAGCATTGTTGCCCCCTTCGGGCTGGCTGATCCGATCGAGGACCACCGCCACCAAGAAGAAGGCCAATCCAGCTGATGCTGCCAGGGCTGGATCCTGATTATTGATCGCTTTGAAGAGCAGGTTGCCCAAGCCCCCAGCGCCCATGATGGCAGCGATTCCCAACATCGAAATCGACAACAACAAGGTCTGGTTGATCCCGGTCATGATCGCCGGCCGGGCCAAGGGAATCTGGACATCGACTAAGACCCGCCGCTCGGAGGCCCCGAACGACCGGCTGGCTTCGACCACCTCAGCTGGCACCTGGCGGATGCCCAGATTGGTCAACCGGATCAGGGGTGGGATAGCGAAGATCATGGTCACCATGGTCGCCGACACCTCGCCGATCCCCCAGAAATAGATGAAGGGCAACATATAGACGAAGGAATGGACCACCTGCATGGCGTCGAGGACCGGACGAACCACTCGCCACACCCCGTCATAGCGTCCCGACAAGATCCCGATCGGGATCCCAACGATCACACAGATGATGACCGCCACGGCGATATAGCCGATCGTGCGAGCGGTTTGGATCCAATACTCATATCCGAGCAGACCGCACACGATGAGGGCGATCGCCACCCCGATCGCCACTCGGAGATTGCGGGCCAGATAGGCGATCACGAACATGATCGCCACCACGACTACCCACGACACCTCGGTCAAGAAACTGTCAACGATGGTGTGCAGCAAGACATCGAAGGGCCACTTGATCACATCGAGCAGCCCTTCCAGATGGGCGACCACCCAGGTGATGATCTGCTTGATCCAGTCCCCGAACGGGATCGTGAACTGGTCGAGCACCCGATCGTCGATCAGGTTGGGGTCGGCAGCGCTGATCATGGTCATCACATGAACACCTCGCGCTCAAACCCGTCGATCAAGGATTCGACTCGACCGAGCTCTTCGATGATCTGTCGAGGATCAAGATTGCCGATCAGACGTCCCTCAGCATCGACCACGGCAACCGGCAGGCCCCGACCGGCGGTGGCATAGACCTCATTGAGGGTGTTGCTCGGACGACAGGTGTCAAAATCGCTGCGCAGCGCATCGGCTAAGCGATCCGATCCCATCCGGCTCACCCGATGGCCGTCGCTCGCCGTCAGGATCGATACCGGTCTCCCCCCACTATCGATGACAAACGCTCCGGCCCGCTCACCCAGGTGATGGAGCCCAGCGCTGAGGGTCATCGCTGGATCGATCGGGTTGGGAGCCATCATGATCTCGCTGACCTCAATCACCCGACCTTGGTCGACATCTTGCACAAACTCGGCGACATAGCCGGTAGCTGGACGGGTGAGGATCTCTTCGGGGGTACCGATCTGGACCACTTCGCCGTCTTTCATGATGCCCACCCGGTCGCCGAGGCGCAGGGCCTCATTGAGATCGTGGGTGATGAAGAGGATCGTCTTGTGGAGATCGGCCTGGAGAGCGATCAGCTCGTCTTGCATCTGGCGACGGATGAGGGGATCGAGGGCCGAAAACGCTTCATCCATCAACAAGATGTCCGGGTTGCTGGCCAAGGCCCGAGCTAAGCCCACCCGTTGTTGCATACCACCCGACAGTTCATCGGGCATCGACGCGGCATAGGCCTCAAGACCGACCATGCTCAAGGCATCGATCGCTGCCCGATCTCGCTCCCGTTTGGACAAGCCCTGGATCTTGAGCCCGTAGCCAACATTGTCGATGATCTTGCGATGGGGAAAGAGGGCGAAATGCTGGAAGACCATGCCCATCTTTTCTCGGCGGAACGACTGTAGTGCTGCCCCGGTCATCGCCTGGACGTCTTGTCCATCGACCACAACCTCACCAGCGGTCACCGTATGGAGCTTGTTGACCGTGCGAATGGCGGTGGACTTGCCGGACCCCGACAACCCCATCACCACGAAGATCTCACCTTCGACCACCGAGAAACTCACATCGCAGAGACCGACCACATGATTGGTCTGCTCCTGGATATCAGCCTTGGAGACACCGTCCTGGGCCAGTTCGAGGGCGCGACCGCGCGGCTGGTCGCCAAAGATCTTGTACACGCCACTCAGGCGAATCTTGTCGCTCACTGGTCGTCTCCCGCGACGAACACACCTGGGGTGCATCGTCGTCACTGTGGTGTCAGTTCACCTTAGCAATGCTGACCAGGTCTGTTGGACAGGGCGGAGCCGGTCACTAAACCCACTACCGTGGCTCTGGTGAGTGTGTTCGCCACCTGGACTCGACGTCGCTGGATCACGGCGATCGTCGCTGCGGTGATCACCGCCCTCGCGGTCGGCCTCCCCACCGACGTGATTCCCAATCCGGTCTTTGGTCGAGCTATCGAGGTCACCCTGTGGTCGTACCCCAGCCTGGTGATCACCTCGATTCTGGCGGGGCTCTTGATCGCCACCTATGTGCGCGAGCCCGATGTGGAGTCTGAGACTCCACCGACCAATGCTGGACTTGATCGGCCTGGTCGAGCTGGTGGTATCGGCGGCTTCTTGACCTTTTTTGCTGTCGGTTGCCCAACCTGCAACAAGTTGGTGATCATCGCCCTGGGTTCGTCGGGAGCCCTCGACTGGTTTGCTCCAGCTCAGCCAATCCTGGCGATCGCCTCGATTGCACTCTTGGGCTGGGCCCTCAAAACCAGGCTGGCGAACCAGATCTCCTGCGCCGTACCAGCGTGATCCGAGCCATCTGGGCTGCTCGATCAGGCACAATAGAACGATGAGCGAGTTCGTCTCTGAGATTTTCGATGCCGATGAGTGGGATCAGGTCCCCGGCTTCGACTTCACCGACATCACCTATCACCGGGCCCGCCGGGTCAACGCGGTGCGCATCGCCTTCAATCGGCCCGAGGTGCGCAACGCCTTTCGCCCCCACACCGTCGATGAGCTCTACACCGCTCTCGATCATGCCCGCATGTCATCCGATGTGGGCTGTGTGCTCCTCACCGGCAACGGCCCATCACCCAAGGATGGTGGTTGGGCGTTTTGCTCGGGTGGCGACCAACGCATCCGGGGCCGTGATGGCTACAAATATGCCGAAGGAGACACCGCTGACACCATCGACCCAGCTCGGGCTGGCCGGCTTCACATCCTCGAATGCCAGCGCTTGATCCGGTTTATGCCCAAGCCGGTGATCGCTGTCGTGCCCGGTTGGGCCGCCGGTGGGGGCCACAGTCTCCATGTGGTGTGCGACCTCACCCTGGCCAGTGCTGAACACGCCCGGTTCAAGCAGACCGATGCCGATGTGGCCAGCTTTGATGCTGGCTACGGCTCGGCCTATCTCGCCCGCTTTGTGGGCCAGAAGTTTGCTCGAGAAGTCTTTTTCTTGGGTCGCGAGTACACCGCCGACCAGATGCACCACATGGGTGGGGTCAATGAGGTGGTGCCCCACGCTGAACTCGAAACCGTCGCCCTCGAGTGGGCTGAAGAGATTTGCGCCAAGTCACCAACCGCGCAGCGGATGCTGAAATATGCCTTCAACATGATCGATGACGGCCTGGTCGGTCAGCAGCTTTTCGCCGGTGAAACCACCCGGTTGGCCTATGGCACCGATGAAGCCGCTGAAGGCCGTGACGCCTTCTTGAACAAACGGGATCCGGACTGGTCAGACATCCCGTATTACTACTGAGCTGACGATCGCTGACGTGACCACTGCCGAGCTCATCACGACTGACCTGGTTGCCTCAAGATCGAGATGACCGATTTCGTCTTCATCGAGCGAGCTGATGATGAGCGCATCGCCCGGTTTCGGCTCCGAGAACGCGGCCTCGCGTCGCGGGCCGAACGTCGTGATGATGCGGGAGCGGGACTCTTCTTGGCCGAAGGTGACCTGGTGGTCGAACGAGCCCTCACCGCTGGGTGTGTCCCGGTGGCAGCCCTGGCCGATGCCCACCACACCCCGGCTATTGCCACCCAGTTGGCCAACGCTGGCGCTGAGGTCTATGTGGGCGGTGATGAACTGCGGGCCCTGGTCACCGGACTGGGCATGCCCCACCCGATCATCGCCCTCTTCGCCCGGCCACCTCGTCCCTCGGCTGACGACCTGACCGCCCACGCCAACCGATTGGTGGTCATCGAGGCGGTTGACAATCCGGTCAATGTGGGCTCGATCGTGAGAAACGCTGCCGCCCTGGGCTGGGATGGGTTGCTCGCCGATCACACCAGCGCTGATCCGCTCTCTCGCCGAGCCTTGCGGGTCGCGATGGGAACAGCATTCTCACTCCCCCACGCTCGCACCACCCAGCTCACCGAGGTGATCGCCCACCACCGGGAGCAGGATCCGGCGATGACCTGGTATGCCCTCACCCCATCACCAGACGCTGTCGACATCACCGAGATCACGCCCACCGGCCGCCGGGCTCTGCTGATCGGCTCCGAACGATCCGGGCTCAGCGACGAACTCTTGAAGATCACCCAGCCAGTACGCATCCCGATGGCTCACGGGGTCGACTCTCTCAATGCTGCTGCCGCTGCCGCGGTGGCGTGTTACGCCCTGCGATAGGTCTTGTGAACCGGTCGCTAGGCGGTCCAGCGGAAGAGCCGCTTGGCCACGGCGAGACCACCGGCAGCCCACACAGCGGCAACCGGGATGGTCCACCAGGTCACACCTCCGGTTGACCAGTGGCGGAGCGCTTCACCGAGTGCCGCGGTTGGCAAGGCGCCGATGATGGGCGACAGCCACGATGGCAGCTCATCAAGGGGCCAGATGATGCCCCCGCCAGCCATTCCCGCCAGATAGATCACGTTCACTAGGCCGATGATGATCTCGGGTTGAAGCCGTCCAGCCATCGAAAGCGCCAAACTGGCGAAGGCCACCGCCGCCAAAGGAAGGGTCACCGCCACAACCAGCCATTGGACGAGATCAGGCTGGGGCCGCCATCCGATCACGATCGCCACGAGGGCTACCAGAACCATTTCGACCACCGCAACCGCGGTGATCGCCAACGCCTTTCCGGCCAGAAGTCCACCCCGACCAAGTGGGGTCACCGCGAGCCGTTCAAGAATCCCGTGACGGCGCTCAAAGCCGGTCGTGATCGCCAACGAGGTCAGGGCTGTCGACCAGACCACCAGGGCCAACACCGATGGGGCGACATCGGCCAAGGTCAGCCCCAGCCGGTCGCCCCACACCGTTCCAGCGACGAGGACAGCGATCGGGATCAGGACCGACACCAGGATCTGCTCACCAACTCGAAAGATGAGGCGGGCTTCGGTTTGAGCGTGGGCGATCACCCGCTGGCGAGGTGGAGCGGCATCGGCCATCGGCGCAAACGAGATCGGGCTGGTCATGTCAACGTCTCCGCGGTGGTGTTGGCGATGAACACGTCCTCAAGAGACGCGGTGGCGGTTAATTCGGCAACCGTTCCCGACACCGCCACCCGGCCAGCATCGACGATATAGACCTGGTCAGCAAGCCGTTCAGCTTCATCCATGCTGTGGGTGGTCAAGACCACCGCGACCCCATCGTCACGCAGCGACGAGATGATCGACCAGGTTCGACGGCGCACGTGGGGATCCATGCCGGCGGTTGGTTCATCGAGCACGACCAGCTCTGGTCGACCCACCAAGGCCGCGGCGAGGTTCACGCTCTGTTGTTGGCCGCCCGACAGGCGACGATACGCGCTGTCAGCAAAGGGGCCGATCCCCAACATCTCGATGAGCTGGTCCACCGGTTGGGGATGGGCATACAGCTTGGCCAGATAGGACAAGAGCATCGACACCGTCACCCCTCGCCACGCCCCAGCTGATTGGGGCATCATCCCGATGCGGGCATGGGCATCGGGATCATCGGGGGCTCGGCCCAGGACAGAAATCGATCCGGAGTCGAGCTCGACCACCCCGGTGGCACACCGCAAAAGCGTGGTCTTTCCCGCCCCGTTGGGACCAAGCACCGCGGTGATGTGCCCAGTACGCGCTGTCAGGGTGAGCCCATCAAGGGCGGTGGCATCGCCAAACCGCTTGTATGCAGCATCTACCACGAGTGCCGACCCATCCATCACGGCCACCCTAGTAGTACCGACCTCGGGGTGTGTCCACGTGGTTCTTCACCCCCGGTGCCGATGGGCACGAGCGGTCGCGATCCACAGCGCGCTGCTGGGCACTCAGGCAACAAACTTGCGGTACGACACCAGTTCGTCGTTCTTGACCACCACTGGGGTGGTCCCATCGCACAGGTCCAAGATGACCGCATCATCGGTGGCCAGCAAGACCAGAGCGCTCATCGCATCATCACCGCGCTCGATCTCGATGACATCACCGGTTTCCAGAATCGCATTCATCACAGCTGTCATGACTCAAGAGTTCTTTCTCAACACTTTTACGTTTTGTTCAGCACAGCAGTCAACCACGATCTGGCGCACTCCATTCCACCGAGCGCTGTGGCACGCGCCACCACGGTCCTGGATCGGCATTCCCGCCGATTCGTGTTGATCCGTGCTACTAGACGTCGAGGAATCGCGATGCAGCGATACCCGAACCGACCATCCCGACCACTGCACCGAACACCAGGATCAGCAGGCTGACCTTGAGCTCGTAGCCATCGGTCACCGCGAGGGCTCGCATCCCGGTGAGTTCGGGGAATTCTTGGACACTACTCGTCCAGCGCAGATTGACGAAGAGGAGGGATCCCGCGGCCAGTACACCGCCGAGCAAGCCCTGGATCAAGCCTTCGAGCATGAAGGGGAGCCGGATGAACCAGTCGGTGGCTCCCACCAGTTTCATCACCTCGATCTCTCGTCGTCGGGCGAACATCGCTGTTCGAATCGTGTTCCAGATCAAGAGTCCTGACGCGACCATCAACGCGATCCACAGCCCGGTGGTATAGGTACTCACAAATCCCTGGAGGGTGCTGATCAGATCGATTTGGTCATCGGCAAGGGCCACATTGTTGACGCTGGGCAAGGTCTCATATTTGGATTTGAGGCCTCTCAGATAATTGACGTCGGTGCCTTCGGCAGGAACGATCTTGAACGAGGTCGGAATATTGGTCTCATTCAACATCCCCCTGGTTGTCGGGTCGCCAGCAAAGAGATGGTCAGCATCTTGGAGCGAACAGGCGACATCGCAGTAGGAGAACTCCGAGATCGTCGCCAACGAAACCTGCTCATCGAGGGTGTTGGCGATGTATTGGAGCCCATCAGGCGCGGTCCCCGAGTTGACGAAGACGATCATCTCGACACCGCCTTCCCAGCGTTCGAGCAGATTGTCGAACCCGCTCTGGATCAGGAGGGTAAGGCCAAAGATCAAGAGTGAGACCGCCGCGGTCAAGATGGCGGCAACGGTGAGGGTGATATTGCGCTGGAACGATGCCCAGGTCTCACGGATGGTGTAGGTGAGTCGTGACAGCATTACTGGTACACCCCTCGGGCTTGGTCTCGCACGATGACACCTCGGTCAAGCTGGATCACCCGTTTGCGCATCGAGTTCACAATTCGTTGGTCGTGGGTGGCCATCACCACCGTGGTGCCGGTCTGGTTGATCCGATCGAGCAAGCGCATGATGCCTTCGCCGGTGGATGGATCAAGGTTTCCGGTTGGCTCGTCAGCGATCAAGATCAGGGGCCGGTTCACGAACGCTCGAGCGATCGAGACGCGCTGTTGTTCACCACCCGAGAGCTGATCGGGGAATCGGTGGCCCTTGCCTTCCAACCCGACGATGTCGAGCACAGCGGGCACCTGGGTACGAGTCACGTGCTTGGGCTTGCCGATCACCTCCAGCGCGAAGGCCACGTTCTCGAACACGGTCTTGTTCGCCAAGAGCTTGTAGTCCTGGAAGATATTGCCGATATTGCGGCGCAGGAGGGGCACCTTGCTGCCTGGCATATCGACGATGTTGCGACCGGCGACCCAGACCGCTCCTTCTTCGGGGCGTTGCTGGCGGTTGAGGAGCCGAAGCAGGGTGCTCTTACCCGACCCGGAGGGGCCGACCAGAAAGACGAACTCTCCCTTGGCGATATCAAAACTGATATCGCGCAAGGCGACAGCATCGGCGGCATAGCTCTTGGTGACGTTTTCGAGGCGAATCATGATGATGGGTGCCGGTGTGATGACAACACGGCCGACCCGAGACTATCGTCATGAAACCGTCATATGGCAGCACCCCAACAATGAAAGAGCGCTCCGGACGGTCGAGGTCGTTGGGCTGGAGCTCGTTTGCCCGTTGAACCGTTACGAACCCGATTCGTCAGCGCTCGCCCGGCGCCAGCGAAGATAGCCCTCCATAAAGCTGTCGATGTCGCCGTTGAACACGGCATCGACATTGCTGGTCTCCACCTCCGTGCGCAGATCCTTGACCATCTGGTAGGGCTGCATCACATAGGAGCGGATCTGGCTTCCCCAGCCGACCTGGGCCTGTTTGCCGCCGATGGCATCGAGCTCAGCCTGGTGTTCTTCTTCGATCTTGGCCGCCAAGAGTGACTTGAGCCGGTTCATCGCCTTTTCGCGGTTTTGGAGCTGGCTGCGTTCTTCTTGGGATGAGGCCACCAGCCCGGTGGGTTCGTGGATCAGACGTACCGCTGAGGAGGTCTTATTGACGTGCTGGCCGCCAGCACCGGAGGCTCGGAAGACCTCCATGCGGATGTCGGCTTCATTGATGTCGACATTGGGGGCATCCAGCTCGGGCCACACCTGGACCGCAGCAAAGCTGGTTTGACGACGACCCTGATTATCAAACGGACTGATCCGCACCAGCCGGTGGGTGCCGCGTTCGGAGGTCATCAAGCCATAGGCATACCGACCGCTCAAGCTGAACTCGGCGGAGTTGATCCCGGCCTCAACACCTTCGGACGAATAGTTCAAGGTGATGCCCAAACCACGCTGTTCCGCCCACCGGGCGTACATGCGCAAGAGCATCTCGGCAAAGTCTTGGGCATCGACACCGCCATCTTTGGCATTGATCTGCACGATGCAGGGCGAATCATCATGTTCGCCGGTGAACAAGCTGCGCAATTCAAGTCGATCGAGCTCGGCCGACACCGCGGCGAGGGCTTCTTCGATTTCCGGTTCTTGGGATTCGTCGTCTTCATCACGCGCCAGTTCGTGGAGGACCTCGACATCGTCAAGCTCACCACTGAGGCGGTCATAGATCCCGACATCGTCTTTGACGGCGGCGTATTCGGTGTTGACCTTCTTGGCCGCATCGGCATCATCCCACAGATCGGGCCGTTGCATCTCGGCTTCGAGCTCGACAATGCGGTTGCGGCCCTCAGCGATATTCAGATAGGTCGCTGCATCATTGAGCCGTTGCCGCTGGGCGGCTAGTTCGTCGCTGAAATCTCGCATGGGTTCCCCGCCTAGGCTGCGCCGTGGCAGTTCTTGAACTTCTTACCCGATCCACACGGGCACGGAGCGTTGCGCGGGGTCTTCGAGAACGCGTCCTTGACCACGGTGACCGGCTTCGATGAGGGAGGTGTGGGCGCAGCTGCTGGAGCAGCGGCCTGGTTGAAGCCTGACGATGTGGGCACATCATCGCTGGACGTGGTTTTGAGGTTGAGCACCTTGGGTTCGAGCTTGGGAGCTTCATCTTCAGCGGTGCGCACCTGGGCGTGCATCACATAGCGGACAAAGTCTTGGGCGATCCCCTTCATCATCGCCCCAAACATCTCGAAGCCTTCACGCTGCCATTCGACCAAGGGGTCTTTTTGACCCATCGCCCGAAGGTTGATGCCCTCCTTGAGATAGTCCATCTCTTCGAGGTGTTCCCGCCAACGCTGGTCGATGATGCGCAACATGACCTGACGTTCGAGAATGCGCATCGCTTCACTGCCGATCTCGGCTTCACGCTGCTCGTAGTAGGCGGTCGCCTCGGCCATGATCACGTCATAGAGCTCGTCGGAATGGCGGGCCGAAGCCAGCTGGGCTTGGGTGAGCTGGGTGGGCCAGAACATGGCCAGCTCTTTGACCAGGCCATCGAGATCCCATTCATCGGTGGCCACCGATTGACAGTGGGTGTCGAGAAGGGCATCGACCGCTTCAGCGAGATACTCCATCGCTGCCGACTTAAGATCTTCGCCTTCGAGGATCTGGTCGCGGCGACGATAGATGACCTTGCGCTGCTCGTTCATCACCTCGTCGTATTTGAGAACGTTCTTGCGGATCTCAGCATTCTTGGTTTCGACCGTGGTCTGGGCTCGTTCGATCGCCTTGGTGACCATCTTGGCTTCGATCGCTTCATCCTCTTCGAAGCGTCCCATCGCCCACTGGAGTGCACCGGTGGCAAACAGTCGCATCAGCTCATCGTCAAGGCTGAGATAGAACCGGCTTTCGCCAGGGTCGCCCTGACGACCCGACCGGCCGCGCAGCTGGTTGTCGATGCGGCGAGAATCGTGTCGCTCGGAACCGATCACATAGAGGCCACCAAGCTCGCGCACCCGGTCGCCTTCGGCCCGGCACTGGGCGCTGTATTCGTCCACCAGGGCGTCATAGCGCTTGAAGGCTTCGGCACGTTCTTGACGGAACTCGTCGGGCATCTCGTCGAGGGGACGTGGCAGGGCGAAGTCATCGACCATGACCTCAGCAGAAAAGCCTTCCTTGAGGACTTCGGCTCGGGCCATCGATTCGGGATCGCCGCCAAGCTTGATGTCCACACCACGACCGGCCATATTGGTGGCCACCGTGACCGATCCCAGGCGACCGGCCTGGGCCACGATCTCGGCTTCACGGGTGTGCTGCTTGGCGTTGAGCACCTGGTGAGGAATCCCCCGCTGGCGCATCATGCGGGACAAGAGCTCCGACTTTTCAACCGAGATCGTGCCCACCAACACCGGCTGGCCAGCCTGATGACGCTCGGTGATGTCGTCGATGATCGCCCCGAACTTGCCGACCTCGCCCTTATAGATCAGATCGGCCTGGTCGGCTCGAGCGATCGGCAGATTGGTGGGGATCGGCACCACGCCGAGCCCATAGGTGTTCATCAGCTCAGCAGCCTCGGTTTGGGCTGTACCGGTCATCCCGGCGAGCTTGTCGTACATCCGGAAATAGTTCTGGAGGGTGATCGTGGCGAGAGTTTGGTTCTCTTCCTTGATCTTGACACCCTCTTTGGCCTCGACCGCTTGGTGGATGCCTTCCGACCAGCGGCGACCGTCGAGGACACGACCGGTGAACTCGTCGACGATCTTGACCTCGCCGCCCTGGACGATGTAGTCCTTGTCGCGCTTATAGAGCTCTTTGGCTTTGAGGGCCACGGTGAACTGATGCACCAGGTTGGCCGACACATCGTCGTAGAGGTTCTCGACCCCGAGGGCTTGCTCGACCTTTTCGATACCGGCTTCGAGGGGGACGACCACCCGCTTGTCTTCTTCGACCTCGTAATCAATATCACGCTTCAGGGTCCTCACGATGGTGGAGAACCGGTAGTACATCTTGGCAGCATCACCGACTCGTCCCGAGATGATGAGCGGGGTGCGAGCCTCATCGATCAGGATCGAGTCGACCTCGTCAACGATGCAATAGTTGTGGCCTCGCTGGACCTTGTTGGCCAAACTGGACGACATATTGTCGCGGAGATAGTCAAAGCCCATCTCGTTGTTGGTGCCATAGGTGATATCGGCGGCATAGTTGCGCCGCTTCTCGGTGGAGCTGTCATTGAAGCCGGGGATGATCAGGCCAACATCGAGGCCCAGCCAGCGGTGAATCTGACCCATCCATTCGGCGTCGCGGCGAGCCAGGTAATCGTTGACGGTGACCAGGTGGACACCCTTGCCGCTCAACCCGTTGAGATAGACCGGCAGGGTCGACACCAGGGTCTTTCCTTCACCGGTTTTCATCTCAGCGACCCAACCGAAGTGGAGGGCCGCACCGCCCATCAGCTGGACGTCATAGTGGCGCTGCCCGATCACCCGATCAGCGGCCTCGCGCATGGTTGCAAAGGCCTCGATCAGGATGTCGTCAAGCGATGCCCCGTTGTCGAGGCGCCGCCGAAACTCGCCGGTCTTGGCGCGCAACGCCTGATCCGACAGTTGGCGATACTCAGCTTCGAGCGCGTTGATGTCGGGAACGATGCCCTGTAAGGCCTTGAGTTTCTTGCCTTCACCGGCGCGGAGAATTCGATCGAGGATGCCCATGCGACCGACCAGCCTACCGGCGCGACCCGCCAGCATTCAGCCGGCAGGCGCTGGGAGTCACTCTGTCATTGACTCGGGCATCGGCCCTGCATTGACTCTGCGTGGGCCGTGACCACGAACCCGCCAAGCACTCATGAAGCCTCAACATCGAGGCAACGCCACGTACCGATCGATCAATACCGGCGCTCACGGTAGGTCCAGCGCTAGGTCTCGTCGTCCGCCTTGATCGGCTCCTGGACCTCAAGGATGACATGTCGACTCTGGACGTTGACCGTGGTCAACACCACCCGATAGCCAGCGACGATCACCGGCTCGTCCAGCGACAGTGTCAGGTCGGTGTTGAGATCGGGATGATCCCGGACAAAGAACGCCAAATAGGCCTGAGGGGAAGGATCATCGCGGGCACCGCCAACGCCGATCCGCATCGCATCGCCGTCCACGATGATCTGTCCTCCGAAACTGGCGCCATAGCTTTGCGGATCGCCGTACTGGTCTGTCGGCTCACCCGACGCGACCTCGGTGGTTTCGCTTTCCGTGCTCTCAGTCATCTTGGCTCCTGCGTCGGCACCGCACCCGGCAATCGCGGACAATCCGACGAACGCCCATGGTGCGATGCGCTTCACAAATGGTGTATTCACGGCAAATGAGTGTCATTCTTGCCGAGCGTATTGACATCTATGCGGTCAAATGCGCGAGTGAACTCATCATAGGTCATCTCAAACTTGTCCCGGTCATACCCCCATGGATTTCGAACTGTGACGGTTCCGGCCTCTGCATCCACCTCATCAACCCAGTAGGCGTGACTTCTATACAGGACATGCTCACCGATTTCGTATGTAGCGTCTTTCTTTTCTCCATCGTTCAGGCTTGACAAGCTTACGGCATAGCCGCCCTCGTCATGCATCGACTCAAGCTCGTCCAGGCTGATCGCTGGCAGGTCGTCATACTGCTGGCTCGGCTGTCCAGACAATGCGCTATACACGTCTGAGGCGTGTCCGCCTTCATCCAGATACGAGTAGATGTCAACAAGATCATCACTGCCTGATCGCCATTGACCATATGCTTTTTCGAGAAGGCGAGGCCAGAGTTCACCATCACCTTCACCGGCAGTTCCGCTGCTCGAATGCCAGGTGCCGTCATCGGCACGGACCTCAATCTCTGGGAACTCGGGCGTGACCCTCACGTAGTCAGCGTTGCCATTACTGTTAAAGAACCGGACGTTGTAGGTGCCATCACCGTTGTCGGTAATGGCGTCCGAGATGAGTCCGGGGTTCTGATCGGCAACCACAATGAGCCCGGTCATCAGATAACAGTCACCGAATCCACCCTGACTCACATCATCAGGCTCGATCATCGGACCGACAATTCCATCGCCTACATCGACTGGTTCATCGTCATAGAGCGGATCGTCCGGCGTGAACGTTCCAGCGATGCGCTTGTCATCATCGATCTTCGTTGAATAATCGCTGTTGAGGCTGCTCACCGGCGCAAGCCCGGCATCAGCTGCACTCGTCGTCCGCTGTTCGTCGGCATGATGCCGCAGTTCGACGGCGGCCTCCCGGAGAAAGGCGGCACTCACACCAAGTCGAGGCAGAAGCCGGCCGTTCCAGTGAGCCATAAACCGATCGACAATCTCACCGATCCACATGATGGAGCGCAAGTTCGACGTCAAGAGCCGAGACTGCTGATCAAGCTCATCTGCCTCACTGTCCATGACCCTGGCTAAACGATCGAGCTCATCGCTCTCTGCTCCATACATCACCGGCATCTCTGGACTCCTCTGAACCGCGATCATACCGGTCGGCCATCACGGTGTTGTGATGTGCATCGCCCTCGCACCTGGTGATCACCTGTCGACAAAGGCGATGAGCAACCCGAAACGTGATCACTCAGGCGTGTCCGATCCGCCGGTCTGACAGGATCGTCGCGCCGCGCCCACCGCCCATATCCCAACGCTCACGATTGGGAACGCCCCGGCGTGGTTTCGTTCACGCCGCGTGGGCCGACGCACGAGTCAAGCTTGGCCTTGACCAATCTGAGCGTCGAGCACCCGGAGTATCAAACACTGGTGTCATTGCCGCCGCCGCCTGGTGAACCGTCACCGCACCCGACGACATCAATGCTGCTGCTGCCGCCGACAGGGTTGACCCGGTGGTGACCACATCGTCGATCAATAGACCTATTTCAAGACAAATTGACTATTCCTCTTTTCCCAACTCAAAGGGATGTGCACGTTTCGGTCACATTGAAAACGGAGTGTTCAGCCATTTAACCAAAATAACGAGCCGTTCAAAATTGGCATCTGGCGCGACTGAATCTAGCTCTCACATCATACGCGAGATACCCAGAAAGGCTTTTGGCTTAGGTGCTCACACAAGACATACGGTACTCACATACGAATAGCAACAGGTTCTTACACACGATTCTCTGTGAGGTGTACTGTTTACTCTACGCTTGTACACCTGGTTATTTCACATTATCATTCTATTCTGTCAACTTGGCAATTGTAGCAGCCTGGACCTGCGTTGTGAATGTGAATGTACTTAGCTGAGTCGTCTTTGAGAATATCTTGGATCTCGTTTTCAAGTTCGACGCCTTCGACTGTCCTTGCGTCAATCATCATGCCTTGACTATCATACGCTCTGAGAGATAACAGCCTATGTACTAGCATCTCCGGTATTTCGTTGATACCAATATCTGCACTTTTCGCATTTTTTCTCACAAATATTGGTCCGCTTGCCTGATAGGGCGACGCTGTCTTATGGTGTTGGAACGGTAGAGAAATTACTTCTTCTCCCACTTCCGCATCTTCAAGACTTACTCGACAAGGATAGCCTGGTTTCTGGTCTACAACCATTCTTATGGCTCCTTGCGAAGCTAATTCTTCATCACTCAAGTCGAACAAATGATTGAAGTTATTCTCAATAGCTGAGATCTTGAATTTTACACGCATAACTCTATTATTCTCTTGTTCTCTTTTCATGCCCACTCTGCTTCAATGATATCTACACTTTAGTGATTGAGCTACAGTTCTTTCACGTACGTAGTGTATCGTCCGGTTATTCAACATATATCATTGAGGATGATCTAATAGCCACAAGACACTCTCCTCTGGAATCAAGCGTCAAGAGATTTCTTTGCCCGATCACCCGGTCAGCGGACTCGCTCATGGCGGCAAAGGCCTCGATCAGGGGCGTCAAGCGATGCCCTGCAAGGCCTTACGTTTCTTGCCTTCACCGGCGCGGAGAATTCGATCGAGGATGGCCATGCGACCGGCGCGACCCGCTAGCACTTGGGGCGAGAGATCCCCAATCACGCAGCTTGAGCCGAAACCGGGGCGAGCGCAACGCCTGACCGGTTGGGCCACGACGATCCGGGAATGATCGCCGACGGTGTGGCAGCAACGACCGCCTTCTCGACCGTCAGGGCTCCAGCCGACATCAACGCTGCTGCCGCCGCCGACAGGGTTGACCCGGTGGTGACCACATCGTCGATCACCAACACCCGCTTCCCTGACACACCGGGGTGAGCGCTAAAGACCGGTCCGTGAAGCCGATGGGCTCGACTCAGCCCGGTTTGGGGACGATCGGGACCGTCTCGTCGAAGGAGCCGACGGCAGGGAACACCAAGCTGGGCAGCCACCCGTCGAGCCACCAGCTCGGCCTGATCAACCCCTCGGCGAGCGATCCGACGCCGGCTGGTGGGCGCCCAGGTGACCACATCAAGATCGACTGGCTGAATGCCCGACGCGACCACGGCGTTGACCACCAGACCGGCGAGATGATGAGCGATCTGGCGACGGTTGGCGTATTTGAGCGCCATCACCACCCGACGAGCTCGACCGACATAGGGCAAGGCAGCGATCACATCGCCGCGATGGGGGCGACCCGCTGGCCGAGCCAGACCAAAACGACACGACCGACACAAGATTGGGCCCTGCTTACCGCACCCCGCACAACGCTGCTCAAAGATCATGGCTCCATCTTGACCAGGGGGTGTCACAGAGATGATCCCGATCCTCGAGGGATGCTCCCCCTCGACGGGCTCCGCACCAGCCGTTCCCTACGCCGCAGCGTGAAGCGCTATGACGTCACCATCAACGCCGCAGTCGAGCAGACCATCGCGGCCTGCGCTGATCCGGCGCGCTGACCACTGGATCACCGACAACTTCATCGATGCCCACTCTGTGCTCGAGAGCTTCAGCTCAGCCCATTCGTGCGAGGTGTGGGCTGGAGATGACCTGGTCGGCGGGCTCCATGACGCCCGCAGGCGCGTGAGAATTCACGATGGATGTGCGACATAACTGCTGATTCTTAGTATTTCTTTGCGAATTCAAACCCTTCCTTCACAAGTTGCTGCAGCCAGTTACTTCTTGCCATTTCCTCTGATTTAACCACAACATGATGATTCCAGCGGTTTGGACTAACCTGCGCAACATAGTGAAAATTCGGATTGTCTAGCTGCTTATCCAAGCAAACCGTCATGTAGAGAGTTCCATCAGAAGTTCTTTCATACGCCCAAAGCCACAAAAACTTCCTGTCTACAGAAAAGCTCGCTTGCGCTTTAATCTCTTTCTTGCAGTCTCCGAGTGAGCTGACGTATCCCTCTATAATTTCAACATACTTTTGAGTCTTGGGCTTAGAGGTAAACACGCCAATCATTTTGCTCGTTTTTTTACTCATGCACTTTGGATTCCCTTTTTCATTTCGCACTACTTCCTTTATTTAGTTGGCATATTTGAGAGCGATCACCACCCGGCGAGCTCGGCCGGCATAGGGCAAGGCGGCGATCACATCGCCGCGGTGAGGACGGCCAGCTGGCCGAGTCAACCCAAAACGACACGACCAACACAAGACTCGGCCCTGCTTACCGCCCCCTGCACAACGCTGCTCAAAGATCATGGCTCCATCTTGACTACGGAGTGTGGCAGGGATAATCAGCGCGGCCACACCACGAGCCTGACGGTAGCACCGACCACCAGATCGCCGATCCGGTCGATGACCTCGCGTGTGACGTGAGAGGATGAAGCCATGGCCGAGGCGACATCTTCCCTCGGGATCAGGTTTCCCGACCGACTCCCGATCGAGCCCCAGCCATCGCGCTATGACATGCCCTCGGCCCCTCCGGTGGACGGCAGCGATGTGGTGGCCTTTGGCGCCGACCTCGAACCGGGAACCCTCCTCGCTGCCTATCGGGTGGGCCTGTTCCCGATGCCCTCCGAGCATCATCGCATCGCCTGGTTTTCACCCGACCCTCGCGGGATCCTCCCCCTCGACGGGCTGCGTATCAGCCGATCTCTGCGCCGCAGCGTGAAGCGCTATGAGGTCACGATCAATACCGCATTCCAGCAGGTCATCACAGCCTGCGCTGATCCGACGCGAGAAGGCCGCTGGATCACCGACGACTTCATCGATGCCTACTCTGTGCTCCATACCTTCGGCTGGGCACATTCGTTCGAGGTGTGGGCTGATGATGACCTCATCGGCGGCCTCTATGGCGTCCGCATCGGTGGGTTGTTCGCTGGAGAATCCATGTTTCACCGAGCAACCGATGCTTCCAAGGTCGCCCTGGTTCACCTGGTCGACTGGCTGAACACCACCGGAGCAAGCCTGCTCGATGTTCAGTGGACCACCGACCACCTGGTCAGTCTCGGTGCGATCGAGATCTCCCGCTCGGACTACCTTAAACGGTTAGGCGACGCGCTGGCCCGCAACGCGCCGCCGGCCCCCAACCGAAGGTGAAGCGATGAGCGAGCGCGACCGCCCCTGGATGATGCGAACCTATTCCGGTCACTCGACCGCCAGCGCATCCAACGCCCTCTATCGAACCAATCTGGCCAAGGGCCAGACCGGACTCTCGATCGCCTTCGACCTTCCCACCCAAACCGGCTACGACCCCGACTCGGAGATGGCCCGCGGCGAGGTCGGCAAGGTCGGCGTTCCAGTCGCCCATCTCGGCCATATGCGTACCCTCCTCGATGGCATCCCTCCCGGCGAGATGAACACTTCGATGACGATCAATGCATCGTCATCCTGGTTGCTCGCCCTCTATGTCGCCAACGCTGCCGAACAGGGTGTCGACTCGACCGCCCTGCGCGGCACCACCCAGAACGACATCGTCAAGGAATATCTCTCCCGAGGCACCTATATCTTCCCGCCGGAACCCTCGAGGCGATTGATCGTCGACATGATCGCCTGGTGTGCTGAACACGCTCCCAAGTGGAATCCGATGAATGTGTGCTCCTACCACCTCCAAGAAGCGGGAGCGACCCCGGTTCAAGAGATCGCCTACTCCCTCGCCACAGCGATCGACATCCTCGACGCGGTCCGCGACTCCGGTCAGGTGGCTCCCGACCGATTCGGGCAAGTCTTCGGAGCGATCTCATTCTTCGTCAACTCCGGGATCCGGTTCATCGAGGAGATCTGCAAGCTGCGAGCGATGACCGAACTGTGGGACCAGATCGGACAGGAACGCTATGGAGTGACCAATCCCAAGCAGCGACGGTTCCGTTATGGGGTCCAGGTCAACTCCCTCGGACTCACCGAAGCCCAACCAGAAAACAATGTCCAACGCATCGTGATCGAGATGCTCGGGGTGACCCTGTCCAAGCGGGCCCGAGCCCGCTCACTCCAACTGCCAGCGTGGAACGAAGCCCTCGGCCTGCCAACCCCGTGGGATCAGCAGTGGTCGTTGCGCATGCAACAGGTCTTGGCCTTCGAAACCGACCTCCTCGAATACGACGACATCTTCGACGGTTCCCACGTGATCGAATCCCGCACCGCCGAACTCAAAGCAGCTGCCCAGGTCGAACTCGACGAAGTGCTCAGCCTGGGCGGCGCCTTTGCTGCGGTTGAGACCCTCAAGTCCCGTTTGGTGGCCTCGATGGCCAACCGAACCCGCCGGATCGAATCCGGCGAACAGACGGTGGTTGGGGTCAATGCCTTCACCGAATCAACCGACTCAGCCCTTGGCGGAACCGAATCCATCCTCACCGTCGATCCCGCGGTCGGCGAGGCCATGATCGACGATGTTCGCGCCTGGCGAGCCAATCGCGACCAAGCGGCGGTCGATGCCGCTCTCGACGAGCTGCGTCGGGTGGCGGCCAGCGATGAGAACATCATGCCCGCCACCATCGCCCTCGCCCAAGCCGGGGCGACCACCGGTGAATGGGGATCGGTGATGAGGGAAGTGTTCGGCGACTTCCGAGCTCCCACCGGGGTGGGCAGCGCTCGCAGCGACACCAGCGGAGGACTCTCCAAGGTCGCCGAACAGGTACGACAGCTTCCTGGCGGTCCACCCCGATTCTTGGTGGCCAAGCCGGGACTTGACGGCCACTCCAACGGGGCCGAACAGATCGCTGTTGCGGCGCGCGACGCCGGCATGGAGGTCATCTATTCGGGGATCCGACTCACGATCGACCAGATCGTCGCCTCAGCACGCGACGAAGACCCCGACGTGATCGGACTCTCGATCCTGTCGGGCTCCCACCTGGAGCTCGTACCGACCCTGATCAGCGCGCTCACTGAAGCAGGAGTGGATTCGCCGGTGGTCGTCGGTGGCATCATCCCCGAAGCCGATCGCCCCATCTTGCTCGACGCCGGAGTGGCAGCGGTCTACACCCCGAAAGACTTTGAGTTCGCCGCGATCATGGCCGACATCGTCGACATCACCACACACCACCGGCAAGCTTGATCAGCCGCGAGATCGATACCGCGTCGCCTACCCGGTGCCGTCATTGCAGGTGGGTGGCAGGTCATAGATCATGACCACATCAACCGGCACTTCAAGGATCTGGCCAGCATTGATACGTCGCCCACCATCGGCAAGATCGTTCATATCGATGATCGCTCGCGCCGGCACATTGAGGGCCCGGGCGATCTCGCTGACCGTGTCACCCGACTTGACGGTATAGAACTTTCGACGCTCATCGGGCGGCACCGTGGTGGTCGTGGTGCTGGTGGTGGTCGACATGGGAGGCAGGGTGTCGAGCGCGGCGCTCTGGTCGGGACCACAGCCGCTGGTGACGGTCAGCCCTAGGACCATCGCCACCGACACCACGAGCGTTTGACGAATCACAGCGCCCCAATCGTAGACCGTGTTCGGTCGTGTGCGGCTGCACCATCTCGATCTACCGATCGGTAGCCCTCTAGGGTCGCACCAATGACCTCGCTGACCTATCCGGGAGCCCAGGCAGCCGATCGCGAATATCCGCTCATGGCCGGCGAACTGGAGCTCTGCGTTCATGAGTGGGGCGACCCCGACGATCCCCCACTCATGCTGGCTCATGGCGGCCTGGACTTTGCTCGCACCTTTGATGTCTTCGCTCCCCTGCTCGCCCGGGCCGGATGGCGAGTCGTCAGTTGGGACCATCGCGGCCACGGCGACTCGGCCCATGCCGATCTCTATTCGTGGGAAGCCGACCTGCGCGACACCGCCGCGGTCTTCGACCAGATCGCTGGGCGGCATCCGGTGGCAGCGGTCGGCCACTCCAAGGGTGGCGCGCTCATGCTCCAGCTCGCTGATGCCCAACCCTTCCGCTTTCGAGCGATCGTCAATATCGATGGCATCCCGGCTCGCCATCCCCATCGGGACATTCCCGAACATGAGCGAACCAAGCTCCTCGCCGGTGATCTGACCGCCTGGCTTGACCACCGGGGACGTACCGCCACCACTCAACGACGACCGGGCACCATCGATGAGCTGGCACGCCGCCGCCAACTCATGAATCCCCGACTCAGTCTCGACTGGCTGCGCTATTTGGTCACCGTGGGCGGATATGAGTCCGATGATGGGTGGCGATGGAAGCTCGACCCGGCGATTCGGATCGGAGGCTTTGGACCGTGGCAACCTGAGTGGGCGTTGCGTGGACTGGTCGGGATCGGGGTGCCCTTCTACGGACTGATGGTCGAGGTCGACGAACCGATGGGATGGGGATCGACCCCCGACGACATCACTCCCTTCCTTCCCACCGGCGCGCGGCTTGAGGTCTTGGCCGACACTGGCCATTTTGCCCATATCGAACACCCCCACGCTGTCGCTGAACGGGTCCTCGACTTTCTTGGAGCACCAGCATGATCCGCCTTCGACATAACAAGATCGACCTCGCGCTCCACACGATCACCGATGGCCAGGGACCGGCCCTGCTCGCGCTCCACGGCTTGGGCGAGTGCACCGAGCACCGCATTCCCGCTGGCATCGCTGGCTGGCCCGGCCCGGTCTATGGACTGGATTTCACCGGCCACGGCGAATCCAGCGTGCCCACCGGGGGCGGGTACACCGCTGAACTCCTGCTCGCGGATGCCGACATCGCCCTCTCCCACCTGGGCTCGGCCACCCTGGTCGGCCGCGGCCTTGGCGCCTATATCGCCCTCTTACTGGCTGGGGCCCGGGCTGATCGGGTGCGCGGTGCAGTCCTCGCCGACGGCCCTGGTATCAGCGGGGGGCCAACCGTGCCGACCACCCAACCGATCGTGGCCACCACCGCGGTTGAGACCACCCCCGATCCCTACGCCTTGGTCGAGCTGGGGCGCGACCTGCGCCCGCGCAGCTATGCCACCAGCTTTGCCCGTTTGGCCATCCAGGGATCTGATCTGGAATCACCGATCACGGTGGTCGCTCGATTCCGACCGGACTGGCTCGATGCGGTCACCCGAGAACCCGGGGTGATCGATGCACCCACGATCGAAGCAGCCCTGGCTAACTACCGGCCACCGGCATCTCGGTGATCAGCCAAGATCACCACTTCATCACCGCGGTCTCGCGGCCATAGCGTTCGACCTGTTCAGCGGCCAAGCGCCCCGACACCAGCACCATCGGTATGCCAGCGCCCGGATGGGTTGAAGCCCCAGCGAAAAAGAGACCCGGCACGCGAGAATCGCTCGCCCCTGGGCGTAAGGGACCGAACTGACGGAAGGTATGCGCCAGTCCGAACGGGGTGCCTCGGGCCAGCCCTCGAGCTTCCCAGTCGAGGGGATCGATCGCGGTCTCGGTGATCGATCCGGTTGGATAGCCCAGCTGATCGAGCCGGTTGCGCAGGCGCTCGATCGCCTGGTCGCGCTGGGCTGACCAATCGATCTTGCCGTCCAGATTGGGCACCGGCTCGAGGCCACACACCGCGCTGTGACCAGCCGGGACGATGGTGGGATCACTGAGGGACGGCACGCTGACCACCATGGTTGGGTGCGTCATCTGGCGACCGCGTGACACCAGCTGTCGGTGGGTGGCGAGCCAGTCGTCACCGAGATGAATATTGAGATCGGTCGCCTCAGCCGGGGGATGTCCTCGAACCCCCGCCACCCACACCAAGGCTGACGGGCTGTAGTCGCCACGCCTCACTCGGCGCGGGGCGTCGACGCCGCCCAGCAGGGTCCGATAGCCCACCGGGAGGTCGGCGTTGCAGACCACCGCATCAGCCACGATCCGGTCGCCCCCGTCAACCTCCACACCGGTCACCGCGCCCTGTCCGGCGTGCAAAATTCGGCTCACCCGGTGGCGATAGTGGAAGGTCGCTCCCATCTCTCGAACCGCCCGCTCCAGGCCACGAGCAACGGCGTTCATCCCACCGACCGCCGAGAACAGCCCACCACCGGTCACCAGTTGGTTGATCGCGGCATACATCGCCGGGCTGCGACGAGACGGCACCCCCGTCACCGGGAGAGGAAAGGTGAGAAGATGGCGAAGTTCGCGATCGTCAAAGAACCGGGCCACCTTGCGGTCGAGGCGTCGCAGTCCTCCCCGGCGCGCCAGGCGGAGCACGGTGCGCCAGGTGCGCAGTTCGCGGGGTCCATCGCCCGACACGTTGAAATAGGAAGTCAACCCAAGATCGCAGAGCTCGTTAGCCCACTGGTCGAAGGCTTCATAGGCCGACCCGGCCGAGGATCCAAAGACCTCGGCGACCTCTGAGGCAGTTTGGTGGGGATCGCGATAGCGCGTCAGGCAGCGACCATCAGGAAACACGACGCGATACAGCGGATCGATCGGAGCCAGGGTGACATAGTCGCTCATGCGGCGACCGGCAGCAGCGAAGGTGGCCTCCAACACTTCAGGCATGGCCAAGACGGTCGGACCGGTATCGATACGACAGCCCGATCCGGAATGGGCTCTCACGCGGCCACCAGGGCTGGAGTCTTGTTCGACCACCGTCACCTGATGCCCAGAACCCACCAAGTGGGCGGCAGCCGAAAGGCCACCAAGACCGGCACCGATGACCACGACCCGCATCAGATGGTCCGACGGGTGATATAGACCGCGAGTTCGGCGAGGCCGCGGCGAGCCGATTCGGTGATGACCTCGGTCTGGAGCGCGGCCAACGCCGAGTTGTAGCGCTCGGCGATGGTGGCTTCGAGCTCGGCCAATGCTCCGGTGGCGACGATGACATCTTGGATGGCTTTCACCTCATCATCGGTGAGATCGGGATTGCCCACCTGGTTGAGCACCATCCGTTGGGCTGGGCTCGCCGAACCCAAGGCTCGAGCCAGCAGGGGGGTCGGCTTGCCTTCTCGCAGATCACCACCGACCGGCTTGCCGGTCATCGCTTCATCGCCAAAGGCACCCATCACGTCATCGCGCATCTGGAACGCTTCACCCAGTGGAAGGCCGTACGCGCTCAAGGCTGGAGCCAGCTGGTCGAAGCGATCGGGCGCAGCCAAGGCGGCACCCAGGTGGAGGGGACGTTCGACACTGTATTTGCCCGACTTATATCGACAGATGCGTTCGGCCTGGGCAAGATCGCGTACCCCACGGGCTGAGCCGAGCACATCGAGGATCTGTCCGACATTGACCTCAACGCGCATCTCGTTCCACACCGACCGAGCCACCGGATTGACTTCGGCCACCAATTGGTCGCCGTAGGCGGTGGCGACATCACCGATCAAGATGGCCATGCCTTCGCCGAACCGTCGACCTTCACCGCCCCAGTCGCCCTGGCGGTGATGATCAGCGAAGACGGTGTGGGTGGTGACCAGACCTCGACGACGTGGCGCATCATCGATCACGTCATCGTGGAACAGGGCTGACGCGTGCATCAGCTCACAGGCCGCTCCAGCATCGATCACGATCTCATCGTCAGGGTCACCGCCAGCAGCGACATAGCCCCACAAACACAGTGCTGGCCGCAGGCGTTTGCCACCTCCCATCACCAGGCGATGGATCTCGGTGAGTGGTTCGGTGAGGTCGTCATCGACGACAGCCCAGCGGTCGATCTCGGCGGTTAAGAACGCGTCGAGCCGATGATTGACACGATCGACGATCGGACGGAGACTCGACGGAGGTTTCACCTCGTGTAAGAGTAGAGCGCGGTCTGGCACATGTGGGCGCGCCCCACCATCGTCAAGGTCGAACGTGTCGAGGTCGGATGTGTCCAGGCTGAGTGCGTTGAGGTTGAGAGACCTCTAGGTGTGGTCCAGTCCGGCGACCACCTCAACCACCCGAGAACGGGCCCCATCAATACGGTCCCGGCAGATGGCGATCAGCTCGGCAGCCCGATTGACCCGGGTGGCCAAACGATCGACATCGACATCGGATGATTCAAGCTCAGCCAAGATCTCGTCAAGCTCGGCCAATGCAGCGGCATAGTCGATGGCAGGGGTATCGGTCATGAATCCTCGATTCGGCTGGTGATCTCGCCATCGGCGAGTGAGGTGATGAGGTGGTCTCCGGGACGAAGATCGTCCACTGAACGAACCACGCTGCGGTCGGCGGTGCGGGTAATGCTCCACCCTCGGCGGAGAAGGTTGGCGGGATTGAGCAGGTCGAGTCGGACCGCTCGCTGGTCGAGCCGTTCCGATTCGACGGCGAGCGCTCGCGGCCCTGCAGCAACCAGCGCAGCGGTTCGTTGAGCGAGGCGATCATCGGCACTATCGATCACCTGATGGGCCACCCGGACCAGACGGTCGCATCGGCTGACCAGACGCTGATCGGCTCGTTCAACCGCTGTGGTGGTGTGGCGAGAAATACGATGGGCGAGATCGTTCACCCTGGTCTCGGCAGCGATCACCGCGTCGTTGGCCCGGCGGGCGATCGACTGCCAGCGGTTCTCCAACGAGACCGAGAACTCAGCGACCGCATCGATCAACCCTCCAGCGCACGCGGTGGGGGTTTTGAAAGCTCGATAGGCAACCTCATCGGCCACGCTGCGATCGATCTCGTGACCGATACCGGTCAGAACCGGAAGTGGACTGGTGGCGATCGCCGTGGCGATCTCTTCGGCATCAAAGGCTGCCAGATCGGTGCGCGATCCCCCACCGCGAATGATCACCACACAATCGAGGGGATCCGGTCGGTGAGCCAGGGTCGCCAGGGCGGCCACCACCCCCGCTGGGGCGTGTTCACCTTGCACCCTGGTGTCGCACACCTCGAGCTCGAATCCGTAGCCACTGTGGGCGAGTTCGTCGTGGAAATCATGCCAGGCCGCGGAGCCGATGCTGGTGATCACTCCCACCCGAATCGGTACCGGTGACAAGACCAAGCGCCGATTGGCATCGAACAACCCCGCAGCGACCAACCGCTGGATGAGCTGGTCGCGCGCCGCCGACAGGTCGCCGAGGGTGAAGTGAGGATCGACATCGGACATCTTGAGACTGAGACGACCTGACTTGGCATAGAGATCAAGATCGCCGCGAATCCTGACCTTCATCCCATCGGCCAGCTCGATGCGATGGGTGGCCAAGACCGGCCGGATGCGCTTCATGACCGGAGCAAACAGGGCAACACTGATCACCGCGTGGCCATCGGGGCTGTCTTCAACCAGCTGAAAATAGGTGTGGGCGCCAACCCGACGAAGACCATCGATCTCGCCTCGAACCCACACCCCGTCGGGGAACCCAGCTCGCAGGCGATCATTGATCGCCCGGGCGAGCTCGCTCACCGAATAGGTCGAAGCATCGGAAGGTCCGGAAGGAGTGGAAGGGGAAGAAAACAGCGCGTGATCCATCATCGTCAGCGGGGCGTTGGGCTCGGGTTCACCTTAGGCGTCCGTGTCGAACGAATCGACCACCCCCTCACCCAACTGGCCCATGACCGGCCCATCGAGTGAGATCTTGTGTTCCACACGCAAGCTGTCGAGCTGGCGAAGCGGTTTTTCGAGGGCTCGACGCCGCACTCCGATCACCTCATCGAAGGCCTTGTCGAGAGAATCAAACCGGCGCTTGAGGGTGTCGAGCTGGGCGCTGTACTTATCCCACTCAGTATTGAACTTGCCGATCAGGGCGAGGATCTCTTGGCTGGTTTGTTCGATCATGAAATTGTCGTGAGCCTTGCGGATCACCCCGAGCAGGGCAAACAGGTTGACCGGCGAACACATGACCACCCGTTGAGCCATCGCTTCATCGATCAGGGTGGGATCGGACTCGAAGATAAACGAACTGAGCTGCTCGTTGGGCAGGAACATGACCACATAGTCGACCGAGGGAGCATGTGACTCTCGGGCGTAGTCGCGCTTGGCCAGTTCGCGCACCCGAGCCTTGACATCGCGCACAAAATCGGCTCGATGCGCGCTGCGCTCAGCATCGCTGGTGGCTTCGAGATAGCGCAGATAGGCAGCCATCGGAAACTTGACATCCATATAGAGCTCGTGACCCTTGGGAAGCCAGAAGGTGAAGTCGGGTCGACCGCTGGAGCCATCGAGCTGAGACTGTTTGACATAGTTGACGTTCTCGACCATGCCTCCCAAGCGCAAGACATCTTCGGCCATGCGCTCGCCCCACTGACCACGGGCGGTGGGACTGGCCATCGCCTCGCGCAACGCCCGAGCCGATTCGGACAAGGTTTGGGTGATCTCGGCATGACTCTTGAGCGACTGATCGACCTGGGCAAACCGAGCGGTGCTCGAATCGGCAAGCTGGGCAACCGCGGCCGACAACTTGTCGAGATCGGTGCTCATCGCTGCCTGGACCTTGCCCAAACTGTCGGCGATCAAGTCGTGTTTGGCGCCAAGTTCGGCTGAGGTTTGCTGGCGAGCCTGTTCAGCAGCGGTCCCGACCTGTTCTCGATGCAAGACCGCCGAATGCTCCAAGGCTGCTTGGATGGCAGCATCACGTTCGCTCGCGCTACTCAACCGAAGCTCAGCCACCGCATCGGCGACCGCAGTGCGCACCACCTCATCCACGCTGGGCTCGCCGGCATGGGCCTCATCGTCGGCAGCCCGACGACGAGCGGATTCAACGAGAGCACCAGCAACCGCGGCCAACACGGCAACCACGATGACCAGAACAACGATCGAGACGGTCTCCATGATCGCCATCATGCCGCCGGGGTGTCACAGTCCCACCCGCCACCGGGTTGAGCCCGAGTGATCATCACCGGGCTCCCCGACCTATCTCCAGGGTCGATCAGCGCGCGACCGGCGATCTCTGTGCCACGACCGGCCGCTGAACTTCCACACCTTCGAACGGCGATGCACCGGCTCCAGTGCCATCGGACGAGGCCAGAGTGCATCCAACGCTGCCACGATGGCCGCGGTTTCATCGGCGGTGGGCGACGACGAAATCCTCACCGGACCCAACGAGGTCTTCGACACGACCGACCGGCTCACAGGGGCACGTTCCCGTGTTTGCGTTGGGGCAGGTCTTCACGCTTGGACCGCAACATCTCGAATCCGGCGACCACCTTGCGGCGGGTATCGATCGGATCGATCACATCATCGACGATCCCCCGCTCAGCAGCGATATACGGGTTGGCATATTTCTCGGTGTATTCGGCCACCAGCTCGGCCCGCCGAGCCGCTGGATCAGCCGACTGCTGCAGCTCACGCCGATACACGATCTCAACCGCCCCCTGAGGGCCCATCACCGCCAGCTCAGCGCTTGGCCACGCCAGCGACAGATCACAGCCGATCGACTTGGAATCCATCACCACATAGGCACCGCCATAGGCCTTGCGGGTGGTGATCGCAATCCGGGGCACAGTGGCTTCGCAATAGGCGTAGAGCAGCTTGGCCCCGTGGCGGATGATGCCGCCATATTCCTGGTCGACCCCGGGCAAGAAGCCGGGCACATCAACAAAGGTGAGGATCGGGATATTGAAGGCATCGCAGGTTCGCACAAACCGGGCCGCCTTCTCGGCCGATTCGATATCGAGGACCCCAGCGAGCACCATCGGCTGGTTGCCGACCACCCCGATCGGATGACCATCGACGCGGGCGAAACCACACACGATCGAGGGTGCCCAATGGGCGAAATACTCCAAGAACTCACCATCGTCGACTACCGAGGTGATCACCGAATGCATGTCATAGGGCAGGTTGGGTCCATCGGGCAAGACATCGACCAGGTCGGCGCAATCCCGATCGGGATCGTCGGTGACCGGTTCGACCGGGGGATGTTCCAGATTGTTGGCTGGCAAGAATGAGAGCAGGAACCTCACCTCATCGAGGACCGCTTTCTCATCGTCGGCCACAAAGGTTGCCACCCCCGACTTGGTGGCATGTGACATGGCTCCACCGAGTTCTTCGAGGGTCACATCTTCGCCGGTCACCGTCTTGACCACATCGGGTCCGGTGATGAACATGTGGGAGGTCTCACGCACCATGAAGATGAAGTCGGTCATCGCTGGGCTATAGACCGCTCCCCCAGCGCACGGACCAAGGACCACCGAGATCTGGGGAATGACCCCCGACGCGGCCACATTGCGCCGGAAGATGCCGCCATAGCTGGCCAGGCTGACCACGCCTTCTTGGATGCGAGCTCCAGCGCCATCATTGAGGCCGATCAAGGGGGCACCGGTGGTGGCCGCGAGATCCATGACCTTGTGGATCTTTTCGGCGAAGACTTCGCCGAGGGCGCCGCCGAACACGGTGAAATCCTGAGAGAACACAAACACCTTGCGTCCTTCGACCGTGCCCCAGCCGGTGATCACCCCATCGGTATAGGGACGCTCGTCAAGGCCGGCATCGTGGGCTCGATGGCGAGCGAGGAGATCGAGTTCATGAAAACTGCCGTCATCAAGGAAGTACTCGATGCGCTCGCGAGCCAGCATCTTGCCCTTGGCATGTTGGCGATCGATCGAGCGTTGCGACCCGGCGCTGTAGGCAGCTTCACGCCGCGCATAGAGATCGGCCAACTTGTCCTTCATCGAACTCACAAGGCTGAGAGTACTCGACCTCGGCGAAAGCCCTCGCCACGGGCCGATCAGTTCATCCGACGGACCGCGTCGACGATCATGTCCGGCTGGACCAAGACCACATTGGCAGCATCACCTAAGGGAATGAAGGTGTCCACCGCAGCCACTCGAGCCAGATCGCCCCGATATCCCGCATCGATCAGCTCAGCGATCACCCCTTCGGCGACACCCCCGGTGCGCCGGGTTTCATCGACGATGAGGACCCGGCCAAACCGTTCAGCGTGTTCGATGATCTGGTCGATCGGGAGAGGGTTGAGCCATCTCATGTCGAAGACCCCAACCGAGATGCCCTCAGCGCTGAGCTGGCGGGCAGCCTGGAGTGAGAGAAACACCCCGTTGGCCCAGGACACGATCAAGACATCGACCCCATCGCGCACCAGACGTCCCGAACCAATCGGGATATGGGTCTCCCCCCATCGCTCCGGTGGTTCATAGTCGGCAGTCCACAAGCCATCGCCCGGCTCATGGAGGTCGCGGGTGTGATAGAGAGCGATCGGCTCCAGATAGGCCGACACCGTCCCATCGGTCTCGGCAGCGGCAACACAGGTGCGCAGCATGGCCGCGGCATCAGCGGGATGGCTTGGCGAGGCGATCACCAAGCCGGGAATGTCACGCAGAACAGCGACCGAATGATCGTTGTGGAAATGGCCACCAAAGCCTTTTTGGTAGGCGTATGACGCAATACGAACCACCATCGGGTTGACATATTGGCCATTGGAGAAGAACGACAAGCTGGCTGCTTCGCCCCTCAACTGGTCTTCAGCATTGTGGAGGTAGGCCAAGTACTGGATCTCGGGGATCGGCACAAAACCGGATACCGCAGCACCGAGGGCCAATCCCAAGATGGTCTGTTCGTCGAGGATCGAGTCAAACACCCGATCGGGGCCGAACTGTTTACGCAGGCCTCGGGTGAGTCCGTAGACGCCACCCTTGACCGCCACATCTTCACCGAAGGCCAGGGTGGTCGGCGATGCCGCGAAGATGTCGTGGAGGGTCCGGTTGATCGTTTCGGCCAGGGTCAACGGGCCAGCATCTTCGGGCAAGGTGGCACCGAAGGCCCTGGTTCGGTCCTCGCCCACCTGGGAGGCCACCCGTTGCGCCACCGCATCAGCCCGGCGGGGCGCCAAGGGGGCGATCACCGCAGCCGGGGTGGTCAAGGTGGCATCACCGACCAGGTCGAGAGCGAGCTGACGGGTGGTCGCGGTGGTCTCCAGATAGAGATCAACCAAGTCGCCGGGCCCGGCCAGACCGGTATCGACCATGGTCCGCGCTGTCGCCAGCAGGGGATCGTGACGATAGTCGGCTCGAATCTCATCGGCCCGTCGGTAGGCCGCTTCCAGGTCGCTGCCGGCATGACCGAGATAGCGCACCGTGCGCAGATGGATCAAGCCCGGCGTGCCGGTGGAACGAATCTGGTCGGCCAGCTCAGCGGTGGCGCCATACACCTGAGCGGGATCGGTTCCCTCAACCGCCACATAGGTCAGTTCGGGGCGGTGAGCAAAGACCGACTCGATCCATCCGGTCGGCGTGGGGGTGCTGATCCCCAACCCATTGTCTTCGCACACCAAGAGGAGGGGTACGGGCACACCCTGATGGGCCAGGGCACACGCCGCGTTGACCGCCCCTTGAACGGTGGAGTGATTGGCTGACGCGTCGCCAAACGATGACACCGCCAACGCATCATCAGGCCACGGTGATGCCACCTCAAGTTGGCGGGCTCGGCCGATGGCGAAGGCAACGCCCAGCGACCGCGGCACCTGGGAACCGATCGTTGAGGTTTGGGGGATGATCGCCAGATCGTGACGACCAAACACCTTGTGACGACCCCCAGCGATCGGTTCATCGACGAGGGCCAACATCCCCGAGAGCACATCTCGAATCGGGTCCGACCCATCGACCTGGGCTGCCCGAGCGCAATAGAACCCGCCCGATCGATAGTGCAGCAGGGCCGGATCGGTCGGTCGCAGGGCCGCGGCGATCGCCGCATTGCTCTCGTGACCGGCAGAGCCGATCGTGTAGTACCCGTGTCCTTGGGCCCGCAACCACCGAGCGGTGTGGTCGAGCACTCGGGATCGGACCTGGGCCAAGAAAATCGCCGATAGGTCGCACCCCACCGCAGGAACTGGTGATGCGGTGAGCTGACCGATGCCGTCTAAGAGAGCGGTTTCGAGTTCGTGCAGATCGTCGGGGCGCTCCACTCGACGCACGGTACTTCAACCAAGCCCCACTCTCCCACCCCACGCCTCCATGGTGGCGGTCTGGCTTGATCCTTCTACGATCGTGACGTGGCTTCGACCGGACCAGATAAGACCAAGCTCGGAGTGATCTCGTCAGCCTTGACAGCGATCGCCCTCATCACCACCTCACGCCGGATCACCCCCGCTGAGCCGATTCCGACAACGACCGAACCCGAGTTCACCTCGGTTGATAAGCCCGAGCAGGGGCCAAAGAAGATCCTGTGGGCGATCGATCAGTTCCAGCGGTCACATCGGGCGCTGGGGTTTCCGATCGCTGTCTTGCGCAAGTTCGGCCAGGATCGGGCTGGCTATCTCGCCGCCCTGGTCGCCTATTTCGGCTTCTTCTCGATCTTTCCGCTCATGATGGCGTTTACCTCAGGTTTGGGGTTCATCGTGACCGACCCTGACAAGCAACAACGCTTTGCCGAGGTGGCTGCCGACCAGATTCCGGTGGTTGGCACCACGATCAAGCAGTCGGCTGGGCAGATCGAGGGGTCGGGCATCACCTTGGTGCTGGGTATCGCAGTCGCCTTGTGGTCGGGGCTCAAGATCATTGATGCCATGCAGAACGCGATGAACAGTGTGTGGGATGTTCCACCCTTTCAACGACCCAATATGGCCAAGAAGCGGGCCCGTAGCCTGGCCATGCTCTTCGTGATCGGTGGTGGCTTGGCGATCTCGATCGCGGCATCGAGTGTGGCCAATGTGCTCGACTTCCTGCCCGGTGGGGGCCGCTTCACCCTGTGGGGGGTCAGCTTGGCGTTTTCGATCGTGCTCTATCTGGTCTCGTTCCAATTGCTTACCGACATGAAACTGACCTGGAAGCACCTCATACCCGGAGCGGTGGTTGGCGGTATCGCCTGGTGGGCGCTCCAAACCTTTGGGACGCCCCTGATTGCCCGCCAGCAGGCCAATGCTGGTGAAACCTATGGCAGTTTTGGGGCGATCATCGCCTTGTTGTTCTTCTTGTTTATCGCTGCCCAGCTCTCGATCCTGGCTGCCGAAGTTGGGGTGGTGAAAGCCCGCAAGCTGTGGCCCCGCAGCATCTATCCCAAGGCCTTCACCGAAGCTGATCTCGAGGTCTTCCGCACCGAGGCTCGCGGGACTCGGTTGAGCGATCAGTACGACATTCGGATCGTGCCGGCCCGCTCACGGCGCAAACCAACTCCACCTGAGGACACCTCCAGCGACTGAGTCAGCGATCACGACACCGACGCAAGATCTCCACCCGCCGGCAGCGCCCACGAGGACTGGAGCGGTGCCGACAATGCTGCGGACAACCTGGTCGGTGGTGATCAGCGATGCTTCCCCAGCGAGGAGATCGTCGCCCCGATCGACCGACGCCTAGAGTCAGGTGGCATGACGCGCACCTTGTTCGCCAACGGAACGATCTATGACGGCACCCGCGCTGAGCCGACCGCCGGCGATCTTGTGGTTGAGGATGGTCGGATTGTCGAGGTGGGGCCCGGGCTTGATGGTGATGTGATCGTCGACTGCAGCGGCCGGTGGATCTCGCCGGGATTCTTCGATTCCCATGTCCATGTGGTGTTTAGCGGTGTGGACTACATCCAGATGGTCGCCTCACCCTTCAGCTTGGCCTTCTATCTCGCTGCCAAGAATCTGTCTCGCACCCTCGATATTGGGGTGACCTCGATTCGTGATGCTGGTGGTGCCGATCTCGGCATCAAGGCAGCGATCGAACAGGGCCTGATCCGTGGACCTCGGATGCAGATCTCGCTCGTCATGATCAGCCAAACCGGCGGTCACGGCGATAGCTGGCTACCGAGCGGGGTTGAGGTTCCGCTCTTGCCCCCTCATCCAGGACGGCCCGATCCGATCGTGGATGGCGCTGAAGAGGTGCGTAAGAAGGTGCGTGAACTCATCCGCGATGGTGCCGACGTGATCAAGTGTGCAACCTCAGGTGGGGTGATGTCGCCGGGCACCAACCCTCGTCTGGGCCATTTCCGTGATGATGAGATCGCCATGATGGTCAATGAGGCTGCCGCTGCTGGACTCTCGGTGATGGCCCACGCTCAGGCGACCGAGGGGATCAAGACCGCGATTCGCAATGGGGTTCGCTCGATCGAACACGGCATCTTCCTCGATGATGAAGCGATCGAGATGATGATCGAACACGGCACCTGGCTGGTGCCCACCCTCCATGCTCCTCGAGCGGTGGTGGCCCAGGCCGATGCTGGCGCGTCGATACCCGAATCGTCGATCCGCAAGGCTCGCGAGGTGATCGACACCCACGATGACAGTGTGCGGCGAGCCCACGAAGCCGGGGTCAAGATCGCGATGGGCACCGATTGCGGGGTGGGAGCTCACGGCACCAATCTTGATGAGTTGAGGTTCATGAACGAGGTGGGGATGACCCCGATCGAGGTCCTTCACGCCACCACCGGTTCGGCAGCTGATCTCTTTGGTGTCGCTGAGGATCGAGGTCGGCTTGCTCCTGGACAGCGAGCTGATCTGGTCATCCTCGAGGGCGATCCCGCCGATATGAGCGATGTCGCTGCTCAGGTGCGCGAGGTCTATCTCGATGGCGCGCTCATGGCCCCGACCGGCACTCCCACCTGATCGGGCATCTCGATGGATACTCCGGTCTTGCTCGACCCCTTGTGTGCCCCGGTTGCCCTCGATGGCAACACCGATGACGCCATCGTTTTGGTTCATGGATTCACCGGTTCACCAGCCCATTTTCGACCGATGGCCAGCGCGCTCCACGAGCGGGGCTTCACCGTGCGGGTGCCTCGTCTTGCCGGTCATGGCACCTCGCTGGAGGATATGGCGACCACGGGGATCGATGACTGGATCGATTCGGCACGCACCACGCTTGACGAGCTTGATGGGTTCGGTCGAATCCATCTGGCCGGATTGTCGATGGGGGGATTGATCTCGCTGATCTTGGCTGCCGAGGGCCGGGCCACCACGGTGACCACGATCAATTCACCGATCGTGACCCGAGCGCCAAGCTTGTTCTTGTCACCGATCGCCAAATATCTGGTGCCCAAGGTGTCGTGGCCCAGCAGTGACCCGCCAGCTCATCTTGAGCCCGAGATGGCCCGCTATCTGATCACCTATAACGGGTTCATGATGGCCTCAGCAGCCCAGCTGGTCGAACTGATCGGACGGGCCCTGTGGGCCGCCCGCCAGGTGACCATTCCTGCCCTGGTGGTCCAGTCCTGCACCGATGAATCGGTGTGCCCGGGTTCGGCTCGGATCATCGCCCGAGCCTTGGGGCCGACCACCACCCGGATGTGGATTGCCGAGTCGATCCATTCGGCGGTACTCGATCGGCAACGCCATCGCATCGAGGCCGAATTGTGTGACCTGATCGCTCGGTCAGCAAACAATGTTGCACCCCGATGAGATACTCGATCCTGTGATCGACACGGTCAGTTCTGGCAGCCAGCTTCCCGCCGCGGTGGCGGAGGCGATCAACCGGCTTCGATCGGATGATCTTGTGGATGATCCCTTTGCTGACGTGGTCATCATCACCCCTCCCGATGCCACCGCCAACACCTTGCAGCACCGTCTTCCCTTGATCACCCACGAGCGGGGACGGGGCATGTCGGGCATCCGGTTCGCCACCCCGTTTGCCCTGGCTCGACACCTGGTGGAAGCGGTCGACGGTCCGCTCCAGATGGTGCGTCCCCATCTGTTGGCTGCCGCGGTCCGATCGGTCCTCGCTACCAACTGTCCAGATGCGCTGACGACAACTGCTGATCATCCAGCCACGATCGACGCGATCGTGTCACTCACCGAAGACCTCCGTTTTGTGTCGCTCTCCGACCGCCGGATGGCCAATGTGCTGGCGGGGTCAACGCCGGGTCGTCAAGCGGTGATCGAGGTGGCCGATCAGGCTCGATCGATGCTTCGATCGGCAGGCTATGTCAGCGAGGCTGACATCCTGGCTCGGGCTACCGAGATCGTCAGCTCACCTGATGCACTGCCATCAGGGCATCGATCGGTGATCGTGGCATCGACAACCTTCGATCCGGCCCTGGTCGATTTTCTCAGCCACTACGCCGCCATCGGTGACACCCGGGTGGTGATGTTGGGGTCGTGGAGCGATGATCGTGAGCTTGCTGCTCAGGTGACCCGGATTGCCAAGCAGGCTCCTCCCCCATCGTCAGCCCAAAGATCAGCACCGATCTCGGTGACCTCGTGTCCCGACCACGATGAAGAAGTCCGCCACGTGATGAGGTCGATTGCCTCCCTTGCTGACAAGGGGGTTTCACTCGACCGGATCGCCCTCCTGCTGCCCACACTTGATCCCTATCTGAGGGTGGTGACCGACCATCTCGACCGGGCGGGGATTGGCTGGTCGGGGGTGTCACCAACCACCTTGGCCGAGTCCCTCGCTGGCCAGGTGGTTCGCCTGGCTCTGGCGGCTCGTCGCCAACCCGACCGCCGTCATCTCTTGGATCTCTTGTCACTGGTGCCCCAGCGGGCGAGTGCCAACGAATCCCATCGCGATCCAGCCCGGTGGCGTCGATTGACCCAGCGAATCGGTCTGGCCACCGAGCACGATTGGGAATCAGCCCATGATGCCCTCCAGCGGGATCAAGCCGAACGGGCCGAGCGGCGTCAACGTCAGGGATTGGCTCCGACAACCGATGCTGATGCTGCCGATATCGATCAGCTCACCGCCCTACTCGATCTGGTGGAGGTGGTGCGATCCCATCTTGATCAGATCACCCGAGCGACGAGATGGCGAACCGCAAGCCGGGCCGCCCATGATCTGCTCACCCTTCTGATCGGTGGCGAGCAGTGGCGATCGGCCCGCTGGGCTGATCTGCCGGCATGGCAACGTGATGCTGCCACCACGATCATGTCCTCGATCGATGCCTTAGCCGGCTTGGACGCTGCTCGCCTCTCGGTTGACTACACCCCCGATGCCTTCGAACGAGCGATCGGTGACCTGCTTGAGCATCATGCCAATTCCCGCCCCCCGACCGCCGGTGGTGTCCAGGTGCGCCGAGTCACCGATGGGGTCTGTCTTGATGCCGACCGGATCTTTGTCGTTGGCGCCATCGAGGGGATCTTTCCTCCGCCGCGCTCTGGGGGCTTGTTCACCCCAGCCCACCGTGATAGCCCGGCAGCCGATGTGCTCGCCCATAGTGCCTGGACCAGCGATCAGGTACGACGGGCCTGGGCCTCGCTCGCTGCGGGGACAGCACCGATCGAGGTGTCGTGGCCTCGAGCCAATCTGCGCCAAGGTGGCGAAAACTTCCGATCCCGGTTGCTGCCAACCACCACATCCGACCACGAGGTGGCGACCCATGCCGATGGACTTCATCACGGTCGGGCCCTCACCGTCGCCGAGGGGGCGTTCGCCGTGGCCCGTCCGTGGACCCGGTCACCGATCATTCATCGCCGAGCGAAGGCCTTGGTGAGTCGCACCCTGACGGAACCGACCAGCTATGACGGGATGATCGGTAACGCTGCCGCGGATCCATCCGAGCGTGTGTATGCGGTGACATCACTTGAACGTCTAGCTCGCTGTGGGGTGTCCTACCTCTACCGCCAGGTGCTCGGGGTCGGCGAAGATGAGGACGATCCTGCGGTGGTCAACGAGATCTCGCCGCTCACCCGGGGCAGCCTGGTGCATGCGGTGCTCTACGATCTAGCAGCTTCCTGGCTGAGCCAAGATCCGATGAGCCGACCGAAATGGCTGGGTGATGACCACCTTCCCGACCTGAGGGCTGCGGTGGCCGAACGGGTTGCCGTGCACGAACGCACCCTGGCCGAACACCGCCAGCTCGGCCATCCGATCCGGTGGGCCTTGGAACGTGACCTGATCATCACCCGGATCGTGAACGCGCTTGAAGCCGAGCGGGCGACCGGTCGTGAGCCCTTGGCTGCCGAGTTCTCGTTTGGTGATGCAGCGAGCTCGCCCCATGTGATCGACACCGCTGCGGGCCCGCTGGCACTGCGGGGGGTGATCGACCGCATCGATCGGGTTGGTGATGCCGCGGCGGTGACCGACTTCAAGGTGATATCAAGCTCGTTTGCGCCGAACTTTGTTGCCGATGATCCCACCGAAGGCGGAGCCAAGCTCCAGCTTCCCCTCTATGCCGAGGTAGCTGCAACAGTGTTTGGTGGCGAGCTGGGGGCGCCGGCCTATCGCTATATCGGGCCATCTCAGGTCACCGATCGGGTGCTGCCCGACTCGGGTCACGCCCATGCCCATGCAGCGCTCGATGTCTTGGCCGATCGACTGGTACGCGGCGATTTTCGACCTGGTCAGCCTGATCCCACGTGGGGATGTCCCGACTGTTGCCCTGATGGGTTGGGCCGTACCGAGGTGACCACCCGTGTCCAGCGGTTTGTCACCTCTGAGGATGGAGCTCCGTCATGAGTGAGGATCGTCGTCTGGTCGACCACGAGGTCCGAGCCGCTCTGGTCGAGGCTCGCAACACTCCCGCCGTGGTGGTTGCCGGTGCCGGGTCGGGCAAGACCACCATCCTGGTCGATCGAGTTGCCGGCGAGTTGACCACACCTGGCGGGCTGGAGCCCTCCCACTTGGCAGCGATCACCTTCACCGAGCGGGCAGCGCGCGAGCTGATTCACCGCCTGGCTGAAGCGGCTCCCGAGATCGATCTCGATGAAGCCTATATCGGCACGATTCACGGCTTTTGTCAGCGAATCCTGCGCCGGTTCCCCTTTGAGGCCGGGCTTCCTCCGGTGTTCGAG
>PDSL01000045.1 GCA_002748455.1 Ilumatobacter coccineus
CCCGCGATCGGGCTGAGCGTCTCGGTTCCTAACCGGCTACCAGCGCCGAGCGATCCAGTCGTCAAGATGGGGTCGTTCAGCTCCGATGGTGGTCGAGTCGCCGTGACCGGGCAAGACCACGGTGTTGTCGGGCAGGCTGAAGAGGTGATCGGTGATCGACGCGATGATCGTGTCAAAGTCGGCATCGTCGAAATGGGTCGCGCCCGGACCGCCAGGAAAGAGGGTGTCGCCGCTGAACACGAGGGGAGCCCCCTCGAGGTGCAGTGAGATCGACCCCGGAGTGTGGCCGGGGGTGTGTAACACGATGAGGCGTTGGTCGCCGAAGGTGATCACATCGTGGTGGTCAAGGGTGGTGTCGTAGCCGACGTCGGCCAGCTTGGGAGCATCATCAGTGCCAACCGCAACCGGGTAGCCGGCGTCGCGTACCGCGGTGACGGCGCCAATATGGTCGAAATGGCCGTGGGTTTGGACGATCTGGCCGACATGGAAGCGTTCAGCGATGTCAAGGAGGAGTTCTGGTTCGGCAGCAGCATCGATCAGGATGCTCTCACCGGTGCGACCACAGGAGATGACGAAGACATTGTTCTCAAAGGGTCCGACCACCCATCGATAGACCTCAACGCCGGGGTGCGACCAGTAGGGATCGTCCATCTCCTCAGTGTGACAGATCACGGTGGTTGGTGCTGTGACGATGTCGGCGGTGAGGCGACCCCAGCTCAGCTAGATCTCACCTCATAGCCCAAGCTGAGTGCGACCGGGATCTGGCTGGCATCAAAGGTGCAGAAGGTGATCGGAGCCGGGAGGCGTCGGGCAGCGGCGAGATGGATGGCATTGGCGAGGTGGAGGGGATGGCGTCGGGCGAGGTCGGCAGCTTCATCGAGACAGGCTTGGTCGACCGGGATCACATGAATCGTGTCCCACACCCGCCGGATGCTGTCTTCAAGATCGGCTCGCAGAGTGGGCTCATCGATCAGACGGTCGATGGCTGGGAGGGCTTCGGCGAGGGCGAGGGCTGAGGCGCACCAGGTCGAGTCGACCGTGAGCGCATCAGCGACGATCTGGCGTTCTCGCCGGTCGACCGCGAGAGCGAGGAGGGCACTGGTATCGAGCACCAGGGTCATCAGCGCAGCTCGCCGAGGACGCGGTCGAAGCGAACCCCCGACCAGATCGGTGTTGGTTCGGGCAGGGTGAGCTCGCTGCGGCGACGTGGAGCGATCACCTGGCCGGAGGCAACCAGCTGGTCGAGGGTCGCACCGGTGTTGGCAAGGGGAGCGAGCTGGGCGACCGGATGGCCATGGGAGGTGATCACGGTGGTCTGTCCGTGTTCGGCTCGGCGGACTGCGTCGGCGAGGGTGGCCCGCAAGTCTCGAATCCCTGTTGTGTGCATAGGTGTACACAATACAATTTGTGGCTCGAGGATCGGTGAGCGAGACTGCGCTCATGAATTTTGCGTTCACCGAAGAGCAGGAAGAACTCCGCTCCATCATCCGGTCGTTCATGGAAGACAAGTCGAGCGAGCGCGAGGTGCGGGACCTGATGGAAACCGACCAGGGCTATGACCCGGCGGTGTGGTCCCAGATGGCTGAACAGATGGGCCTTCAGTCGATCCATATCCCCGAGGAATATGGGGGACAAGGATTCGGCTATGTCGAACTCGGCATCGTGTTGGAAGAGATGGGCCGAGCCCTGTTGTGTGCTCCTTATTTCTCGACTGTCGTCTTGGCGGCCAACGCCTTGCTCCAATCCGGTGATGAAGATGCCAAGGCTGCTCATCTGCCCGGTATCGCCAGTGGCGAGACCATCGCCACCGTGGCGGTCACCGAACCGTCAGGCAAGTGGGATGAATCGGGTGTGACCATGGAGGCATCCCCCTCGGCTGACGGCTACACCTTGTCCGGCGTGAAGAGCTTCGTGATCGATGGCCATATCGCTGACCTGATCATCGTGGTCGCCCGCACCGAAGCCGGGATCAGCCTGTTTGCCGTCGATGGTGATGCTGATGGCCTGACCCGGACCCTGCTCTCGACCATGGACCAGACCCGCAAGCAAGCCAAGCTCGAATTCGACGGTGTGGCCGCCACCCTGATCGGCACCGATGGTGGGGGATGGGATGTGATGTCCACGGTCTTGGACCTTGCCGCGGTTGGCTTAGCCGCCGAACAGGTTGGTGGAGCCCAGTTCGTGTTGGAGATGGCGGTCCAGTACGCCAAGGATCGGGTCCAGTTCAATCGTCCGATCGGATCCTTCCAGGCCATCAAGCACAAGTGTGCCGACATGTTGCTCGAGGTCGAATCAGCCAAATCGGCAGCCTATTACGGCACCTGGTGTGCCTCGGTGATGAACGATGAGCTGGCATCGGTGGCCTCGTTGGCCAAGGCCTATTGCTCTGAAGCGTATTTCTCGACCACTGCGGAAAACATCCAGATCCATGGCGGGATCGGGTTTACCTGGGAGCATCCAGCCCATCTCTATTTCAAGCGAGCCAAGAGCTCCGAGCTGATGTTTGGTGATCCGACCTATCACCGCGAGCTGCTGGCCCAGCGCATCGGGATCTGATCGACAGCATCTTTTCTCGAACCGATCCTCCAATCGAATCCTGATCGGGGTGGACGACGCGATGTCGTCCACCCCGGCCGCGTGATGAGCGGTATGCCACAGTGGGGTATGGCATCCGTGATTCCTCAGCGTCGCACGATCGAAGCCATCAGGGTGGCGTGGGCCAGTATCGATGAACTCTTGTGCTCCCTCGATGCCGATGAGTGGGGACGACCAACCTGTCTGCCTGGATGGAATGTCCAGGCGATCGCCACCCATATCTTTGCCACAGAGGCCTTCTTGTTGGGCATGGCTCCACCCCAGACAATCGATTCCTCAGGGCTCGACCATGTCCGCAATGTGATCGGTGAGATGAATGAGAACTGGATCGCGTCCTATGCCGAGTCATCACCAGAGGAGATCATCTCGATCTATCGCGACCTCACGTCTCAGCGAGGCGACATCTTGGCCGCGATGAGTGCCGATGAGTGGAACACCATCGGATTCACTCCAGCGGGGAAGGACATCTATGGGCGGTTCATGCGGATTCGGGTGTTGGACTGCTGGATGCACGAACACGACATCCGCGAGGCGCTCAACCGTCCCGGCCACGAGTCTGGCTTGGCGGTGGAGGTTGCTCTCGATGAGTTTGCTGCTGCCATGGGATATGTGGTCGGCAAGCTGGCCGGCGTGCCGAGCGGCCACTCGGTGACCTTTGATCTCACCGGGCCATCAGGCCGCCAGATCCATGTGGTCGTCGAAGACAAGGCCACCACAGTTGACACCCTCGATGGTGATGCCACCGCCACCTTGACCATGCCGGTGGTCGCCTACACCCGATTGTGCGGCGGTCGCCGCGATGCCGATCCCCACCTGGTTGAGCTGAGTGGTGACACCGCGGTGGGTCAACGGGTGCTCGATCATCTTGCCTACATGATCTGACCCATCTGGAGCTAGCCGGGTGGAATCGTTACCCTTCATCTCATGGCGTGGTCATCGGATGTCGTGTGGGGAGTGAACTCCTGGCTGGTCGATGAGATCAAGGAACGGGCCCGCCGTGATCCATCATCGGTGGACCAAGCGTGGCATGCCGTGTTGGAGGCCTCATCGACGGTGCTCAGTCGGGCAACAGCGGCGGTGTCAGGATCGGCGTTGGCAACTCCTCTTGATGCGCCCGGTGATCCAATCCGAGGAGCATCAGCGATCATCGCCGCCAATATGACCTCCAGCTTGACGATCCCCACCGCCACCGGATTCCGCACGGTGTCAGCCCGGGCCTTGGAACGCAATCGGGCGATCATCAATCGTCATCGGGTCGATGCTGGGTTGAGCAAGATCAGTTTTACCCATCTGATCGCTTATGCCCTGGTGCGCTCGATTTCCGATCTCGTGCCGGTGATGGCACATAGCTTTGCCGAGGCCAGCGATGGCTCGCCGCGTCGTATCGCCGATGACCACATCAATCTGGGCATCGCTGTTGATGTTGAACGTCCCGGAGGGGAACGGGGTCTGATGGTGCCGGTCTTGTCCCGGGCCGAGCGATGGCGCTTTGACGAGTTTGTGACCGCCTACAACGATCTGGTCGAGCGGGTGCGGGATCGCAAGATCAGCCCCGATGAGCTCAGCGGGGCGAATGTCACCATCACCAATCCGGGCATGCTCGGGACTGGCCAGTCAATTCCTCGCTTGATGGTGTCCCAGGGGACGATCATCGGGATCGGCAGTATTGCCTATCCACCGGGCTTCACCGACATCGAACCTGATCGGGTGCGGTCGCTGGGGGTGTCCAAGGTGGTCACCTTGACCAGCACCTATGACCATCGGGTGATCCAGGGTGCTGAGTCGGGCCGGTTCCTCCAGCGGGTTGACCAGCTCTTGTGCGGCGAACACGGGTTTTATGAGTCGGTGTTCAGCGATCTCCAGGTGGCCGATGATCCGGTGGGTTCCAGCGATGGCATTCCTCCAGCGGCGACCGAGTCTGAGATGCTGGCGATCCAGAGCGCTGTCACTCACCTGATCGAGGCCTATCGCCGAGAGGGATATCAGGTGTGCCGCCCAGGATCGTCAGCATCGGGTATCGATCTTGGCGAGTATGGGCTCGGTGAAGCTGACCTCGACCGGGTGGTCCACACCGCCGGTATCGGGGGTCGAGAGACCGCCCCGCTCGGCGACTTGATCGATGCCTTGGCGACAGCATATTGCCGCACCCTTGGCGTCGAGTTTGGTCATCTCACATCGACCGAGCAGACCTCGTGGATCATCGATCATCTCGAAGGCCCACCTGATCCGATGTCGTCTGAGGCGATGGCTCACCTCCTCGAACGGCTCCTTGACGATGAAGCTCGACAGCGTCAATCGTCAGATCAACGCGATGACCTGCCGTTGGCGCTGGTCCTCGATTCGATAGCCGCCGCCGGAGTTGAGGCTGGGATTGCTGGCCTGGTGATCGGTCGCGCCGATGGTGGGGGCGATCTCGACATCCGACTGGCTGGAAGCGGTTCGCTCGCCGTTGAGACCGTGCCCTCTCGCGGCGATCCGGTGGTGACCGATGCGTGGATTCGAGGGATTGCTCGGGGCCGAGCTGATGCGTTCGGTGATGCGGTCGCCACGGTGGTGGTTCATCGAGCTGGCGACCTGGTCGATTCGGGCGTGGTCGCCGAATGTGTGATGGTGGGCGATCGCGATGCTTATGGGGTGGGTGGCACCATCCGGGTGGTCCTCGATGATCGAGAGCGCGACCGGCGATCTGGGACACGATCGATGTGGGCGCCGACAACCAGTCCAGTGATCCATGTTGATGGTGATGATCCCGAGGCGTGTTGGCGAGCTGGGCAGCTGGCCTGGGGCCTGCGCCAACGGTGGGGGATCGATGTCACCGTCTCGGTGGCTGGGGCTGACCTGGCGGGACGGCATCCTCGCCAGCGCTATATCCAGCGCCTGGTGGAACGAGGTGAGTTGACGATCGATGCTGCCGATGAGCTCATGATGTCGCTGCGGACTCGGCTGGAACGCGTCGATGAGGTCTCATCACCATCGCCATCGCTGACCACGATCTCGCGCCCCGCGGTCGAGCTAGATCTCTCACTGATCGACCCTGAGGCAACCATGATCACCGCTGAGCACGCTGGTCCGGTGGCGTGGTCATCGCTGGCGGCGGCCGGTGTTCCCGTTCGCTTGGTGGGCCGAGAGATCCCGGTTGATCTTGTTGGGGGAGTGCCAGATCACGATCTCACCGTGGGTGAATCATGGTCACCGCTGGGATCAGGCCACGATGTCACCGCCTACCGGCCAACCCCGTTTGACCGGTCGGGTATCGCCTTCGAGCTCGGATACGCAACGGTGAGCCGGTCGGTCGTGTGTGCCGACAGCGGTGGGCTGGCAGCATTGGCTGATCAGATCAGCGGACACGACGATGTTGTGGCTGATGGCTTGATCATCGTGGTTCGAGAGGGTGTATGGGGCCTCGATGGGTTGGCAGCGATGGGTGATGACGTCCTGGTTGTCCAGCCAGCCACGGTGGCCGAATTTGTTGGGGCGCTCGTGACCCATTCCATCGATCGTCCCCTGGCGGTGGTCGTTGGATCATCGATGGGGGCATCGTCTCGGGACGAAGTCAGTCGATCAGTGTGAGGTTGAGCTGGTCGCCAAGCTCGATCAGGGCTTGACGAGGGGTGATGACCTTGATGGTGGTCATTCCCATGGCTCGGGCTGGTTTGAGATTGATCCCCAGATCGTCGAGGAAGACACACTCGGACGGTTCAACACCGGCGGTGTCGCAGGCGAGGGCATAGAACGCTGGATCGGGTTTACGGCAGCCCACCACACTCGACTCGATGAGATGGTCAAACCGAGCCATGATCGCAGCGAGTTCGGGATCGGCATGGCGAGCAGGCGCCATATTGTTGGTCAAGCAAGCGGTGATATAGCCAGCCTGGTTGACCGCATCGAGGGCAGCCACCATCTCGGGTCGGACCGAGCCCCGTAGTAGGGCCAAGATGTCGGCACCGCTGACGCGGTGGCCAAGCTCGGCTGATTCGTCGGCGAAGCGAGCATCAAACTCGGCGGTGGTGATCTCGCGGCGCTCCAGCTGAGCCCACGCATTGGTGTCGGGATGCTGGGAGTTGACCTGACCGATAAAGCCCGCTGGGAGGCCGTGATCGCGCTCATAGGCGTGGAAGGCATCGAAGGGGCTGGACAGGATGACGCCACCAAAATCCCAGAAGACCGCTCGAATGGTCGGCTTATTCATCAGAACAGACCCTACGATGGACTGACGCGCCTGCCGAATCTGGAGACGCACAACCGAAATGCGACGACGGCTGAGGCCGTTCGTGAGAGAAAGAGACGACGGCTGAAGCCGCTCGTGTGGTGATCATGGCACAACCTGACCGACCCTTGCTCTTTGTCGTCGATGGATCGAACATCGCGACCGAGGGCCGAACCAAGCCGAGCTTGAAACAGCTCAACGACGCGGTGATGGCATTCCTGGAGGAGTATCCCGATCGCAAGGTGACCGTGGTGGTCGATGCCACCTTCGGCCATCGGATCGATGAATCTGAGGTTGCGGCATTCGAAGAGGGTGTCGAGAACAATGAGCTCGTGACTCCACCGGCAGGAGCGATCGGGCGAGGTGATGGGTTCATCTTGTCGATCGCCAACAAGGCTGGTGCTGGCATCTTGTCGAATGATTCGTTCCAAGAGTTCCACGGCGAATATGAGTGGCTCTTCGACCGGGGCCGTTTGGTCGGCGGTAAGCCGGTTCCTCATGTGGGCTGGGTCTTTGTCGATCGCAGCCCGGTGCGGGGTCCCAAGAGCCGTCAAGCGGTTCGCGATGCCACCAAGGCTCGCCGTTCAACGGTGTCAAAGTCGAAGAAGACGGAGACCGC
>PDSL01000046.1 GCA_002748455.1 Ilumatobacter coccineus
TAACCAGAAAGGGACGGAACCACTGTGGACCTGTTCGAATACCAGGGCAAGCAATACTTTGCCCGCTACGGCATCCCGGTCAGTCCGGGGGCGACGGCCGACACCGTCGACGAGGCGGTAGCCGGAGCTGAATCGATCGGCTATCCAGTTGTCGTAAAAGCCCAGGTCCAAGTCGGTGGACGGGGCAAAGCTGGCGGTATCAAGCTGGCCAACAATGCCGACGAGGTGCGTCGATATGCCACCGACATTTTGGGCATGGACATCAAGGGCCATGTGGTCAAGCGGCTCTGGATCGAGCTGGCCTCGGACATCGATGAAGAGTATTACGTCAGCTTCACCCTCGATCGAGGGGCCAAGAAGCATCTCTTGATGCTCTCGGCTCAAGGCGGAGTGGAGATCGAAGCGGTTGCCGAATCCGATCCCGATGCGATCGTCAAATTGCATGTCGACCCGGTCGACGGGATCGATCTGGCCACCGCCCGCCAGGCAGCGGTCGATGCCAAACTGCCGGAGCGGGCCCTCGATGGGGCAGCTGACATCATCGTCAAGCTCTATGACTGCTTCACCAAGGGCGACTGCGACTTGACCGAGATCAACCCCTTGATCCTCAAGCCGACCGGCGAGGTTCACGCCCTCGATGCCAAGGTCACCCTCGAAGGCAATGCCGCGTTCCGCCATCCCGAATGGGAGGAATACGCTGCCACTGAGGTCCTCGACGAGCGCGAGCAGATGGCCAAGAAGCACGGGCTTCAATACATCGGACTTGAAGGTTCGGTCGGCATTATTGCCAACGGGGCTGGGCTGGCGATGTCAACCCTCGATGTGGTCAACCAGGTCGGCGGGGCAGCCTCAAACTTCCTCGATATCGGCGGGGGCGCTGATGCCGACATGATGGCTGCCGCTCTGGAGGTCATCAATTTTGATGAGAGTGTGAAGTCGATCTTCATCAATATCTTTGGCGGGATCACCCGCGGCGAAGAGGTCGCCAAGGGGATCGTCGAAGCGATGGGTCGGGTTGAGCTTCGGGCTCCGATCGTGATCCGTCTCGATGGCACCAATGCTGAAGAGGGACGTCAGATCATCGCCGATGCCGGCATTCCGGCCGACAAATTGGTATCCAAGCCGACCATGCTCGACGCTGCCAAGGCAGCTGTCGCGATCGCCAACGGGAGCAAGTGATCATGGCCATTTTTGTGAACGAGAACACCAAGGTCATCGTCCAGGGACTGACCGGAGGACAGGGCCGCTACCACGGATTGCGCAACCGGGACTATGGCACCCAGGTCGTGGCTGGGGTGACCCCGGGTAAGGGAGGTCAAGATGTTGATGGCATCCCGATCTTCAACTCGGTAGCCGAAGCGGTCGCGGCGACGGGAGCCAATGCCTCCTTTGCTGCGGTACCGCCCAAGTTTGCTCCGGCAGCCATCCTCGAAGCGGCCGAAGCCGGTCTTGAGATCGTGGTCTGCATCACCGAGGGCATCCCCGCTCAAGATGAAGCAGCGGTGTTTAACCGCCTGGCTCGCGACTTCCCCAAGACCCGCCTGCTCGGTCCCAACTGCCCGGGCATCATCAGCCCCAGCAAATGCAATATCGGAATTACCGCTGGCGAGATCGCCAAGGACCCGTCAGCTGATGGGCCCAATGTGGGCATCGTGTCCCGTTCCGGAACCCTGACCTATCAGGCGCTCTATGAGCTCAAACAGAAGGGAATCGGGGTGTCGACCTGTGTTGGCATCGGGGGTGACCCGGTACCGGGCACCAATTTCATCGACTGCTTGCGCGAGTTTGAAGCCGATCCCGAAACCCACGCCATCATGATGATCGGCGAGATCGGTGGATCGGCTGAAGAGGAAGCGGCAGAGTTCATCGCTGCCAACGTGACCAAGCCGATGTCGGCCTATATCGCTGGGGTGACCGCCCCGGCGGGCAAGAAGATGGGCCACGCTGGCGCGATCGTGTCTGGGGGCAAGGGCACTGCCCAGGGCAAGATGGACGCCCTCTCAGCAGTGGGGGTCAAGGTCGGGCAAAACCCAACCGAGGCCGGTGAACTGATGGCGGAGATCGTCGCCACGCTCTGAGGGATTCAGCGTTCTCCATGATCGGGAATTGAACGAGGGGGTTCCTTGGTGGGAGCCCCTTCGTCGCGTCTGGAGACTGGTCGTCGAGGTCGTGACTGACTACGGTCACACACGTGCCTACCGCCCTGCTCTCCGTCTATGACAAAACTGGGATCGTTGATCTTGCCGCCACCCTGGCCGATCACGGGTGGTCGTTGGTGTCGAGTGGGGGAACCGCGGCAGCGATCGCCGATGCTGGCATCGAGGTCACCGATGTGGCCAACCTGACCGGGTTTCCGCCCATGCTCGATCATCGGGTGGTCACTCTCCATCCAACGGTTCACGGTGCGATCCTGGCCGATCTGACCAATCCGACCCATCGAGCCGACCTGGAACAGTACGGGATCGAGCCGATCTCGCTGGTGGTGGTCAACCTCTATCCCTTTGGTGCCGATCCGGGTATCGAACTGATCGATATCGGTGGGCCGGCCATGGTGCGAGCGGCAGCCAAGAACCATGCCCACGTCGCCGTGGTGGTCAACCCGACCGACTACGCCGTCGTGGCTTCGGAGATCGCCGCCACCGGTGAGGTGTCGGTGCCAACCCGCAAACGGCTGGCGCGCGATGCCTTTGCCCGCACGGCGGCCTATGACGCTGAGATCGTGTCGTGGCTCGATAGCGACACTGGCGACGATCACGATGATGACCACAGCGTTCTGCCATCACGGCTGTATCTGGCGCTTGAACGAGCTGACATCTGCCGCTATGGAGAGAACCCACACCAAGCAGGGGCTCGCTATCGCCGAGCTGGAGCGACGAGCTGGTGGGACACCATGGTTCAACACGGCGGCAAGCAGTTGAGCTATCTCAACTTTTACGACACCGAGGCTGCCTGGCGTTTGGTCAACCGTTTCGATGGGTCGGCCTGTGTGATCGTCAAACATGCCAACCCGTGCGGAGTGGCGCTCGGTGTAGGTGACGATCCGATCGCCGATGCCTATGTGAAGGCCAACGCCAGCGATCCGGTAAGCGCGTTCGGGGGCATTGTTGCGGTCAACGGTCCGGTCACGGTGTCGATGGCCATCGCCTTGTCGAAGGTGTTTACCGAAGTGGTGATCGCGCCCAGCTATGAGCCTGACGCGTTGGCAATCTTGACCGCGGCCAAGAATCTGAGGGTGATCACCGCCGAGCCGCCAGGGGAGTGGGAGTGCGATCTCAAGCCCCTCGATGGTGGCTTTGTGGTCCAACAGCCTGATCCGATCTCGACCGATCGATCAGGCTGGACTGTGGTCACCGATCGGGCACCCACCGATCATGAATGGGATGAGTTGGCGTTCGCGTGGATCGTGGTCGCCGCGGTCACCTCTAACGCGATCGTCTATACCCGTGATCGTCAGGCGGTGGGGATTGGGGCTGGCCAACCGAGCCGACTCGACTCGGCCCGTATCGCTGCCGAGAAGGCTGGCGAGCGATCGGTCGGTGGGGTGTGTGCGAGCGATGCCTTCTTCCCCTTCCGGGACGGGCTCGACGCTGCCGTGGCTGCCGGGGTCACCGCGGTGATCCAACCTGGCGGATCGGTCCGCGACGATGAGGTCATCGCTGCAGCCAATGAAGCCGGGATCGCCATGGTGTTCACCGGTCAACGCCATTTCCGGCACTGATGACCACAAAACGTGACCAAGGGCGGCACCATTTGGGCGGTTTGGGGCGCAATACTGTGACCTGATGTCGGCTGCTTCCCACAACCAGGGCTATCGCCCCGATAGCCAGTTGAGCGCAGTGCCATATCTCCCCGGACTCGATGGGATGAGGGCGCTCGCGGTCGTGGTCGTCATGATCTATCACGCCAGCGATCAATGGCTTGGTGGAGGATTCTTAGGGGTTGAAGTCTTCTTCGTGATCAGCGGCTACCTGATCACCATGTTGTTGATGGCCGAGCGCGAACGTGATGGCCGTATCCACCTGGGCCAGTTTTGGCTGCGGCGAGCCAAGCGGCTGCTCCCCGCCCTTGGCGTCTTGTTGCTGGCGGTGGTCATCTATTCATCGTTCTTCCGAACCGGTGATCTTGGCAAGGTTCGCGGTGATGTCATCGCTGGGATGACCTATGTGTCGAACTGGTTCCAGATCTGGATTGGTGATGGCTATGCCGCAGCCGGCGATTTTGTGCCCCTGCGACATCTGTGGAGCTTGGCGGTTGAGGAGCAGTTCTATCTCATCTGGCCCCTGGTCATGGTGGCCTTCTTGGCTCGCCGGACTACCCGACAGTTAGCCCTGACCGCCCGCTGGCTGATCCTGGCGGCTGTGGTGATCGCCGGGGTGACCGCGCTGGTGTTTGTGAGCGGTCGGATCGACACCTGTCAATCGACTCCCCAAGGGTTCTGGACGATCGCTGGCAGGTGTATCTCCAAGGCCGACACCTTGTATCTGTCGACGATCACCCGATCGACGGGAATTTTGCTGGGGGCAGCTTTTGCCATGGTGTGGCGGCCGAAGGCGATCATGCGAGGACCCTTGCGTCGAGCCCACCTTCGCTTGGACCTGATCGGGTTGGTCGGTATCGCGGTCTTGGCGGTCTTGGTGTGGAGGCTCCATTTCGTGACTGCCAACGGCTATGACGCGTGGCTCTTCCGAGGCGGGTTCTTGGTGACCGATGTGGCCACCCTGGCGGTGATCGCTCCGATCGCCCACGAGCACAGCTGGCTCTCCCGGATCCTGGCCCTCCAACCCTTGCGATGGATCGGGACCCGTTCGTATGGGCTCTACCTCTATCACTGGTTCATCTACCAGATCATTCGCAAGGTGGCTGGCCGTCCGCTCACCATCGTGGAGTTCGTGGTCGCCATGGTGATCACCGTGGTCATCACCGAAGCGTCGTATCGGATCGTGGAGACCCCGGTCAGGCGGGGCACGTGGCGGCCCTGGCTGACCCGGTTGCTCAATGGGCGCAATCCGCGGCCTCGGCAGGTCTTGGCTGGGGTGTCGGCGGTGATGGTGGTCGTGACCGGGTGGAGCGTTGTTCGATTGGTCACTGCGGAGGTTCAGCTCAACGAGCTGGAGCGCTCGTTCCAAGAAGGTGAAAGCCAGACGGTGTCGGCCGATGACCTGTTGGGCCGCACCACCACTCCAACCACGGCGCCGGTGCCCTCAACCACCGCTCCGGTGGTGACCACTGCGCCAACGACCACCTCAACGACTACGACCTTGCCGCCGGAACCGGTGGATTATCTGGCGATCGGGGATTCGGTGATGTTGGGTGCTGCCAGCGAGCTCACCAATCGGGGCTACACCGTGATGGCTGAGCAGAACCGTCAGCTGACCGAGATGATTCCGGTGTTTAAGGAGTTTGCTGAGAACGATGTGTTTGGCGATCCGGTGATCATTCACCTCGGGACCAATGGTGCGTTCACCGCTGGAGAGTTGGATGCACTCTTGGCGCCGCTGAGCAATGTGCCCAATGTGGTCTTACTCAATGTCCATGCTGATCGGTCGTGGACCGAGAAGAACAATGAGCTGCTGGCAGCTCGTGATGGGCCGGGAGACAATATCTGGTTTATCGACTGGAACGCCTTGTCTGAACAGTGCCCCGGGAACTGTTTCACCGGAGATGGAATCCACCTCAACCCAGCTGGTGCTCGCTATTACGCTGATCTGATCGATGATGTGCTCGGCCGGTAGCGCCATCATCGCCGGCGACTCTTCACGGTCATGATCGCGCTCCGTTCGTTAAGTGAAGAGAGATCGCCTACGCTCAGCTCATGACTTCTCCTGTGCGCGTTGCTGTGACCGGTGCTGCTGGTCAGATCGGGTATTCCCTGCTGTTCCGGATTGCGGCGGGTTCCCTGTTGGGGCCTGACACCCCGATCGCCCTTCACCTCCTGGAGATCCCCGCGGCACTCAGCGCGCTCGACGGAGTCAGGATGGAGCTCAACGACTGTGCCTTCCCCCTCTTGACTGAGGTCGTCTGCACCGATGATCTTGACACCGCGTTTGGCGATGTTGAGGTGGCCATGCTGGTGGGAGCCATGCCTCGCAAGGCGGGGATGGAGCGCGCTGATCTGTTGGAAGCCAACGGCGGCATTTTCAAGCCCCAGGGTCAGGCCTTGTCACGTTCAGCTCATCGTGATGTCAAGGTGATCGTGGTCGGCAACCCGGCCAACACCAATGCCTTGATCGCCATGAACAATGCTCCCGATATCGATCCCCGCCAGTTCACCGGAATGACCCGTCTCGATCACAACCGGGCATTGAGTCAGCTGGCGCACAAGGTTGGTGTGGGCACCACCCACATCACCAAGATGAGTATTTGGGGGAACCACTCAGCAAGCCAGTATCCCGACGTGTTCCATTGCGAGGTCGATGGTCGCAACGCCTATGAATTGGTCAACGATCATGACTGGCTTGACGGCACCTTTGTTCCCACGGTGGCCAAGCGGGGTTCGGCGATCATCAATGCTCGTGGCGCTTCGTCGGCGGCTTCCGCAGCGAATGCGGCGATCGAACATATTCGGGACTGGAGTCTCGGCACTCCCGAGGGTGACTGGGTCTCGATGGCGGTGCCATCGGATGGGAGCTATGGGGTGCCCGAAGGCATCATTTCTTCGTTCCCGTGCACCTGTGCCAATGGCACTTATTCGATCGTTCAGGGCCTTGAGATCGACGACTACAGCCGAGCCAAGATCGATGCCTCAGTTGCTGAGCTGGTCGCCGAACGCGACGCTGTCAAGAAGCTTGGCCTGATCTGAGCGCTCTCGACGCCCACGATCGAGACACACGACGCATATATACGACACGTACCTATAACGCGCACAGACAACCTCAGAGGCAGCGCTCCCCAGTTGTGGGGAGCGTTGTCGCGTCCCCGGCTCGGCGATGACACGCCCGAGGTGGCGCTGTTACGGTGAACGAGATGAACGGGGAGTGGGGTTTCGAAACCAAGCAGATCCATGTCGGTGGCGATCCTGAACCTTCAACCGGGTCGCGGGCGGTGCCGATCTATCAGACCACCTCGTATGAGTTCCGAGATGCTGACCATGCCGCGGCACTCTTTGATCTCGCTGAGGTCGGCAATATCTATACCCGTCTGTCAAACCCAACCCAGACGGCGCTCGAAGCTCGCTTGGCGGCTCTCGAGGAGGGATGCACCACCTCGATCGGGATGCCTGGTGCCTTGGCGGTGGCATCGGGACAGGCCGCCGAAACTGTGGCGATCCTCACCCTGTGCCGGGCCGGTGATCATGTGGTGGTGTCTCCCTCGCTGTATGGCGGGACCACCACCCTGTTTCACCACACCCTGACCAAGTTGGGTATCGAGTCGACCTTTGTCGATGAACCCGCGGTGCCGACATCGTGGTCCATTCCCTCACCAAGTTTGTCGGCGGGCACGGCACCTCACTCGGGGGAGCGATCATCGATGGGGGTCGCTTCGACTATGGCGCGTCGGGACGGTTCCCCGGTTTTACTGAACCCGATCCGAGCTATCACGGCATCAAGTGGTGGCCCCAGTTCGGTGCTGGTGCCTTCATCATCAAGGCCCGGGTGCAGGTGCTTCGCGATATGGGGATGGCGATCTCGCCCTTCAATGCTTTCATGTTGTTGCAGGGGCTAGAAACCCTGAGCTTGCGTATGGAACGGCATTGGTCAAACGCCCAGGCGGTGGCCGAGTTCCTCGATGGTCATGATCGGGTGGTGAGCGTCAACTATGCCGGATTGGCGTCGAGCCCGTGGCATGAGCGGGCCCGCGACTATGGCTCGGGCAAGGGCTATGGTTCGATCATCGCCTTTGAGATCGCTGGGGGGATCGAGGCCGGTCGGCGATTCGTTGACGCGCTGAGCTTGCACAGCCATGTGGCCAATATTGGCGATGCTCGCAGCCTGGTCATTCATCCAGCATCGACCACCCATAGCCAGCTCGATGCCGACCAGCTAGCAGCGTCGGGCGTCAGCCCGGGCCAGATCCGCCTCAGCGTGGGGTTGGAGACGATCGATGACATCTTGGCCGATCTGGCTCAGGCGTTCGATTCGCTGGGCTAGGTCAGCATTGCGAGTGTGGCATCAGCGAACCTGAATTCAGCCAGTGCTGCCTCTGCAACGAGTTGTGCAGTGAGGTTTGACTGAGCTTGCTGGAGCCAGGATTTGATCACATCGATCTGTCTCAACGCGCTGAACAGCTCTCGGTCAGTGGCCTGTTTCAGATCGATGGTGTCGAGGCGTTTGATCAGGTCGGCTACTTCGTTGAACTTCATACAGATGGTTCTAGTTACGGGGTGTCACAGACACCGTCACAGCGAGCACCGCTGCGACGAGCTCACGTGCGTCGACGACGCCACCGTGGCACATGCCGGTGTGCGCCGATGCAGTGTGATCTAGGTGTCGGGGTTCTGGGAGCGCAGAAAGTCTTCGAACGCCGCGCCCAGATCATCAGGAGAGGGGATCGATGCTTCGGTGCGCCGGTCATAGCCCTCTTCGAGCATGTGGGCATAGACGCCGAGGTGGGGATCGTCGGCCACTCGTTGAGCATACCGGGTTGCCCAGTGCTCGATTGCCGCGGCAAGTTGGCCGCCATCATCGGCAACCGGAACGCCCAAGACGTGGGAAAGATGGCGCTGGAGCGCGGCGACCGCTTGGGGATGCTCAGCATCGAGGAGATAGTGGGGAACACCCACTCTCAGTGACACTGCCGGGATGCCTCGTCGGTCGAGGTCGGCGTGGAGTACCCCGATCACCCCGGTGATGCCCTCATAGGTCGGCTGGCCGATGCCCAAACGGCGGGCCAGGGTGGCATCGGTGGTGGAGCCGGTCACCAGCGGGGTGCGGGTGTGGGGGACTGCTTCGGCGGCCGAGCCGACGGTGACCACCGCTCCGCAACCGAGGTGTTGGGCAACGGTGGCGATCGCTCCGGCATAGGTGGCCCAGGCGAGGTCGGGCTCGACCCCGACCAAGATGATCAGGTCGCGACCGCCTCGGTCGCGCACCAGATCAAACCGGTTCTCGGGCCAGCGAATCGTGCTGGTGCCCCCATGGATGGCGATCTCGGGCCGGTGTTGGGTGAAGTCGTAGAAGGGATCGGGGTCGATTCGCGCCACGGTGAGCGCTCTGTCGGCTGGGGCGAAGCGGTTCACCGTGGTGGTCGCGACCGAAGCCATATCGAAGAGGCCGCTGAGGGCGATGAGCATGACCGGCGAGCGCAGCGGGCCACCAGGCCCCCCGGTGAAGGTGAGCACCTCGTCGACCATCATGGTGACCAGTTTGGCATCGCCGCGGGCTGGCGACACCAGGTTCAGGGAGCTGGTTCAGTTGGCAAGCATCTCCACGACGGCATCGATCGAGGTGGTGAGGGCTTCGACATCGGCGGGATCGACGGAGGGGAAGGTGCCGACTCGGAGCTGGTTGCGGCCCAGTTTGCGATAGCTGTCGATGTCAACGATGCCGTTGGCTCGCAGAGCGGTGGTGATATCGCCAGCGTGAACCTGGTCATCGAGATCGATGGTGACGACCACGCTTGACCGGTGGTCCGGGTTGGTCACAAACGGGGTAGCCCACGGTCGAGCATCAGCCCAGTCGTAGAGGATCGACGATGAGTGAGCACAGCGGCTGGCCGCCCAGTCGAGACCGCCGTGAGTATTGAGCCACGCCACCTGGGCATCGAGCATGATCAGGGTCGCCAGGGCTGGGGTGTTGTAGGTCTGATGGGCTCGGCTGTTCTTGAGGGCGATGCCGAGGTCGAGCGATGCTGGCCGCCACCGATCGCTGGCAGCGATCTGCTCGATTCGTTCCACCGCTGAGGGTGAACAGGCGGCCAGCCACACGCCGCCATCAGCACCGAAACACTTCTGGGGCGAGAAGTAGTAGATGTCGACCTCGTCGGGATTCCAGGTCATCCCGCCGGCCGCTGAGGTGGCATCGACAGCAACCAGGGCATCCGGGTCAGCACCGGCTGGCCGATGAAGCTCCATTGCCACCCCGGTGGAGGTTTCGTTGTGGGTGAGAGCGTAGAGATCGATGCCATCGTGGCCGATAGCCGTTGGATGGGTGCCGGGTTCACTGGTGACGATCATCGGTTCATCCAGATGGGGAGCGTTGGCCGCTGCTTGGGCGAACTTGGAGGAGAACTCGCCGAACACCAGATGCTGACTTTGGCGCTGGATCACGCCGAAGGTGGCTGCATCCCAAAAGAAGGTCGCGCCACCATTGCCGACCACGATCTCCCACCCGTCGGGAAGCTGGAACAGCTCGGTGAGGCCGTCTTGGATCGATGCCACCAGGTTCCGCACCGGGGGCTGGCGATGCGAGGTTCCCATGATCGAGGAGGTTCCGGCGACGATGGCA
>PDSL01000047.1 GCA_002748455.1 Ilumatobacter coccineus
CGGTGTTGAAATTGTGAAAATCCCGGCCAGCGGCACCAATGATGACCACTCGGCGAGGTGAGGACAGTGACCCCATCATCTTCTCCGTTGCTAGGTCGACCACCGGGAACCGACACACCCGATCTCAATGGGTAGTCCTGGCTGGTAGGACCCGCACAATCATCGTATACCCACCTTGAGTAGCGGAATCTAGACCGATGGGGGACTGGGATGACGCGGTCAGACCCCGACATCGACCGGATAGTCGGGGATCTCTCCCTCGATCACCCGGCGGGCATATTCGCCGAGTCGACGAGGGGCAAAGCGGGCACCAGCTTCGTGGGCAGCATCGATCTCGTCGATCGACCACCATCTCATCTCAAACACCAGCTCATCGTTGAGCGCTTCCCACCCGATCTTGGGCTGGGGCTCAAAATGGTTGACCCGCACGATGAATATCCGGTCGTGTTGGCCGTCTTGGCCGTTGCGCATCGGGATGATGTGGGTTCGTTCCCAGATCTCTGGGCCGATGGCCACCCCCGTGAGGCTCAACTCTTCATCGAGTTCGCGCCGCAGGCCATCGATCGGGGCTTCGTTCGGTTGCAATCCACCACCGGGGAGTGCCCACACCTCGATCCCGCTGGGAAACACAAACCGCACCAAGAGCAAGCGGTCATCTTCGTCGAGCAAGACCGCCCGCACCGCCTGGCGAATATCGAGATCCATCAGCGTCTACCCGGCCTCTCCGACAGCCAACCGCGCCACGTACTGATCCATGGAGATTCAGTCTGACGGGGTGTCGCTCAAACCGTCATTGAAGATCTTGAACATGTCATAGATTTGACGGCATTTCTGACACACCGGGAGCTGTTGAGGATCGCGAGCCGGCACCCAGACATGGCCACACAGGGCTTCGATCGGGGTGCCGCTGATACGGGCTTCAAGCACCTTGGCTGCTGCTGATTCTCCCGGATCAACCTTGACGATATGGGCCACGGTCGGTTCACCGGTTTCGGTGATCTCCTCAACATCGGGGATCGTCTCGGCTGGCAAGGTCTCCAGATCGGTCACGTCCCTCAGTGTGCCATCTCACGGGTGTCAAGATTGCACTCTTGGTCGCCTAGGGTGATCCAGATGGGTGTGGACTATGACGACATCACCCAAGCGCTTGCCCCCACCGGGCTGATCGCTCGCGGCGGCTTTGTGGTTCCGGCCGACGAGACCGACATGCGCACCCTGGCCGATGGTCGTCGCACCCGCTGCATCGTCGTCGTTGGCAACGCCGGTGATGCCATGTGGCATCGCTGGGAAGATCCAGGCACCGACGATCCGCTCGACACCTGGACTCGTCGCACCCTGCATCCGATCGCTGATCGGCTTGGCGCCACCTATATCCACCCCAACGACACTCCCTTCCCGCCGCTGCAACGGTGGGCTCGTCGAGCTGATGATGTGTGGCCATCACCGTTGGGGATCCTGATCCACCCCGACTATGGCTTGTGGCACGCCTACCGAGGGGCCTTGCTCTTTGCCGAACCGGTCACCGGTCTGCCGGTCACCGGCATCCGGTCATCGCCATGTGAAACCTGCGCCGATCAGCCCTGTCTGGCGACTTGTCCGGTTGATGCCTTCACCGCTGACGGCTACGACCATGTTGCGTGTCGAGCCCACGTCACCAGCGGTGCTGAACCCGATTGCTTGCATCAGGGCTGCGCTGCTCGGCTGGCGTGCCCGGTGTCGCCGATGACCTATACCGCTGACCAGGTGCACTTTCATATGCGAGCTTTCTTAGGCATGACCGACTGATCTTGGGTGGTAACCCCCGGCGCTGATCGGCCTAGTCAACTGTTGGCGGTGCCCAGACGGCAGCTTCCTCAACCGGAGCGATCAGCGCGTTCACCTCAGCGTTTGACAGCTCGTTGGCTGGCTTGATGAGTGCGTTCACCTTGCTGCTGAGGCGGTTTCCAACGATCTCGGCGACAACATAGATCGAACGTCCAACGCTGTTGGCCATTTTCAGCGCCTCGGCGACGTCTGCTGATGCGGCGGCTGAGAGGCTGCCCAACGGTCTGCCGTCGAAGGTGGTCCTGATCCTCGAACCTGTTTCGGGAAGCTCAAGACGGAGATACGCCGCGCACTTGCCTTCCTGGTAGGCCCGGTCAAGGCATTCGTGGACCGTGGCTTGCTCGTCATCTCCAAACGACACCTTCAGCCGTGTACCTCGAGGCCACACCGCCGTTGCACTCGGATTTGGTGAAGGATTGATCGGCCAGGCAAGACCAGGGTCGCTGGCGCTAAACGAAACTGATCCAATGCCTCCATCTCTACGGGAATACCACACTCGTCCGTCAGCCTCAACGCGGATCTTGGCTCGCTCAGCAGCGAGGAGTAGGGGATGGAACTCAGCGGTCAGTTCCGACGGGATGTATCCAACGGTCATCCCTTTGATGGTCACCTTGATCGCGTTGGAGTCGTACTTGTTCTTGGGTTCACGTTCGAGGCCAACCCGCATGAAGCGTTCGCCCTCCTTCCCGCGGACAGCACGAACAATATTGGAGAGATAGTGTGATTCGCCGACCACGTCCCAGTCCATTCGTCCGCTTGATGGGCAGACCAGGACGCTCGAGGTGGTTACCGCTGGAGGCGAGGTCGCCTTTGAGCGATGTGTTTTTGTGCTGGTGACAGCGTCTCGCACTTGCTCGGCTTGATCCCGCATGGCAGCGGTGGCCGCTGACTTTGCGGTGTGTATCGATTTCGAGATCCAACCCACAGCGTGATCGTAGGTGACGCGCCGCCTGGGCTCCAGATCCGAACACCCCTTGTGGCGGATGATCTGGTCGGAGGATGCCGTGTGGTCGAGCGCTCAACTAGCCGCAGGGTGGTTGGCCATCGTTGGCCGCGGTGGCGAGATCGAGCACCACCTGGATGCGCTTGGGGTCATAGCCATAGTCATTGTCGGCCATGCGGGCAATGTCGCCATCGACCGTATCGATCAGGTAGCACAGGTTGTCAGAACCATTGTCCATCTCCACCAGGTCGTCTTGTTGGCCGGCCACCTCGACCAGGGTGGCGAACAGATCGGGGTCACACGAGCTCCGCGAGGCTTGCACCAAGACATCGAGCGAGGGCTGGGCACCGCGTTCAAGGAAGAACTCCACCATCGTGGCCTGGTCACGATCAGGGTTTTCGTTGGCGTAGGCCACCGTTATGGCTAGGGCATCGTTCAAGACTGTGGTCATCTCTGGGCGAGTGGGGTCGGCATAGTCGAGGACCCGGGTGACCATCTCAGGATGTTGATACACCGCCTCAGATACCAGATTCCACCATGGCTCATAGGCGGGGATGGCGAGCGGGTCGGCCCCAGCATCGAGCAGGAGGAGGACGATGTCCCACTCATCGAGCGAAGCGGCGATCAGGGCCGGGGTTTGACCACGTTCGGGAACCAAGCCATCGGCAGGAACGCCATAGTTGAGGATCTGACTCACCATCGACGGGCAGTTCAACCAGATCGCCACCTCAAGGGCTTCGGCATACACCTCTTGCCCCGGGGGACCGATCGTTGACCAGCGGGCAGCAGCTTCGTCGATTGCCGGAATCGGATCGCCGGCCACCGCAGCATCGAGATAGGGGGCCAGCGGCGAGCTTGCCAGCTCATCGGTCAAGACTGTCGATGGGGCATCGTAGATGCCGCGCAGAATCGGCGTCATCTGGCATTGGGCGGTCTCTTGCCAGCCCTGGTCAGGATCGTCAACGGTCATGGTGGTGGTCGCCACCGTCGCCGCGGTGGCACTGGAATCTGTCGCCGAAGCGGTCGGTGCCGCGGTGTTGGTCGCCGATGGCGCCGTGCCGGTTGAATCGGAAGCGCTGCACGCAACCAGGGCAGTTGCTGCCACGAGCGTTCCCAGTCCTCGGGTGATCGGTCGATGTGCTCTCATCTGGTTACCTGATCATGGTGTTGGCTCACACGCCATCGCGGGCAGGCCTGGTTTGATGCTGGTGAGTGTAGTTGGCGTTGTCAGGGCGTTCGAGGCGGCGTCGGCCTCACCAGCGTGGTCGCTCACCGAGCAGATCGCGAGGACACCACACCGACTCCCCGGCCACAAACCACTCGACCAGGGTGACCCCGTGGGCATCGGCCACATGGCTCATCTCCAACCATCGATCGATATCGTCGCCGAGGATCTCACCCGATGGCCGAACCGAAGCGATCACCAAGGCGTCAAGTTCATCGGATGCAACCACCGAATGGATGGCGAACTCGGCCACATCGACCACATCGCTCGGCTCACGGGTGCCCGACACCACCGCCAGGCCTCGGCCCCGACGATCATGATCAAGAAACAGGATGATCGTCTCCGAACGTGGAGGCACACTTCGCGCCAATGCGCACGCGGCCCACGCCACCCGAGGGGTATCGATGCGATCGACAGCAGCCTGGGGTACCCGGCAAAAGGCAGGAACCATAAGAATCTCCCTGGTAGGAGCTGTCGTCACGACAGCAGATGGGGAGGGAGTCGGCTAGGCATCACCCTAAGACGGGGGTGTTACACGGCTCGGGCGGCCCGACTAAGGTGGGCTGATGGCCAATGTGACCATCTATCACAACCCCCATTGAGGCTCATCTCGCAATGCCGTGAGCATTGCCGAAGAATTCGGTGTTGACGTTGATGTCGTCAACTATCGCAAAGAGCCGCCCGATGCCGAGACCCTTCGGGCGATCATCGCCAAGCTTGAAGATCCGCCCACAGATCTGGTTCGCCGTGATTCACTCTTCAAGAAGCTGGAACTGACCGATGCTGACGTTGAAACTGTCGACCAGATCGTCGACATCTTGATGACCAACAAGATGCTCCTTCAGCGCCCCATCGTGGTCACCGACACCGTGGCCATCATCGGTCGACCCAAGTCTCGCATTGCCGATCTGCTGAGTTCGTAACTTCACCAGGTGGCGGGTCATCCGGTGATCTGCCAACGAGGTAGGTGGCGGTTTGCTCTGTCGTTGAGCGAGGCCTTGAGTGCTGCACACTCGCGATGGCTGTCTCGTGGTGAACGGGTTGGTGTTGGTTCTTGGTTGGTGGGTTCTGGGAAATTCTGAGGTTCTTGGGCATCGACGTGGTTCTTATTATCCCTGTTACACCCCTTGATTACGATCGTATGTATGGTCGTTGATCGGGTCTTGGATGAGGTGCAGCAGATCAGTGCCACGTTGGCTGATGAGGATGCTGATCGTGTTCAGCTCACTCGCGGGTTTGTTGATATCACCAAGGTGCGTTCTTGGCTTGCTGCTGCTGAAGCTGAGTTCGCTACTCGTATGTCCCGGCTGTCACCAACACCTGAGCACGACATCGCTGACGCCACTCGTGGCTCAACGCGCGACGTGACCACCATCCGCCATCGAGCTACCACCCTGGGCAACGTCCAACCGTTGGCTGACGCGTTGTCTGATGGTGCGGTGACCACGGGTCATATTGATGTGGTGACCCGGGTCAGTAAACAGCTTGATACTGATCAGGAACGCTCCCGGTTGTTCGAGAAAGCATCACAGCTCACCAAGGTGGCTGAAGTATCCAGCGTGGAGGCGTTTCATCGTCGGTTGAAGCGTGAAGCACAGCGCATCCAGGCCGATGATGGTATGGACCGGTTGGAACGCCAGCAGCGCAACACCCGGTTACGCACCTGGGTGGATGCCGATGGGATGTGGCGGTTTGATGGCCGGTTCGATCCGGTCACCGGTGTGAAACTCGATAACCGGTTGAGCGCTGCGGTCAACACCCTGTTCGCTGAGTCAGTCCCGAAGACCTGTCCGAGCGATTCGGTGAACAAACAACATCATTTGCGAGCCTTAGCGTTGGCTCGCCTGGTCTGTGAACCCGACACGGTTGGGAGCAAGCCTGGTCGCCCGGAGTTCATCGCGGTGATCAATGCTGACCAACCCAATGGGCGAGGTGAACCGGTCACCGATCTCGGAATACCTGTTGAAGTGCCGTATCGGGTGTTGGCTGAGCTTGCCGGTGATGGTGATGCTGAGGTGAAACCCATCGTCATCCGCAACGGATTAGTGATTCACGCTCCCGGTCGCCTTGATCTCGGTCGTTCCACCCGCCTCGCCAGCCCGGCTCAACGCCGAGCGTTACGGGCGATGTATCCAACGTGTGCGATCCCGGGTTGTGAGGTGCCATTCCGGTACACCAAAGCCCACCATGTGACCTGGTGGCGCAACGGCGGCGAAACCAACCTCAACAACCTCTTGCCAGTGTGTTCACATCACCACACCATGATCCACGATGGTGGTTGGCAGATCGAACTCGACAAACACCGAGCCCTCACCATCACCCTCCCCGACGGCAACGTGTTGAGCACCGGGCCGCCCGGCAAAGCCGCGGCCTAACCCGCAAGCCCACCGCCAAACACGCGGCCTAACCAGCCACCCAGGACGCGGCATCAATCGCTGTGTCGTCCTTGGATGGCACAGGCATGTCGATCTTGCTGAAGGCATCCGCAACCACGAATTCGTTCGAGTTGTCGTCGTCAGCTGAGCAACCGGCCACACTGGAGCTATGACACCGTCGATCACTGTCGCTCGTTCCGCTCCCTCCACCGCCGATGCCATCGGCTTGGCTGTTGGCCCCTCCGGGGCGGTGCCGCGAACACTCGGTCTCAACCGGACAACCCTCAAAACCCACGGCTTCAACGGCAAGCCCGGTGACCTCCTCGTCATCCCCGCCAAAGACGCCCCCACCATGGTGGCCATCGGGGTCGGCGACAAGCCAACCGCTGCCACGCTTCGCAACGCCGCCGCACGCTTTGTTCGAGCCGTGCCCTATGCCGCCAACCTGGCCACCAATCTGGCCGGCAGCAGCGATGCTGATCTCGCCCAAGCGGTGGTGGAAGGAGCCCTCTTGGCCCGCTATCGCTATGTCGATGGGCCATCGAACGGCGCCACCCCAATCAACTCGCTCACCCTGGTCTCCAACGCCACCACCAAGACCTCACCCGGTGCCCAGCGTGGGGCGATCACCGCTGGGGCGGCGATGCGGGCCCGCGACCTCGCCAACACCCCGCCCAACAAGCTCACCGCTCGCGACTTTGCTGCCCAGGCCAGCAAGATCGCTGAAGCAAACGGTCTCGATATTGAGATCTTCGATGCCGACGCGTTGGCAGTGATGGGCTGTGGCGGACTCTTGGGAGTCAATGCCGGCTCGGTCGAGCCGCCTCGGATGGTCAAGCTGTCCTACACCCCCTCCAAGCCCAAGGCCCACGTCGCCCTGGTCGGCAAGGGCGTCATGTACGACTCGGGCGGTATCAGCCTCAAGCCTTCCAACGCCAGCCATATCGCCATGCCGCATGGATGATGTGCACCGACAACATGCCATCAGGGTCGGCCCTCAAGCTGGGTGATGTGATCACCATCCGCAACGGCAGCACCGTCGAGATTCACAACACCGATGCCGAAGGACGTCTCATCCTCGCTGATGGTCTCAGCCTGGCCACTGAAGCCAAGCCCGATGTGATCGTTGACATCGCCACCCTCACCGGATCGGCCGCCAACGCGCTCGGCCCGGCATATGCTGCCGTGCTCGGCAACGACCAGACCGTGATCGACACCCTGCGCGACTGTGGCGACATCGCCGATGAGCCGCTCTGGCAGCTTCCCCTCTCAGCCGATCGCTACCGCACGCTCTTGAACTCTGATGTGGCCGACATCAAGAACATCGGCACACCACAAGGCGGGGCGATCAGTGCAGCGATCTTCTTGTCGACCTTTGTTGGCGACACCCCATGGGCCCACATCGATATCGCTGGGCCGATGTCGGTCGATGCTCCCAACGGCTGGCTGACCAAGGGTGCCACCGCGTTCGGTGCTCGCCTCCTGGTTGACTTCGCTACCGGCTTCACCAAGTAGTGCCACCGGGGTGATCACGGTGCACGATCACCCCGGTGCATCTCGCCACACGATCTCGTCGGGGCGAGAACTATCACGCGTTGTCAGCTGAGCGGCGCTGGAGCTCATCAACCACACTGGCATCAGCCAAGGTGGTGGTATCGCCAAGATTGCGACCCTCAGCCACATCGCGCAGCAATCGGCGCATGATCTTGCCCGACCGAGTCTTGGGCAGATCAGGGGTGATAAAGACCGCTTTGGGTCGGGCGATCGCTCCGATCTCGTGAGCGACATGGCGTCGCAGCGCTTCGCCGCCCACCGGTTCGGCCCCAGCGCGCAAGATCACATAGGCAAACACCGCCTGGCCGGTGGTGGCATCACTGGCGCCAACCACCGCAGCTTCAGCCACCGATGGATGCGACACCAGGGCTGATTCAACTTCGGAGGTCGAGATCCGATGGCCCGACACATTCATCACATCATCGACCCGACCGATAATCCAGAGGTATCCATCCTCGTCGATCTTGGCCCCATCGCCAGCGAAGTAGCGGCCCTCGAACTGGCTCCAATAGGTGGCCTCATAGCGGCCCGGGTCACCCCAAATGCCCCGCAACATCCCCGGCCACGGCTCCGCCAGCGTGAGATAGCCGCCACCCTCGGACACCGGCTCACCATGATCATTGATCACCTCAGCCACCATGCCCGGCAAAGCTGCTGTCGCTGAGCCCGGTTTGGTTGTGGTCACCCCCGGTAGGGGAGAGATCATGATCCCGCCGGTTTCGGTTTGCCACCAGGTGTCCACGATCGGGCACCTGCTGCCGCCGATATGGGTGTGATACCACATCCAGGCTTCGGGATTGATCGGCTCACCAACCGAGCCCAAGACCCTCAGCGATGACAGGTCGTGGCTGGCCGGTTGATCGGTACCCCACTTCATGAAGGTCCGAATCGCTGTGGGCGCGGTATAGAAAATCGTGACCCCGTAGCGCTCGATGATGTCCCAGAACCGGTCCTTCGCCGGATAATTCGGCACCCCCTCGTACATCACCTGGGTCGCGCCGTTCGCCAGCGGTCCATAGGTGAGATAGGTGTGGCCAGTGATCCAGCCCACATCAGCGGTGCACCAAAACACATCGGTTTCGGGATGCAGATCAAATACATATTTGTGGGTAAACGCTGCCTGGGTGAGGTAGCCGCCCATCGTGTGCATGATCCCCTTGGGGGTTCCGGTCGTCCCGCTGGTGTAGAGCAAGAACAAGAGATCTTCAGCATCCATCGGCACCGGCGGGCACTCCGCCGACACATCGGCCATCAGATCGTGGTACCAGTGATCGCGACCCTCAACCATGGTGACCTCATTGCCGCCCCGGCGGACGACGACAACATGTTCGATGGTCGATGTCGATGCCAGGGCATCATCGGCGGTTGGCTTGAGCGGGAAGACCTCGCCACGTCGATAACCACCATCGGCAGTGATCAAGATCTTGGCTTCAGCATCATTGATCCGATCGGCCAGCGAATGAGCAGCAAACCCGCCGAACACCACACTGTGAGGAGCTCCGATACGGGCGCAGGCCAACATGGCCACCACCGCTTCAGGAATCATCGGCAGATAGATATTGACCCGATCGCCCTTGGTCACCCCCAAGCCGACCAACACGTTGGCGAACCGAGCGACTTCATCGGTCAGTTCGGCATAGGTGATCGTGCGAGTATCACCGGGTTCGCCCTCCCAATGGATTGCCACCCGATCGCCGTTGCCGGCAGCAACATGACGGTCGAGACAATTGTGGGCCACATTGAGTTGGCCGCCGACAAACCACTTGGCGTTGGGAAGCTGCCAGTCGAGCACGGTGTCCCACGGGCGATCCCAATCGAGAAGCTCACGAGCCTGGTTGGCCCAAAACTCCAGCCGATCGGCATCGGCAGCTTCGTAGAGCGAACGGTCCGATGTGACGGCATTGGCAGCGAAACGTGCTGGCGGGGCAAAGGTGCGATCTTCAGCCATCAAGGTGTCGATGGTGTCGTGCTGCTGCTCGTTCATGAGGCTCCCAGGTGTCGTGAATGTGATGTCGAACGGTGGGGCATTCCCCAACCGACGACGAGAGCCTCATCATAGGTGATGACATATGTCACACACGAGCTTGTCGTGCCTGGTTACCGATCAGATCGGCACCACCGGCGCGGCGCGATCAGTGCCTGGCGATCACGCCGCCAGTGCAGCAGCCTCGCTCGCCCGAGTGGCGACCTCGATCGGGATGCCAGCAGCGACCAGATGGCGCTCAAGATCACGTCGATCAAGACGCACGACCCGCCGGGCCCAATCGTGATGGGCCGACTTGATCTCATCGGGAAGCCGCTGAAGATGGCGTTCAGCCACCGATGGAAAACGTCGCCGCACCGACAACCCGTCAGCGATCGGACGGGCCAAACCAAACATCACACAACGATGCAGGGCCCGTCCAAACGGCGAATTCGATCCCTTGGCAAATGAGAGCCCCATCGATGACGCTGTGTGATGAAGGTCGATCTCAAAGCCCTCAGGCTCATGATCGAAATGATCGGCGAACCGCCTCATGATCCAGGTCGCGGTCGGCCCGATCACCCCCAACCAATAGCGCTCAACATAGGCACTTCGAGGATCATGACCTTTCGCGTCGACGATCGGATCGATCCAGGGGACGATGGTGGCGTGGGCGGGCAGGTCGTGGCTCATCGTTGTGCTCCAAACATGACAAGGTGGACGGGTCGGTGACATCAGGTGGGGGAGCGGTAGCCAGTGCAGGAAGGGGATGACTTCCCATCGGTCGCCCACACCTGTGGGCTTCGTCAACGCCCGCAGCACCTTGAGATGGCATGATCGAACCATGGCCCCGCCCACTATTGACGTTGCTGCCGAGGTGATCGGATCGGCCACCCGCCTGGTGGTACTCACCGGAGCCGGGATCTCCACCGATTCGGGCATCCCCGACTTTCGAGGTCCCAACGGGGTGTGGACCCGCAACCCCGCTGCCGAAAAAGCATCCAACATTCACTACTACCTCACCGACCCAGAGGTGCGCCGGGCTGCCTGGCTGCAGCGGCTCGACACCACGGTGTGGACTGCCGAACCCAACCTGGGGCACCACTGCATCGTCGATCTTCAACGCAGCGGCCGACTGGCCGCAGTGATCACCCAAAACATCGATGGACTCCACCAAGAATCGGGCATCGACCCCGATCTGGTGATCGAAGTCCACGGCACCATGCGCGACACCCGCTGCCTCGACTGTGGCGATGTGAGATCGATGCGAGAAGCCCTCGACCGGGTCCGCTCCGGGGAAGCCGACCCACCGTGTCGCCGATGCGGCGGCATCATGAAGGCCGACACCATCAGTTTTGGCCAAGCCCTCATCCCCGAGGTGATCGATCGAGCATTCCAGATGGCGCAAACCTGCGATGTGCTGTTGAACGAACCGAGATGGATGCCTGGGCTGACCATCTTGTGCGAGGCTCAATCGCCGAGGTTCTCCCGGTCCTGGTCGGTCGTCGCTCACGGTGATCGGTCTCCCCACGGGGCAGGTAATGTACACCGATGGCCGATCAGCGCGACCCGTCTTTCCTTTCTCGGTCACCTACTGGCGAGGTCACCACCGCGGCCGCCAGCGACCTCATCGCCGATGGAGCGATCATTCTCGATGTCCGAGAATCCTACGAATACGAGGCTGCTGCTCTTCCCGGCGCGATCTTGATCCCTGTTGGCGACCTGGCCGACCAAGCCGAATATCGGCTTCCTCGATCTGACACCCCGATCGTGGTCTACTGCGCGACCGGCGTGCGTTCGCTGTTTGCTATCAACACCCTTGCATCGATGGGCTATTCGGGCGCTGTCTCGATGGCTGGCGGCATCCAACGCTGGAAAGCCGAAGGTCGGGCTATCGATGACAACCCCAGCGCTCCATCCACCAGCCGCTACCACCGTCACCACCTCCTCCCCGAAGTTGGAGTCGAAGGCCAGGTGCGCCTGCAATCCTCCAAGGTTCTCCTGGTCGGGGTGGGAGGCCTCGGCTCCCCAGCAGCGCTCTATCTGGCTGCTGCCGGTATCGGCACCCTCGGCATCGTCGACAAAGACACCGTCGACGAATCCAATCTTCAACGCCAAATCCTCTATTCGACCCCCAAGGTTGGCCAA
>PDSL01000048.1 GCA_002748455.1 Ilumatobacter coccineus
CGCCACCGCCCGGGTGACGTTGTAGGGGTCGGTATCGACCAAGAGGGTCGAGACCTTGATCTCGGCCAGGGTGGTAGCCAATCCTCGGGCCATCGGATGAGCACCGACGATCAGCACCCCATTGGCGTGGGCTTCAGCCAACCCGAGTCGGCGGGCGATCGGACCAGCAGCAAACCCATAGATCACGATCGTCCCGATGATGACCAAGAAGACGACCGGAGCGATCTTGTCAGCGCCAGGCACATTCTCTTCTTCGAGTCGGATGGCGAAGATCGCCGACACCGCCGCTGCCACGATGCCTCGGGGCGCCATCGACATCAAAAACAGTCGTTCTCGCCACGACAACGAACTGCGAATGGTTGAAGCGATCACCGACAAGGGGCGGGCGACAAAGACCAAGAGCGCCAGGAAGGCCAGTGCCGGCAAGGCCACATCGCGCAGCTGGGACATCTCGATGCGGGCAGCCAAGAGGATGAACAAGGCTGAAATCAGGACAGTTCGAATCCCTTCTTGGAATTCGAGCATGTGGCGCACCGCTGCTGAATCGCGTCGGGCGAGCCAGATCCCGATCACGGTGACCGTCAAGAGTCCGGCTTCTTCCTGGATCTCGTTGGAGACCACGAAGGCGACGATGACCAATGCCATGGCGATCGGATTGGCTAAATGGTCAGGAACCAAGAATCGGTTCATCGCATGATCGAGGAGATAGCCAACCGCAAACCCGATCCCGATACCCACCACCAGGGTCAGGCCCATCACCCAGGCCAGGCGACCGATCGCTTCGTTGACATCGACCAAGAGCGCTGCTTCAAACGCCAGCAGGGCCGCGGTCGCCCCGATCGGATCGATCAAGATGCCTTCAGCGCGCAGCATGGCGCCGGTTTGGCCGTTCGGTTTCACGAACCGCAGGAGGGGCCCCACCACGGTGGGGCCGGTGACCACCAAGACTGCCGCCATCACCGCTGCCGCGCCCCGGCTGATGCCGAAAAGATGCTCTGATCCCCACGCGGCAATACCAAACGTGATCGCGGCACCGAGGGTGATCAAGAGTCGGACGACCCGTCCGCTCGCTCTCAGCTCTCGTGGGGGAAGATCCAATCCGCCTTCGAACAAGATGAGAGCCACCGAGATGGACACGATCGGGAACAAGGTCTTACCCAAGAGTGCATCGGGATCGACCACGCCGAAGAGCGGCCCAAGGGCCAGACCCGACATCAAGAGCAGGATGATCGACGGGATCTGGGTGCGCCAGGCGATCCACTGGGCAGCCATTCCGACACCGACAATGATCGCCAGTGTGGTGCCGATCCCCGATTGAACTGCCAGCAACATGATGACGCGAACCTAGCCGGTTCGTGGCTGGGATGTGGCCATCGATCGATCGTTCTCCAGCGATCCTGGGATCATGATGACGGTGCCGACGATGGCAGCGATCAGGGACGCGACCACCACACCGAGACGGGCATCGGTGCCCACCATGGTGTCACCGAACGCCAGCTCGGTCACGAAGAGTGAGACGGTAAACCCGATTCCGCCGAGGGCTCCGGCGCCGATCACATAGCGGGGGGTGACCCCTTCGGGAAGACGTCCGATCTTGAGCGCCACCGCACCCAGGGTGGCGACCGAAATCCCCACCATCTTGCCGATCACCAAGCCGAGAACGACTCCCCAGGTGACCGGATTGGAGAGCGCGTTGTCGACCTCGTTGACCGGGATCTTGATTCCCGCATTGGCGAGGGCGAAGATCGGCACCACCACGAATGCGGAGTAGGGGTGGAGCCGGTTTTCCAGCCATTCGACGATCGAGACGGTCCACTGGGCCTGGCGGGACACCTTCAACGCAGCCTGATAGCCCGGCTTGTCGGCCAACTCATCGGCATCGATCCAATCGGTTTGGCGACGCGGAATCACCGGCGACAACATCCCGAAGGCCACCCCGGCCAGGGTGGGATGGACATGGGCTTCGTGGAGTCCCAGCCAACAGATGAGGCCCAAAAGGAGATAGACCCCCATCACCGGGACCCGTTGGCGGATAGCCGCAGCGATGATGATCGTGGCCACCGAGAGCCCGAGCCAGGCAAACGACACCCCTTCGGAATAGAAGATGGCGATCACCACGATCGCTCCGATGTCATCCACGATCGCCAAGGCCAGCAAGAAGAGTTTGAGCCATTGAGGAGCACGCTTGCCGAGGAGGGCGACCACCCCCATCACGATGGCGATATCGGTGGCCATCGGGATCCCCCAGCCCGGAGCGCCGACGCCGCCGGAGTTGAAGGAGTAATAGATGATCGCTGGGACGATCATGCCGCCGACCGCAGCGATGATCGGAAGGGCTGCTTGACGAGGATCGCGCAGCTCACCCTGGGTGAGTTCACGCTTGATCTCCAAACCAACCACGAAGAAGAAGAGGACCATGGCCCCGTCATTGACCCATTCTTTGAGGGTCAGATTGAGTTCGAAGTTGCCGACACTGATCTGGGCGTGGGTGCTCCACAATTCAAGGTACGACGCTGACCATGGCGAGTTGGCCCACACGATCGCGGCGACAGCGGCGAGGACCAACAAGATGCCAGCGCTGGCCTCCTTCTGGAAGAAGTCGCTGAGCGGTCGAATAATCCGCTTGGTCACCCGGGTGGGCAGTAGGGGGAGAGGGATCGTCACAACGCCCTAGTATCGCTGGCTTGGTCCCAGATCACGACCGCTGAGGGTGGGGTCAGGTGTCTCATCGCCGGTTGGGTCGGCGGGTTAGAGCGACCAGTCGATCGGTTCTTGCCCGTTCTCGATGAGGGCTTGGTTGGCTCGGCTGAACGGTCGAGAACCGAAGAAGCCGCGATGGGCCGAGAGCGGAGAGGGGTGCGGTGACTCGATAATCGTGTGGCGCACCGTGTCGATGAGGGCTTTCTTGCGGCGTGCCGAACTCCCCCACAAGATGAAGACCACATGGTCGTCCTTGGCGCTGACCGCTTGGATCACCTCATCGGTGAAGATCTCCCAGCCGTGGCCCTGATGAGATCCGGCTTGACCTGAGCGGACCGTCAAGGTGGTGTTCAAGAGCAACACCCCGGAGCGAGCCCAGGCTTCAAGATTGCCATGATCGGGAATCTCGATACCGAGATCATCGTGGAGCTCGCGATGGATATTGACCAGTGACGGTGGGACCTGAACCCCGCGCCGCACCGAAAAACACAAGCCATGAGCTTGGCCTTGGCCGTGATACGGGTCCTGGCCCAAGATCATGACCCTGGTGTGGGCGAAGGGAGTGAGGTGAAGGGCAGCGAAGACTTCGTCGTGGGGTGGGAAAATGCGATATCGCTGGCGTTCGGTCGCCACAAATTGTTGGAGTTCAGCCCAATAGGGCTTGGCGAACTCCTCGCGCAAGATGGGGTTCCAATCGGTCTTCGGCACCCCTCTAGCATGGCACTCGTGCAGATCGCTTCCCCACGTGTCCGTTTGGCTCTCCTTCCCACTCCGCTGGAGCGCGGCCCTGAGCTGCCCGGCGGGAGCCGACTGTGGGTCAAACGCGACGACCTCACCGGCTTGGGTATGGGCGGTAACAAGGTGCGCAAACTCGAGTTTTTGTGTGGCCAGGCCCAAGCGGTCGAGGCTCGCAGCCTGGTCACCGTGGGGGCAGCCCAGTCGAATCATTGCCGGATGACCGCCGCTGCTGGAGCGGTGATGGGGCTCGAAACCCATCTGGTGCTCTCCGGCGATCGACCTGATACCGCCACCGGAAACCAGCTTCTCTCGACCCTGTTCGGGGCCCAGCTTCACTTCACCGGAGCGCCCGAAACCCATTGGGGTGAGTTGGCGATCGCCACCGAAGCACTCACCGATGAGCTCCGAGCCGATGGTGCTGCCCCCTTCGAGATCCCGATCGGGGGTTCAACCCCAGTGGGGGCCTTGGGCTATCTCAACGCCTATCTCGAACTGATGGACCAGTGTCGCGACCTCGGGATCACGCCGGCAGCGGTGGTGCACGCCTCATCGAGCGGCGGCACCCACGCTGGCTTGGTGGCCGGTCGGGCGATCTGGCGAGCCCAAGGTCATGATGCGCCTCCGGTGGTGGCGATCGGGGTGGCCCAGGGGGTCAACCAGGGGCAGCCGGATATCGGTGAGTTGGCCACCGCAGCTCTGGGTCTGATCGACGATGTCGGTTCTGCCGAGGTCACCGCGGATGACATCGAGATCGACCCATCCTGGATGGGGCCCGACTATGCCGTTCCTACCACGGCAGCCGATGACGCCATCCGGTGGGCAGCCAGCCGTGGCGGATGGGTCCTCGACCGGGTCTATACCGGCAAGGGGTTCGCCGGTCTGTTGGGGCACGCGACCCACGGGCGCTGGGGGCCGGGCGATGATGTGGTCTTCATCCACACCGGTGGCATGCCCTCGGTCTTCGCTGCCGATGGGGTGCCGGCATGATCATGGTGGCACCGCACGATCATCCAGGTGTGAGTGATCGTCATGGGTGACTCTCACACACCGACCGACCTGATCCTGGCGATCGATATCGGGAGCCGGGAGTTTCTCGCTGGACTGATCACCCTGCGAGGGCGGGTGATCGACTGGGATCGGCACGAGGTCGAGGTCGATGTTGGGCCCCAATCCCATTTCGCTGGATTGGCGGCCATCGTCACCAACCAGCTTGAGCATGCTGAGACCCGTCACGATGCCCGCGTGGTGGCGATCGGGGTGGGATGTTCAGGCCAGGTGGAAGGCAATTGCGATGCAGTCACCCCGATCCGGCTGCCGGCATGGCGATCGTTCCCCTTGAGATCTCACCTGAGCGACCTGACCGGGATTCCGGTCTATGGGGCTCATGCTGCCACGGCGCTCGCGTTGGGTGAAGGATGGCGAGGAGCAGCCAAAGGGCTCAGCAGCTTTGCAGTGATCAGTGTGTCGACCGGTATCGGTGGGGCCTTCGTCGTCGATGGGGAACTGGTCGAAGGCAACTCGGGTCATGCCGGTGATGTCGGCCATATCATCGTCGAACCTGGTGGGCGACGGTGTTCGTGTGGAGCTCGAGGCTGTCTTGCGTCCGAGGCGTCGGGGCTGGCTATCGAGCAGATCACCGGTCGGCCCCCCACCGAGCCGTCCTATGACATCATGACCCGCACCGGACGCCTGGTTGGGCGGGCTGCCGGGATGATCTGTAGCACCCTGGATCTCGACCTGGTGGTGATCGGCGGCGGGGTTGCCCTCGGTTTTGCTGCCACCTTTTTCAATGCTGCCCAACAAGAGCTCGATCGGGTGTCTCGGGTGGGGCTGGGGACCGCTCCTCGGGTCACGCCAGCCCGCTTGGGGTTCCATGGTGACCTGATCGGCGCTGGAGCGGTGGGGATCAGGGGGATGCGTCGCGATCCGGCGGTCGTGTCACGGCCGCGGGCTGAACCCGAGTCCGCTCCATCACCCGAGGAGTGATCGCACGCTCAGGCGGTGAGGCGACGATAGAGGGTTTCGGCTGGACCTCGACCGAAGCGTTCCTGGTAGGCGCTCGCCATCCCGATGGTGACCAACCACACGATGACGGTAAAGCTCACCGAGATTGCCAGACCCCCAGGCTGGACCAGGTCGAGCCAATCGACCATCAAGTTGAACACCAGACCGTGGACCAGATAGATCGACAAGGAGAGCTGGCCCGCTCGTCTCAGCCGGTCGATCACCGCGGTCTGGGACCATCGCTCAGCGATGGTGAAGATCGCGACGAAGGCGAGCAGCGCCACACCGAGCGCGCCCAGGGTGGACGGCAAGCTGCGTGACGGTGGCGCCAGACTGTCCCCGCTGCCGACAGCGATCACGATGGCGAAGATCAGGCTGCCCGCGCCAACTGCCGCGGCGATCGGCCGCCACCAGTCGGTGAACAGATATCGACCGAGAATGATCCCGGCGCAGAAATAGATCAGCCAGGGAAAGAGCGGATGGGTGCCATGAAAAACGACTTCGATGATGAGGCCGGTCGGTGAATGGAATCCGGCGCTGGGCGGGGTGATCGCTGCCCCGATCGCTGCTGCGGCGATCCCAGCGGTGGCGATCGCCCACACGGGCAAGGTGATCGCTGTAGCTGCCAAGATAAACATGGCGCCGTAGTAGGGCAAGATCGTGCCGGGCCAGATCATGTCGAACACCATCCCCAGCCCGTAGAGCACCAAACCTCGACGCACCAATCGCCATCTCATCTCCGCCGACCTGTCGCGCCTGGTCATCAGGGAGACCCCGACCCCAGCGGTCAGCACAAAGGTGGCAGCGAACCGATTGGCGAGAGGCCCTTCCCACGGGTCGAGGATGCTGGCGATCGTGCCGGTCGGGCGTTGGCCGTCCCGAAGGATCAGGTAGCCGTGATAATTCATCAAGACCACACCGAACATGGCGACAGCCCGGACCACATCGGGTCCAACAAGACGACGGGTCGCGCTCATGATCGGTGGTCGCCACGCGGCGGGGTTGTCACCTGATCAGAGGCCACCTGGTCTGGCACGATGCTCACATCGTGTGACCGTAGCGGTCGCGCTCGCCGAATCAGTGGCAGGTCAACACCGCTTCGACCACGAAAACCCTTGATTGTCACGGCTTGCGTGGCTTGGTGAACTACGGTCGAAAGCGATGTTGGTAGCTGACCACGTCCGGGTAGCAAGTGCGATGCGTTCTGCTCTTGTCGGGCGTCCCATGGAGCACTTTGATGCCCACCACTTGGTCGGTCGGCCTCCCACCGTCGGGCGGATCGTCGAATCGGTTGAGGTGGTGCGTCGCCATCTCCGAGTCACCTGGGATGATGGCGTGGTTCTCGACAGTCGCCTCCGTTCCGGCGGTCGCTGGTGTTTGTATCGCACCGAGCAACCCTGGCAATATTCCTATCGTTCGATGAGGGCATCGATCCACAACCGGGATTTTCTGGCAGTCTGCTTCGGCGATGTCGATGTGGAGACCTATCGCCTTCCCGATCGGCGTCGCCATCCCTGTTTTGGCCGGCCCGGTCCGGCTCTGGCCCGCCACACCGATTGCGACCTCGACATCGTCAACCGCATCCTGACCTATCCCGACCCTGATGGGCTGGTGCGTGATGTGGTGATCGACCAGAGGGTGGTTCGAGGCCTGGGAAATGTCGACCGCTCCGAACTGCTGTGGACCTTGGGATGGCATCCATCAGCTCGGGTCATGGAGCTGGGCATCGATGCAGTCCACACCCTGGTTGATGCCATCGCTCAACGCGTTGGATCACGAGATCGTCTGGCGGTCTATGGGCGCACCGGTCGAGCCTGTTCACGCTGCCACACCATGATCGAGTCGATGCCGGTGGCGCCTCACGGCCAGCTC
>PDSL01000049.1 GCA_002748455.1 Ilumatobacter coccineus
TGTTGGCCGATCGTGTCCGGCGACGCGATCGCTGACCGGGTGAGGGGAGACATCGATGGCCGATCTGGTCGATGACCCGATTGAGCTTCCCGAGGAAGCCTCAGAGTTCTTGGGCTGGCTGCAGGCGATTCGGGGTCGGTCTCGCAACACCGTTCATGCCTATCGGCGCGACCTGCGCCACTATCACACCTGGTTGCTCGCCCACGACCGCTCGATCTTGACGATCGACCATGAGGGTCTGATCGACTATGTCAACAACCGGATCGAGATCGGGCTTGCTCCGGCCACGATCGCTCGGCAGCTGACCGCGGTGCGAATGCTGCACCGCTATCTGGCCACCGAGGGCAAGCGGCCCGATGATCCGACCGCTCGACTCGATGGGGTGAAGGTGCCGTCCGGCCTGCCCAAACCGCTCACCGAAGACCAGATCGCCAGCTTGCTCGACGCGGCGATCGGTCATGAACCTCACCAGATTCGGGACCGGGCCTTGCTGGAACTGCTCTATGCCACCGGCGCTCGGGTATCCGAAGCGGTCGGGTTGAACCTCAGCGATCTCGATACCGACCAGGGTCTGGTGCGCCTGTTCGGCAAGGGCTCCAAGGAGCGGATCGTCCCCTTTGGGCGGGTGTGTGCCGCGGCGTTGGATGAATGGCTCTCGCCATCGGGCCGTGGCGCGCTGGCCCCCTTGAAGTGGAAGCGGCGCGGCGATGCTGAGGCGGTGTTCTTGAATCAGCGGGGTGGACGATTGAGCCGCCAGGGTGCTTGGCTGATCGTTGGCGAATACGGCCGTCGAGCAGGCATCAAGGATGAGGACCTGTCACCCCACGTGTTGCGCCATTCGTGTGCTACCCACATGCTCAACCATGGTGCCGATGTGAGGATTGTCCAGGAGATGCTGGGACACGCCTCGATCTCGACCACCCAGGTGTATACCCACGTCAGCCAGGAGCGGTTGTGGGAGGTCTACAGCCTGGCCCATCCTCGGGCGGTGAGCTCATGAGTTCGTGGGCTGATCTGATCGGCCATCCTCACCATCTGGTTGCTCGGTGGTGGTGGACGATGCGAGCCACGGCACCGACTGCAGCCGACGATGAGTGGGCACGGTCGTTCTTGACCGGTGGCGAATGTGACTTGTGGTCCCAGATGTCACCCATCGATCAGGCTCATTCGATCCAGGTTGCTCGATGTGTGATCGAGCACAGCCGTGAACTTGAGCGTGCGGTGATCGCTGGAGCCTTGCTCCACGATGTGGGCAAGATCGTGTCACAGCTGTCGACGTGGGAACGGGTGGTGGCCACCCTGATCGGGAGCCGCACCGAACGGTTCCGCCAGTACCACGATCATGAAGCGATCGGCGCTGAGCTGGCTGCTCAGGCGGGCTCTGATCCGGTCACGGTGGCCCTGATCGCCGGCACCGACGATGGTGGTGAAGCTGCTGAGCTGTTGTCGCGTTGTGACCGCTGATGCTGCCGAGATAACCGATTGAGCGAGCGCCATACCTCCCGAAAGGACAACAACCAATGAGCCCCACAGGAAACGGCACCGACCAAGCAGCGATCACCAAGATGGTCGCCAGCGAGCGGCTGGCTCTGTGCGATCTGCTCGAACAACTCGAACCCGACGAATGGCAGACACAGTCACTCTGTGCGGATTGGACCGTCCGAGACGTCGTCGCGCACCTGACCCTGGCAACAGAAGAGACCCTCCGTGGGATGATCGTCGGCATGATCAAAGCCCGGGGCAGCTTCGATCGGATGAACACGAACGCAGCCATCAAGCGATCTCGCGACGTCGATCCACCCGAGCTGATCCAGCGACTCCGCGAGTCGGCCAGCTCCTCACAGCGGAATCCGATGAGCACCCCGGCCGATCAGCTCATCGACATCCTGGTCCACACCCAAGACATCGCCCGGCCCCTCGGACGAGCCACGACAATGATCCCCGAGCACGTCGTACCGGCGCTCGACCATGCCGTCGACAGCCGCTGGTATGGCGGCAAGAAGCGATTCGCCACTGTCCGCCTTGTCGCCACCGACATCAGTTGGGAAGCTGGCTCGGGAACCTTGAGGGTCGAAGGCACCTCCGGTGACCTCCTGCTGCTGGCGACCGGCCGCACGTCAGCCCTCGAACACCTTGACGGTCCTGGGGTCAACACGCTGGTTCGCCAGTATTCGACATAGACACACCGCACACCTCAGCAGGATGGATCGACGTCAGGGCCCTGCTCGCTACGCATACGTCCTGGCGGGACCGCCAGCCGTTGGCGGATCGATCACCGGACGTCTACCGACCGCGGGTGGTCGCCGTTGTCGCGCTGTCACCGCTCATGCTGTCTAGCTCACTGGTTGAGCGAGCGATGGTGAGCCCTTGCCAAGTAAGCGTTGCACCCGAACATGGTTGACCCCGGCTCGCATCATCAGCCAGACCAGCCATCCGGCCCAGATCCCGCCGATGCCGACCGACGGCCAGGTCAAGATGGCGATAGCGATGGGGATCATGACCCCGAGATATCCAACGGCGGCTCGACCCAAGAACCGGTAGTCGCTCGCTCCGATGAGGACCCCGTCATAGGTGAAGGCGATCGCTGCTGGCAAGAGCGCTATGCCGAGCCACACCATGCCGGCAGCGATGCGCGATTGAACGCCGGGATCGTTGCTAAAGAGGGGAGCGCTGAACACCGAGGCAGCCAGAGTGATCGCTGCCATCACCGCGCCAAGTCCGATTGAGAGCCGAATCGCTCGGGTGGACACGAAGGCTGCATCGGCTCGATCATCACGGCCTAAGCGTTCAGCAACCAGGGTTTGGACCGGCAGGGCCAACGCATCAAGGCTCAAGCCCACAAACCTGAAGAGCGAGCCAACCACCTGGAAGGCGGCCAGGGTGGGTTTGTCGATGCGTGCGGCCACTGCGGTTGACCCGCTGGCGACGACCAGCATGGCAGCGACCCGAATCACCAGATGCTGTCCAGCGGTGAGCAGGGGCACCATGTCGACCCACCGGGGGTATCGGTGAGATGCTCGACCAAAGCGAGGGAGTGCTTGGGCGATGAACCAGATGCCAGCGCCAACTTGGGCGATCACCGTCGACCAGGCCGATCCAGCGATCCCGAGGTGAAGGCCGAACACCATGATCAGTTCGATCACCAGATTGGCAAGATTCGATACCGCCAAAACAGCCAGCGGGGATGTGAAGTCGGCTTCTCCGCGCAGCGTCCCCTGGATTGAGAGCGCCAGCATGACGAAGGGAATACCGACCGCGCTGATCGTGAGATAGGTAACCGCATGGGTGGCGACCTCCCCTCGACCGCCAAACACCGACACAATCGGGGACGCGAAGACCGCGAGCAGGATGGCCTCGATGATCCCGATCCCGAGAGCGATCCAGGCGGATTGGACCCCAACGGTGGCGGCGCCGGGCCGATCACCGGCGCCGAGACGGTAGGCGACCTGTTCGGTGGTGCCATAGGTCAGCGAAGTACCGCTGATAAAGACCAGACTCAAGACTGTGGCAGCGATCGCCAGGCCAGCGAGTTGATCGGTTCCGATACGGCCGACGATGGCGGTGTCGACAAGGACATAGATCGGCCCGATAGCCAGGTTGCCGAGAGCCGGGATGGCGAGGCGGATCAGGCGACGGTCGAGCTGACGGGCTTTGCTTACCGTGGTCATCAGGCGGGGATCAGACCGATCGCGTCGTAGGCCCGTTTCACGGTCACCGAGGCAACCGATCGAGCCTTGTCGGCCCCAACGGACAAGAGGCGAGCCAGTTCACCGCGATCAGCGATCAGGTCGTGATAGCGGGCCTGGATCGGCTCCAACATGGCGACCACCGCGTCAGCGGTGTCGACCTTGAGTCGGCCATATTGGGTGTAGTCAGCGGCGATCTCTTGGGGGGTGCGACCGGTGGCCGCGGCATGGATATCGAGCAGGTTGGAGACCCCGGGCTTGGCCGCCACGTCGTAGCGCACCTCGGTGTCGGAGTCGGTCACCGCCCGCTTGAACTTCTTGGTGATCGCCTTGGGGTCGTCGAGGAGTCCGACCACACCCGACTGGGATGCCGATGACTTGGACATCTTCGAGGTCGGATCCTGGAGGTCCATCACCCGGGCACCGGCTTTGGGGGTGACCGCCTCGGGCACCACAAAGGTGTCGCCAAAGCGGTGGTTAAACCGGATGGCGATGTCGCGGGTGATCTCGACGTGTTGACGCTGGTCATCGCCAACGGGCACCTCAGCGGCGTCATAGAGCAAGATGTCGGCAGCCATCAGAGCTGGGTAGGTAAACAGCCCAGCCGAGATAAAGCCTCCATCGCGCTTGGCCGACTTGTCCTTGAACTGGGTCATGCGAGACAGCTCGCCATAAGACACCGTGCATTCCATCAACCATGACAGCTGGCTGTGTTCGGGCACATGGCTTTGGACGAAGATGGTGGCCACCTCGGGATCGAGGCCGATAGCGAAGAGCATTGCCGCGACCTCAACCGTGGCTGGACCGACCACACCGGGTTGGTCGGTGACCGTGAGGGCGTGGAGGTCGACAACCCCGTGGAAGACATCGTTGTCGTGTTGTCCGCTCACCCAATTGCGCAGGGCGCCAAGATAATTGCCGAGGTGAACATTGCCGGTGGACTGGATGCAAGACAAAACACGCTTCACGCTTTGGGAGGCTAGTGTCCGCTGGGGCCAGTGGCGTGATCGATGTCGAAGAACCTCGGCCGTGTACTTACATGTCTGGCATTTGGGGCTAGACTTGCGGCGTTATGTCCATTGACGTGTCGACTCCAGTGTTTGACGGTCCGTTCGACCTGCTCTTGCACCTGATCGTCAAGGACGAGGTCGACCTCTATGAGATCGACCTGGCCCACATCGTCGATGCGTACCTGGCCGAGGTTGAGCGGATGCAAGCGCTCGATCTCAATATCGCCACCGAGTTCTTGTTGATCGCTGCCACCCTGGTCGAGCTCAAAACCCGTCGACTCCTGCCTGGCGCCGATGATGGCGATCTCGATGATGAGTTCGCCTTGTGGGAAGAGCGCGACCTGCTCTTGGCCCGCCTGATCGAGTGCAAGACCTTCAAGGATGTGGCCAGCGTGTTTGGGGCGTTGGCTGACGAAGCCGATCTCTCGTTTGCTCGCGCTGTCGGACCCGATGAACGCTTCGCCAACCTCCAGCCCGATCTTCTGGCCGGTACCTCGCTGAGGCGGTTCCATAGCGCGGCGATCCGGGCGTTTAGCCCCAAGCCGGTGCCCACCGTTGACCTGCTCCACATTCATGCAGTCAAGGCCAGCGTGGCTGATGCGGTGGTCGAGCTGGTTGATGAGCTGCCTCGTTTGGGTCGAGCCACCTTCCGCCGGTTGACCGATGGCCTCACCGAACGCCTCGACATCATCGTGAGGTTCTTGGCGATCCTGGAACTCTTCAAAGAGGGCTATATCGAGATCGACCAGGATTCCCGTCTTGGCGATATCGATATTCGCTGGACCGCCACCGAGCCGGTTGAGCTCAGTGATCTTCTGGTTGACGCCTACGACGGCTAAACCGTGACCGGATCGACCCCACTAGGGTGTGACCTTGATGGACAACCAGTTCGTGACCGACCAGCCTGCAGATCGCTTTAAGCGGGCCATCGAAGCGATCATCTTGGTCGCCCATGACCCGGTTGCTCCTGAACTCTTGGCCCAATTGCTCGAACAACCAACCGACTTGGTTGAGCAGTGGTGTGAAGAGCTCGCTGCCGACTATCTCAGCCAACACCGGGGTTTTGAGCTACGCCGGGTGGCTGGGGGCTATCGCTACCAAACCGCTACCGATCAGACGCCCTATGTGGAGCGCTTTGTGCTCCATGATCGCAAGGCTCGCCTGTCGGGGGCAGCGTTGGAGACCCTGGCGATCGTGGCCTACAAGCAGCCGATCTCGCGGGCCCAGATCGCCTCGATCCGCGGCGTTGATCCCGACACGGTGCTGCGCACCCTCCAGGCGCGCGGCTATGTGGCTGAAGCGGGCAGAGATGAGGGTCCTGGCCAGGCAATCTTGTTTGGTACGACCCCAACCTTTCTCGAAAAGCTGGGCCTCGATTCACTCGATGATCTGCCGCCGATCGCCGAATTCATTCCCGGCGCGAGTGTGGTGGAAGCGCTTGAACACGGGTTGCGGGTAGAGCCGAGGCCAGAGACCGATGGTCCAGCCTGAACCTCCCTTGTGGGAGCAGCAACGCCAACCGGTGGGCGAACGACTCCAGAAGGTGTTGGCTGCTGCCGGATGGGGAAGTCGTCGCAGCTGTGAGCAACTGATCTCCGAACAACGAGTGACTGTCAACGGCGAGATCGCTGTGCTCGGGCGCCGGGTGTTGCCCGATACCGATCTGATCGAGGTCGATGGCGCCCCGGTCGGTGCTCGACCGGGTTTGGTCTATTACCTGCTCAACAAGCCCGCTGGGGTGATCACCACCGCCAAGGACACCCATGGCCGTCCCACGGTGATCGATCTGGTGCCGTCGACGCCTCGGGTGTTTCCGGTCGGTCGTCTCGATGCCGACACCGAGGGACTCTTGTTGCTCACCAATGATGGCGATATCGCCCATCGAATCACCCATCCCAGCCATGGAGTGCCCAAGGAGTATCTGGCTCATGTCCAGGGTCGGTTGAGCGCTGGCGATCTGCGTCGGCTGCGCGAGGGGATCGAGCTCGACGATGGCACGACCGCGCCAGCCGAGGCATCGCAGCCATCGCCGGGGGTGGTTCGACTGACCATTCACGAGGGTCGCAATCGCCAGGTGCGCCGGATGTGCGACGCGATTGGCCATCCGGTGCGACGTTTGGTGCGGGTCAGGATCGGTCCCTTGTCAGATCGTTCATTGCGCCCCGGCGACTGGCGTGAGTTGTCTACCGCTGAACGACGAGCGTTGGCTGAAGCGGTCGCTACTCCGTCTCGCCGATACGCTCCTCGGTCGTGACCGGCACGGCAAACATCATCGGCTTGGGCCTCATCGGGGGCTCGATCGCGGCTCGGTTAGGCGATGAGGGCTGGACGGTGTATGGCGATGATGTCGATGCTGCCACGGTGGCGACAGCAGTGGATCGTGGATTGATCGCTGCTGGTGGGCTGGCCCGTGATGCCGATATCACCATTGTGGCGGTGCCGGTGTTGACGGTGGTTGACCAGGTGCGCCGGGCCCTGGCTGAGACGACTGGTCTGGTGACCGATGTGGGTTCGGTCAAGGGCGGGATTTGTTCAGCGATCGATGATCCG
>PDSL01000007.1 GCA_002748455.1 Ilumatobacter coccineus
CTCGGGCTCGATCAACTTGAAGGAAGCCTCCATGGCACAAACAGTGATTCTCGGCGAAAAAGTCGGGATGACGCAGACCTGGGTTGACGATCGAATCGTCCCCGTCACGGTGGTGCGTGTTGAACCGATGCGCATCGTGCGTATCAAGACCGTCGAATCAGACGGATACAACGCACTCCAAGTGACCTATGGTCAGCGCGACGTTCGCAAACTCAACAAGCCGGATGCTGGCCAATACACCAAGGCCAATGTCGATCCGGGCAAGCGCCTGGTCGAGCTTCGGCTCGACTCGGTCGACGGTTACGAGGTCGGCGGTGAGATCACCGTTGAGGCCTTTGCCGATGGCAGCCTGGTCGATGTCACCGGAACCAGCCGAGGCAAGGGCTTTGCCGGCACGATGAAGCGTCACAACTTCGCCGGTCAGGGCGCCAGCCACGGTAACCACAAGAACCACCGCACCCCTGGTGCCATCGGAGCCTGTGCCTTCCCGGCTCGGGTCTTCAAGGGCCAGCGGATGGCCGGCCATATGGGCCATGAGCAGGTCACCACCTTGAACCTGACCGTGGTCTCATCCGATGCCGAGCGGAACCTTCTCTTGATCAAGGGATCGGTTCCCGGCCCCAACGGTGGTCTCGTTTCGATTCGTAATGCGGTCAAGGCCGCCGTGAAGGGAGCCTGAGCACCATGGCACAGATCACTCTCAAGAATGTGTCCGGTGGCGAGGTTGGCACGGTCGAACTCGATGATCGGACCTTTGGCATCCAGCCCAACGTCCCGGTCATGCACCAGGTCGTCACCGCCCAACTGGCTGCTCGTCGCTCGGGCACCCAGTCCACCAAGACCCGCAGCGAGGTTCGTGGTGGTGGATCCAAGCCCTACCGCCAAAAGGGAACCGGTAATGCCCGTCAGGGTTCGATCCGGGCACCCCACTTCGCCGGTGGTGGCATTGCGCTGGGCCCCAAGCCTCGCTCCTATCGTCAAAAGACTCCCAAGAAGATGATCTCCCTCGCCCTGCGTTCGGCTCTGTCGGACCGGGCATCGCAGGGCAAGGTCATCGTCATCGACCAGTGGGGATGGGACACCCCGTCCACCAAGACGGCTCGGAAAGCTCTCGCCCAGCTCGGTGTTGAGGGTCGGGTACTGGTCGTCGTCGGTCGCAACGAACCGGCGGTCGCCCTCAGTTTCCGTAACCTCCCCGAGGTCCAGCTGATCACTCCTGGCGAACTCAACGCCTACGATGTCCTGTGCAACGACGTCATCGTGTTCAGCAAGGATCTCCTCCCGGTCGCTGCTGACTCGGCCCCCTCGGTCGACCCGGCACCGGCTGCCGATGCCAAGGTTGCCGATGAGGTTGTCGCTGGCAAGTGGGAGGGCTCGGTCATGGCCGATGCCGAGGGCAATGGCCCCGACACCCACCCGATCAAGGGCAATGCCGACTCGATGCTCTACCACGTGCCCGGCAGTGCGTTCTACGACCGCACCGTCGCCGAGGTCTGGTTTGACACCGAGGCCAATGCCGAAGCTGCTGGCTTCTCCAAGCCCAAGTCGCAGCGCAAGGAGGACGACAAGTGAAAGACCCCCGCGACATCATCCTCGCTCCGGTGGTCTCCGAAAAGAGCTATGAGCTCATGGAAACCGGGGTCTACACCTTCAAGGTTCATCCCGATGCGAGCAAGCCTGAGATCCGAGACGCCATCGAGGCGATCTGGGGTGTCGAGGTCCACTCGGTCAATACTCTCAACCGCAAGGGAAAGGCCACGCGGGTGCGTGGCAGCAACCGCCGCGGTTCCAAGCCCGACACCAAGCGGGCCATCGTCACGCTGGCGGCGGGGGATATCCCGCTGTTCGAGAACTGAGGTCATCATGGCGATTCGTTCCCGCAAACCCACCAGCGCCGGTCGTCGGTTCCAGACATCATCTGACTTCTCCGACATCACCAGGACGACTCCTGAAAAGTCGCTCCTCGGCGCCAAGCCCAAGACTGGCGGTCGTAACTCCTATGGCCGCAAGACCTCCCGCCATCGCGGCGGCGGTCACAAACAGCGTTACCGCATCATCGATTTCAAGCGGGTCAAGGACGGGGTGACCGCCAAGGTCGCCAGCGTCGAATACGACCCCAACCGCACCTGTCGCATCGCTCTGTTGCACTATGCCGACGGCGAGAAGGCCTATATTTTGGCTCCTCGCGGTCTCGGTGTCGGCGACACCGTTGAAAGCGGTCAGGGCGCTGACATCAAGCCGGGCAATGCGCTTCCTCTGCGCTATATCCCGGTCGGAACCACGATCCACAATGTTGAGTTGAGGCCTGGACAGGGCGGCAAGATCGGCCGGTCAGCGGGTATCGCTGTCCAGCTCGTCGCCAAGGAAGGCGACTTCGCCACCCTGCGTATGCCGTCCACCGAAATGCGTCGGGTCCCGATCGACTGTCGGGCCACCGTCGGCCAGGTCGGCAATTCCGAACACGAACTGGTCAAGATCGGTAAAGCCGGTCGTAACCGCTGGAAGGGCAAGCGCCCCCAGACCCGCGGTGTTGCCATGAACCCGGTCGATCACCCGATGGGTGGTGGTGAAGGACGCACCTCCGGTGGTCGTCCCGCTACCTCACCGTGGGGTAAGCCCGAGGGTCGTACCCGCAACCGCAACAAGGCCAGCCAGAAGCTCATCGTCCGTCGTCGCCGTACCGGCAAGGGTCGCCGGTAAGGGGTAGGGAGAACAGATATGTCCCGCAGTCTTAAGAAAGGTCCGTTCGTCGACGAGCATCTGCTCCGCAAGGTCGATGCCCAAAACGAGGCCGGCGAGCGGAAGGTCATCAAGACCTGGTCCCGCCGCAGCACGATCATCCCCGACATGGTCGGCCACACGATCGCCGTTCACGACGGTCGCAAGCACGTCCCGGTCTATATCACCGAGTCGATGGTCGGCCACAAGCTTGGCGAATTCAGCCCCACCCGCACCTTCCGGTATCACGCCGGACAAGAAAAGGGAGCTCGTCGCTGATGCGTGGTCCAAAGCGCAATGAAGGTGCCACCGTTATCGGTGAGCGCCACGGTACGAAGGCCACGGCCAAGCACGTCCGTTCATCGGCCACCAAGGCTCGCGTCGTCCTCGATCTCATTCGAGGTCTCGATGTTGCCCATGCCGACCAGGTCCTCCACTTCACCGATCGTTCGATCGCTCGTGATATTCGCAAGGTGCTCGCCAGCGCGGTTGCCAATGCATCGAACCCCGACAACACCGGTTCCTATATCGGTGATGCCGAGGAGCTCTTCGTCAGCGCCTGTTTCGCTGATGAGGGTCCAACGATGCGTCGGTTCCGTCCCCGGGCTCGGGGTCGGGCGACCCGCATCCGCAAGCGCACCTGCCACATCACCGTGGTGGTCGATCGGATGAGCGAGGAGCGCATCGAGATCCTGCGGGCTCGAGCCGAAGGCGCCCAGGCCAGCCAGGCCTCCAGCCGTCGAGCTCGGGTTGAGCGCAGCCGCAAGCGGGCCCAAGAAGCCGCCGAAGCTGCCACCCACGATGAGACGTCCACCGACGAGGCCACCGCTGAGGTCGCCTTCGAGGCCGGCGAATGGGAGGGCTCGGTCCTTCCCGATGCCGAGGGCAATGGCCCCGACACCCATCCGATCAAGGGCAACGCTGATTCGATGCTCTATCACACCCCCGACAGCCGCTACTACAAGGTCACCAAGGCTGAGGTTTGGTTCGATTCCGAGGCCAGCGCCGAAGCGGCCGGTTTCTCCAAGCCCGGTACCCAGAAGGACGAGGACTGATTCATGGGCCAGAAGATCAACCCCTACGGTTTCCGTCTCGGTGTCTCGACCGACTGGAAGAGCCGCTGGTTCTCCGAGCGGGACTACAAGGACTATCTCACCGAAGACTGGAAGATTCGCCAGGCGATCATGGAACGCCTGGAATCAGCAGCGATCAGCCGCATCGAGATCGAGCGGACTCGCGACAAGCTGCGCACCGATGTTCACACCGCCCGCCCGGGCATCGTGATCGGACGTCGTGGCGTCCAGGCTGACGAGTTGCGGGCCATGATCACCAAGATCACCGGCAACCCGAAGATCCAGCTCAATATCGTCGAGATCAAGACCCCCGAGCTTGATGCCGCCCTGATCGCTCAGGGTGTCGCCGACCAGCTCGCCAACCGGATCGCCTTCCGGCGGGCCATGAAGCGGGCAGTCCAAAACGCTCAGCGGGCTGGCGCCCTCGGCATCCGGGTCCAGTGTTCTGGACGTCTGGGTGGAGCCGAGATGAGCCGGACCGAGTGGTACCGCGAGGGGCGGGTTCCCCTCCACACCCTGCGGGCCGATATCGACTACGGCTTCCGCGAGGCCAAGACCGCCAACGGACGTGTCGGGGTCAAGGTGTGGCTCTATAAGGGCGATATCACCCCCTACAAGGCGGCCAACGAAGACAAGATCGCTCGTGAAGCAGCCATGGCTGTCGGCGAAACCTCGGGCCAGCGTCCCGATGGCCCGTCGCGCAAGGTCGTCTCGTCGGCCGGTCGTCGTGATGTTCCGCCGGAACCCGAAACCCAACCCCTGCTCAAGGATGCTGATCCCGAACTGGAGAAGCTCCTCGACGAAGAAGAGACCATTGACCGCCAGACCCGCGATGGGGCCGAAACGCCCCATTTCCGTGACGCGGACTGACCGAGGAGAAGGAGCACCCACATGTTGATGCCCCGCAAGGTCGCCCACCGCAAACACCATCGCGGTCGTATGAAGGGCAACGCCCATACCGGCAACGAACTGAACTTCGGTGAATACGGGATCCAGGCTCTCGAACCTGGCTGGCTGACCGCCCGCCAGATCGAGGCTGCTCGTATTGCCATGACCCGATCGATCCGCCGAGGCGGAAAGGTCTGGATCAATATCTTCCCCGACAAGCCGGTCACCAAGAAGCCGGCCGAGACCCGCATGGGGTCGGGTAAGGGCAATCCCGAGTTCTGGGTCGCTGTCGTCAAGCCGGGCCGGATCTTGTTCGAGCTCTCGTTCCCCAACGAGGCCCAAGCGAAGAGCGCCATGAACAAGGCCATCCAGAAACTTCCGATCAAGGCTCGCGTGATCACACGCGAAGAGACGATCTGAGGAGACGAGAGACTATGGCACGTAAGCAACCACTCGCCGAGATGGATCTCACCGAGCTCATCGACGAACTCCGTCAGACCAAGCATGAAGCGCTCAACCTGCGCTTCCGTAACGCCACCGGGCAGCTCGACAACACCGCGGAGATCCGCAAGGTGCGTCGACAGATCGCCCGGATCAATACCTATATCCGCCAGCGTGAGATCGCGGCGGCCGAGGCAGAGAGCTGAAACCTATGAGCGATACCGATATCACCACGTCTGCCGAGACGCCCGCGGTTGAGGATGCCCCCGCTGTTGACGAGGCGCCCCGCCACTCGCGCAAAACCCGTGAGGGCATGGTCGTGTCGACCGGGATGGACAAGACCATCGTCGTCCTCGTGACCGACCGGGTCCGGCACGCCAAGTACAACAAGTTCGTGTTGAAGAGCAAGCGTCTCTACACCCACGACGAGAACAACGATGCCGGTGTTGGCGACCGCGTTCGGGTCATGGAGACCCGGCCGCTGAGCAAGAACAAGCGCTGGCGTCTCATCGAGATCATCGAGCGAGCGAGGTGAGCCGACCATGATCCAGCAAGAATCCCGTCTCCGTGTTGCCGACAACTCTGGCGCCCGCGAGGTCTTGTGCATCAAGGTCCTCGGGGGCACCCGGCGCCGCTATGCGTCGATCGGTGACACCTTTGTGGCGACCGTCAAGGATGCGATCCCCGGCGCCGCTGTCAAGAAGGGCGAAGTCGTTCGTTGCGTCGTCGTCCGAGTCAAGAAAGAAAAGCGTCGTTCCGACGGCAGCTATATCCGTTTCGATGAAAACGCTGCCGTCCTCATCAAGGACGATCTCACCCCCCGAGGGACCCGTGTGTTCGGTCCGGTTGGGCGTGAGTTGCGTGACCGCAAGTTCACGCGCATCGTGTCGCTCGCACCGGAGGTGATCTGAGTGAAATTGCGCAAGGGTGATCACGTTCGAGTGATCACCGGTAAAGAAAAGGGCAAGGAAGGCGTCATCGAGCACGTCTTTCCCCGCAAAAACAAGGTGATCGTGTCGGGGGTCAATACCGCCGCCAAGCACCAGCGGGCCCAGCGAGCCAACGACCAGTCGGGCATCATCGACAAGGACATGCCGATCGATGCCTCGAACGTGATGTTCCTTCACAAGGGCAAGACCGTTCGCTTGGGCTACTCGGTCGATAGCAAGGGCAACAAGATTCGCATTGCCCGCCCGAGCGGAGATGAGGTCTGATCATGCATGACACCACGTCGACGATCCCGCGCCTCAAGGCTCGGTATCGCAACACGATCAAGGCTCAGCTGGCTAAGGATCTCGGCATCGCCAACGATATGCAGATCCCCCAGCTCGAAAAGATTGTGATCAATATGGGAGTGGGTCGGGCCACCCAGCAGCCTTCAGCGCTCGAAAAGGCGGTTGAGGAGCTCACGGTGATCTCCGGCCAGAAGCCCATCATCACTCGGGCCCAGCGTTCGATCGCTGGATTCAAGCTCCGGGAAGGCCAAGCGATCGGGACCAAGGTGACCCTTCGCGGCGACCGGATGTGGGAGTTCTTCGATCGGGTGCTCTCGGTCGCGATTCCCCGTATCCGTGACTTCCGTGGTTTGCCGGCCAAGTCGTGGGATGGACGGGGGAACTATTCCTTCGGTCTCAACGACCAGACGGTGTTCCCCGAGATCAACCCGGACAAGGTCGACCATCAGCGCGGTATGGATATCACCATCGTGACCACCGCGACCACTAACGAGGCGGGCAAGGCTCTGCTCGATGCGTTTGGGTTCCCCTTCAAGAAGGGCGCCGACGCCGAGGCCGTACCCACGAAGAAGACCAGGTAGGCGAGAGACAACATGGCCAAGAAATCAATGATCAATAAGGCAGCTGGCACGCCCAAATTCAAGGTGCGGGCCTATACCCGATGCCGCCGTTGTGGCCGGGCTCGCTCGGTCTACCGCAAGTTCGGACTCTGCCGTATCTGTCTGCGCGAACTCGCCCACGCTGGCGAGGTCCCCGGTCTGACCAAGTCGAGCTGGTGAGGGAGGAGAACACCGATGTTGACTGACCCCATCGCCGACATGCTGACCCGCATTCGCAATGCGAATATGGCGCTCCATGACGAGGT
>PDSL01000102.1 GCA_002748455.1 Ilumatobacter coccineus
TTGAGGATCCAGGTGAAATGGCGAGGGGTGATGCCCAGCGCCCACTTGCCGCGCAGCTTGGGAGCCATCAGCGGATCACCGGCACTCGTGCTTGTTCAATGTGGTCAAACATACCCATGACAAGTTGTCACACTATCGCGCTCCTGGGGCGATGTGGAGGCGCTGAGACGAGCGTTGCACTCGTCGTCCACCGGGGAGTTCACAGGCCACCGCTTGGCCATGAGCGACATCGAGCACTCGATCGATCGAGGCGGCATCGGGTGGGTAGCCGTCCTCGGTGAGCCAGCGTCGCAAGGCTCGCCGGGCCAGAGCTGGATCGGCGGTGGCCAGTTGGCGGGCATCGGTGGGATCGATCTGGGTTGCCAGTTCATCCAAGATCGCGCTATCGGCTCGGATGAGCTCGGCGGTGCGAGCCAGGATGGGCACCAGGTCACGTCCGGCGATGTCGGCGGCCAGGGGCAAGAGTTCGTGGCGAACCCGGTTACGCCACATCGCTGGATCATCATTTGATGGATCGGTGATCGGGGTGATCCCAAGTGCAGCACACACCGCCACCGTGTCGGCGCGGCGAAGCCGCAAGATCGGATGACGAGGGCCCGGCTCCATCGCCGCCAACCCGGTGGGACCAGCGCCTCGCAAGAGACGCAGGAGGATGGTTTCGGCCTGGTCATCAGCGGTGTGCCCGGTGGCAGCACCGGCGGGCAGAAGCTCTTGGCGCGCATCTCGGGCTCGGGCTTCAAGATTGGGGCCAGGTTCGAGCTTGGCTCGATAGATCGTGATCGGCACTCCGAGCGCGTCGGCGATCCGATGGGCGTGACGGGCTTCATCACCTGATGATGGCCGCAGCCCGTGGTCGACATGGTGAGCGCTGACCACACAGCCGTGGTGAACCGCCAGGGCGACCAGGGCGGTCGAATCCGCCCCGCCCGACAACGCGATCGGATAGTCGGTGCCCGGAGGTGGGAAGCAGCACCGGCTCAGACACTGCTTGATCAGGTCGGTGCTCACAGCCGATCAGGTCGGTGGTGTACCGATGAACCCGTCACCGTCGATATCGGTGTGGAGGCATTCCTCGATCCGCGACATCAGGCCAGCCGGCATCTCGTCGTGGGAGCATTTCCGCCGGATCGCTTGCTTGAGCTCGGCTTCGAACTCGAAGGCTTCGAGGCAGTCATGGCACTCGCCAAGATGGGAGAAGATGTGGGCTCGCACCTTGGGGTCGAGTTCGTCGTCAAGGAAGGAATCAAGTTCCCGGATGGTCTCTTTACAGTTGGCCATGGTGTGAGTTGTCGGTTGGGGCGGGTTCAGCGAGCCCGCGTTCGACGGCGTACTCATATAACCGCCGTTGCATCGCTTTTCTTCCCCGGTGGAGTCGAGACATCACCGTTCCGATCGGGATGTCGAGCATGGTGGCGATCTCTTTGTAGGC
>PDSL01000103.1 GCA_002748455.1 Ilumatobacter coccineus
TACGATCGACGCTGTGAGTCGACAGTGTTCCAAAACCGGGTGTAGCTCACCAGCCGACGTCACCTTGACCTATGACTATGCCCACGCCATGGTCTGGCTCGACGAACTCACTGGTGAACGTGACCCCCACGCCTACGATTTGTGTGAACGCCACGCCGGTCGACTGACCGTTCCCCAGGGATGGCAGATGCGTAATCGCCGTCGTCCGCTCGCTGTCCTTCTCGCTGGGTAACCATTACCCTGACCTGATGTCACCGAGATCCCCGATCCCGCCGCGAGTCGCCGCTCTCGGCTGGTTTGCTGGATGGTTCCTTGGGACCCTGGTGGTCGGATCGGTCTTGCTCTCCCTCTTTGATACCGGCGAGGGGCCGCTTGCTCCTTGGCAGCTCGCCGTCATGGTCGGCAGTGGCTGGACGATCTTTGTGGCCCTGCTGTGGATGATGAGCAATGCGGTGGGTACCACATCGTTGATCGCCGACTATGGACTTCGGTTCCGCCCGATCGACCTGACGGGGATCATCGTCGGGGGAGCGGTCCAGCTGGCGATCGTGCCGGTCACCTATCTGGCGTTGAGATCGATCTGGCCCGACACGTTTTCTGATGAAGCGGTGTCGAAGCGTGCCAGCGAGCTGGTGTCGGGAGCGAGTGGCCTCAATCTGGTGCTCTTGGTGCTCGTGATCGTGATCGGTGCTCCTGTGGTCGAAGAACTGGTCTATCGGGGACTCCTCCAGCGTTCATTTGCGGCCCACATTCATCCGGTGATGGCCTGGATCGGGGTCTCCATCCTGTTTGCGGTGATCCACTTCTCGGCAGTCGAGATCCCCGGTCTGGTTCTCGCTGGGCTGGCGTTTGGGGCTTGGCCCTTGATCACCGGCCGGATCGGTGGCGCGATCTGGACCCATGTTGGCTTTAACGCTGCTGGGCTGGTCATCGCCCTCGGCTCCTGAGACCGGAACCCATTTTCCATCGTGATCTGCCAGACTGGAGCCTTGTGACCGACGACTTCACCAATCCCATCGACGAGGATGAGGCCGATCTCGACCCGAGCGAGGTCGTCGGTGACTCGGTTGACGACGTGGCCACCGACCAGATGGCGAGCGACGACGATCCCGACATGCCGCGACGCTCCACGCCGTTGGATTCGGTCATCGCGTGGTGGACGACCAGATCGTCGCCCACCGCCTTGGTCACCGCTGCCGCCCTGGCGATCACGTTCTATATCGTCGCCAACGCTGTCCATCTCAGCATCTTCCCCAGTCAAGACCTCGTCTTTGATCGCACGACCCCCACCGGAGGAGACTTCGGCGCCCATGTGTGGGGGCCGGCCTTCTTGCGCGATGTCTTGCTGCCCTCGCTGAGATTCAACGGCTGGACCATGGACTGGTATGCCGGTATGCCGGCATACAACTTCTATATGGTGCTCCCGGC
>PDSL01000008.1 GCA_002748455.1 Ilumatobacter coccineus
ACGCCACCAGCTCTCGGGGGTCTTGGCCCACGAGCTGAGCCACCATCTCGGATTCCACACCGTCGCCCTGACCTTGAGCCATTGGCTCTCGATCCCGATCGTGATCCTGGCTCGAATCGGGTTCTTCCTCCGCAATGTGGCCCGAGCAGCCACCGATGCCTTCGTGTCCAACTCCCGGGCGCTGACCATCATCGGGCGCGCCATCTCCCGGACACTCTGGGCCCTGTCGTGGGTCTTTCTGGCAGCGATCGTCGCCGTTGACGCGATCAGCAACCTGGTTGGCCATCGATCGGAGTATGACGCCGATCAACGGGCGGTCGAGCTGGGCTATGGTCCCCCGCTGGCCGCTGCCTTGCGGGTGGTCATGCGCCACGGGGGCGGCACCCGACCGGTCGGATGGCGAGCTCGGCTGGCAGCATCCCACCCACCAGCACGTACTCGGGTGGCTCGAATCGAGGCCGTGCTCCGCCAGCGCCGCCGGTCTCGACGACGCTGAACCAAGATCGCGTCCCCTGACATCGCCGCCCTAGCGTGCGACACTGAGACCATGCGCATCTCCACCAAGCCATCACGCGATCCGGCCGACTATCCGTTTGCTCACCCGGTGCGGATCCGGTTTGCCGAGACCGATGCGATGGGGATCGTCCATCACAGCCGCTATCTCCCCCTCCTCGAAGAAGCCCGAGTCGCCTACATGCGCGCTGTCGGCCATCCCTATCAAGAGATCCGCGACGAAGGCCTCGAGCTCAATGTGATCGAACAATGGGTCCAATATCGGATTCCCCTGGTCTTCGATGAGGTGGCCGATATCCATGTCACCTTCTTGTCGATGGAGCGGGCCTCGTTCCAGATGGGGTACCTGATCACGGTCGATGACCAGATTCGGGCCACCGGGGTGACCGCCCATGGCTGCATCACCCCCGATGGCCGCCCCACCCGTCTCCCGATCTGGTTTCGCGAGTTCGGCACCTCTTCAATCCACTGAGCCAGCGCCGCTCGATCTCCAGCGCCAGCCGGATACAGCCCGGTTACTAAGGTGGTTTTCGTGCGCTCCCCCAGAGATTTCTTCCGTCCTCTCGCCCTTGGTGCCCCCGCCCCCCGCACCGAAATTCCGTTCCGTCCCAGCCGGATGATCCACTTCTTCCCACCCTCGGTTCCCAAGATGAGAGCCAAGGTGCCGGCCATCGTTCCCCAAGTTGACGTCTTGTTGGCCAACCTCGAAGACGGGGTGCCAGCCAGCGACAAGGAAGCCGCTCGAGCGGGCCTGGTTGAGGTGGCTCACACCACCGACTTTGGCGATACCCAGTTTTGGACCCGGATCAACAGCCTTGATTCGCCGTGGTGTCTCGATGATCTGACCGCCGCGGTCCTCGAAGCTGGCAACGCCCTCGACGTGATCATGTTGCCCAAGGTGGAAGGCCCCGAAGACATCCACTACGCCGATCGACTCCTGGCCCAGCTCGAAGCCAAAGCTGGTCTCACCAAGCCGCTCATGATCCACGCCATCTTGGAAACCGCCCGAGGAATGGCCAATGTCGAAGAGATCTGTTTGGCCTCACCCCGCATGCAAGGGCTTTCGCTCGGGCCTGCCGATCTGGCAGCCAACCGACGCATGAAGACCACCCGAGTCGGCGGCGGTCACCCCGACTATCTGGTGCGCCACGATCCCCTCAACGGCGATATCCATGGCGAACGCCCCACCTATCAGCAGGATCTCTGGCACTACACGATCGCCCGAATGGTCGATGCCTGTGTGATGGCCGGCATCCTCCCCTACTACGGCCCGTTTGGCGATATCGCCGATGTGGTCGCCTGCGAAGACCAGTTCCGCAATGCCTATCTGCTGGGCTGTGTCGGCGCGTGGACCCTCCACCCAGCCCAGATCGCTGTCGCCAAGAAGGTGTTTTCGCCCTCAGCTGAGTCGGTGGCCCACGCTCGCCGGGTGGTTGACGCGATGGGTGATGGCACCGGGGCGATCATGCTCGACGGCAAGATGGAAGATGATGCCTCATGCAAGCAATGCCAAGTGGTCTTGAGCCTGGCCCACGACCTGGCAGCTCGCGACCCTGAACTCGCTGAGCTCTACGGATTCTGACAGGAGGCCCACCATGACCGCTGCCCTGCGCCCCCGCCGGTCGGTGCTCTATATGCCATCATCCAACACCCGGGCGTTGGAGAAGGCCAAATCGATCGCCTGTGATGCCCTGATCTTCGACCTCGAAGATGCGGTCGCTCCCGATGCGAAGCCGATGGCCCGCGACCAGGCCTGTGCAGCAGCCCGATCTGGCGCCTATGGCCGCCGGGAGGTGACCATCCGCTGCAATGGTCTCGACACGATGTGGGGTGCCGACGACCTGACCGCTGCTGCGGTGTCGGGTGCTGATGCGGTGGTGATCCCCAAGGTTGAGTCGGTGGCGACCCTGGATGAGATCTCCGATCGCCTCGATGAGGCCGGAGCACCTGCCGAGATGATGATCTGGGCCATGATCGAAACCCCTACAGCGATCGCCGATATTCGCGATCTCGCTGCCCACCGCAGGGTTGGTGTCTTGGTGATGGGCACCAATGATCTGGTCAAGGAACTACACGTCGGGACTCCAGCCGATCGATTCCCCTTGATTCCCCATTTGGCCGCTGCTGTGCTCGGCGCCCGAGAAGCTGACAAGGTCATCCTCGACGGGGTCTATAACGATGTTCGCGATGATGACGGGTTCTTGGCTGAAGCCCAACAGGGACACCAGCTGGGCTTCGATGGCAAGACCCTGATCCATCCCCGCCAGGTTGAGCCCACCAATGAGGTCTGGTCGCCGAGCGAGGCTGAGATCGATCATGCCCGGCGGGTGATCGACGCCTTTGAAGCCGCCCAGGCCCGCGGCGAAGGGGTGGTCACCGTGGACGGTCGCATGATCGAGAATCTTCATGTCGACCATGCTCAACGGATCTTGGCGATCGCTGAGGCGATCGCTGACCTGATCTGACAACCACACCCTGATCAGGGCGATCAGCCGATACGACCGGGACCCGCGCCCTCTCGGTCGGGGAACAGCGAGTACTCTAAGACACTGATGAGACCGCCCGGCGGTACCAACTCCAAATATGAGGTGAGGACGAGATGACGATGGCACGATGGCGAGCCGCCCTGTTGACAATGATCGTGATCCTGCTGATGCCCCTGCGGGCAGCGGCCGGCGCTCCCAATGATGACAAGGTGTACGGCCTCTTCTTTTATTCGCCGACCTGTCCGCATTGCCATGATGTGATCACCAATGATTGGCCGGGAATCGCTGGCGAGTTTGGCGATGATCTGGTGGTCTTGTTCGTTGATGTGACCACCGAGGGCGGCCAGGCTCTCATCCAGCAGACCGTCAGGGAGATGGAGATCGAAGCCACCGGGGTACCGATGCTGATCATCGGCGAAACCGTCCTGGTCGGGGCGATCCAGATCCCCGAGCAGACCCCCGATCTGGTGAGAAAGGGTCTTGCCGAAGGGGGTATCGGCTATCCGCCGGTGACCGGGATCGAGGCGGTGTTTGGCGACACCTTGGAACGCGAGTCGACCACCACAACGGTGCCCGACGACGGTGCCAACGATGAGGCTCCAGCAACCACCGCTGCGGGACCAGCGGCTCAGACCGACACCGAGGGCACCACATCAGCGCCCGATACCTCCAAGAAGGGTTTTCTCGAGCGCTATGGCAATGATCCGGTTGCCAACACCTTGGCTCTCATCGTCTTGGCTGCCCTGGTCATCAGCCTGATCGCCGTTGCTATGGCGGTCGTGAAGGGCACCTGGCCACCGGCTGTTCCCTCATTCCGGGGTCTGGCTGTCACCGCAACATCGGTGTTGGGCACGGTGATCGGTCTCATCCTGATTCCCGCCAGCCGAGACGAACCGATCACCTTGGTCTTGTCGGCCGCCTTGGTCATCGCCTTTGGATTGATCGCCTGGCTGGCCTTCAGCCGACGCCGCCTGACGATGTCACACTGGGTCACCCCGCTGGCCCTGGTCGCCGGATTGGGCGCTGCGGCCTATCTGGCTTGGGTTGAGTCCGGCACCGATGCCGCTGCCTGTGGCCTGGTCGGTGACTGCAACCTGGTCCAGCAAAGCTCCTATGCCACGATCGGCGGGGTATCGATTGGCATCATCGGCGTGATCGGCTATGTGATCATGCTCGCCTTGTGGACTGGCTATCGCCTGACGCACCAGCTCCAGTTCTCGGTGGCCTTGTGGGTCATGGTGATCGGCGGGGTCGCGTTCTCGACCTATCTGACCTTCCTCGAACCGTTTGTGATCGGGGCCACCTGCTTGTGGTGCCTCTCGTCGGCAGCGGTCATGCTGATGCTTGTTTGGCTTGCCTGGCCATCAGTTGAGACCGAGTTGCCCACCGCCAACTGACCGCCGCGACCAGTCCATAGACCATCATCCCGATCGCTATCGGGGTGATGGTGGCATTGAACTCGTGATCGACAACACCACCCAAGAGCGCCCCAAACACGCTCGACACCATCCCGAGCAGGGCTGCGGCAGTGCCAGCGACCGCTGCCATCGGCCTCATCGCTGCTGAATTGATGTTGGGCCCCAGCATCTGGAGGAAGAGCAGGGTTCCAGCGATGGCTGGCAAGAACAACCAGAACGGTGGAACACCATCGTTGACGAGGGCGATGGCGAGCAGAGCTCCAGCCATGATCAGATAGATCATCATGGCCCACCCGGTGAGCCGATCAAGTCCCACCCGTTCGACTGCCCAACTATTGAAGACCATGCCCGCCCCCATCGTGATGGCGATGGCGCCGAAGATGAGGGGGAACCAGCGGTCGAGTCCGAACACCTTGTCGATCACCAGTTGGGAACTGGCCAGATACGACATGAAGGCACCGGTCAACAGGGTGAAGGCGATCAGGTAGCCGACCATTCCCGGCTCCCGGATGGCCAGCGACATACTGGTCTTCATCTCCGATAGGTCGAGGGGACGACGATGTTCAACCGGCAAGGTTTCGGGCAATCGAAACACGCCCAGGGCGACGACCACTCCGAAGAGGGCACAGAACCAGACGATCCACTGCCACGGCCCGACGACCAGAATCGCCGATCCAAGCGACGGGGCGATCGTCGGCACCAGGATGAAGGCCGCCATGATCAGCGACATCATGCGAGCCATCTCTTCGCCTTCGTAGACGTCGCGCACCATGGCCAGCGCTGCAACGCGAGGACCAGCCGATCCCATTCCCCACGCGAAACGGGTCACCAGCATCGCCGACAGGGTGGGCATAAAAGCGGTCGCCGCGGCAGCGAGCGCAAAGAGCATCAGCCCGCCCCACATGACGGGTCGCCGACCGTATCGATCGGCGAGCAAGCCGGCGGGGATCAACCCAACCCCACTCCCCATGAAATAGAACGTGACCAAGCCGGTCACCGCCGAATCATCGGCAGCCATCCCCAAGCTGTCACGAATATGGCCATAGGCCGGAAGAACTGCATCGATGCTGAGGGCGGTGACCGCCATCCCCATCGACATCAAGACAATGAACTGGAACGAACCGGGTGCTATGCCCCGATGGCGTCTGGGCTCGGTCGTCGCCTCCATCAATGCCAGGCTACGACCCGGTGGCCTGAACCGACCGAGCCCGATCTAGACGAGGTGGGGCGGTCGGTACACCACCACTGGGCAATTCAGTGATCGGATGAGGTCGGCGGCCACACTGCCCAATCGAAGCCGACGCAGGCCGGTACGACCGTGGGTGGTCATGAAGACCATGGAAGCGCCCAGCCGTTCGACCGCCTTAACGATGGCGGGGCCGGGCGCGTCGCCGGACAGGAGTTCGGCCTCGATCACATGGTTGGATTCACGGCTCATCGTCGCCGCCAAACCGGCGACCGCCGACGGTTCGCTGGTCGGATCGGTAGCGGAGGTCTCGATCCATTCGACCAGACGAGGTCGGCCACCAAATTCGATGGCCCACGCCTGGGCGATCGGGATGATCATCTCAGACACGTCCGAACCATCGATGGGCACCACATAGATCCCGCCCATCGCGATCGCGTGGAGATCAACTTGGGGTCCGATCACCACCAGGGGACCGAACATCGTCCTCAAGAGATCATCGACCACGCTGCCGAACACCGCTGCCGAACGTCCGTGACCGTGGGCACTCATCACCACCATGGCACCATTGAGATCATCGATGCGGCGAGACACCGCCTGGGCAACGGTGTCACTGGCAAGGACCTTGACATCAGGGGTGAGTGTGAGGCCGTCAAGCTTGGCGATCCCGTCGTGAAGCATCTGTTCGGCGTAGGGCACCTCGCCAACCCGGTCCACCACCGTGACCACTTCCACCTCACCAGCAACGTCTTCGGCCATGCGTGCCGCTGCTGTCACCGCTCGCCACGATGACTCAGAGCCATCAACTGGGACTAGCAACCGTTGAAACATGCAGCCTCTCCTCCCCACCGACGATGATCGGTATCCCCCTCGATCGTCGCGGCGACACCACTCGACCGACAGGGCCAAAGGGCCATCGTCAGGCCAACGTGTGGCCGTGATCGTCTAGAACGATGTGAGCGAGATCGGGGGCAGCCCTAGTGACCGCTGAACGAGGCCAGAGCTGTCTTGAGCCCTTCGATGTCGGGAGAGCCGAAGACGATGCGAGATCCAGTAGCGACATAGACCAGATCGATATCGACTCCGGCGCCACCGATCTTGCACGCCATCTCGGCCAGTTCACCCGGTCGGTCGGTGGCCTGAACCACGACCACTTCACGTTCCTTGGTGATCGTCACAGTGTGAACCACGGCCAGCGCGTGACGAACCGGTTCAGCGTGGGGAACGAGGATGTGGAGCTGGGCTGGCCCACCCTTGCGAAGGTGGGTGGCGGCCGAAATATTGATTCCAGCGTCGCTCAGTGCGGTGGCCACATGGCCCAGCGCCCCTGGCTCATCGTTGTCGAACTCGATCATGATGTCGATCGTCATTTCGCCATCTTCGCGCGTTCCCTGAGCTGGTGCGAGGGCGAAAAGTCCTGATCTTGACCTGACCGAGTGTTCTGGCGCCCCAGGCAGGGATCGAACCTGCGACGCACGGTTTAGGAAACCGACGCTCTATCCACTGAGCTACTGGGGCTGGTTGGGTCGATCGATGCCAAGTGCGCAATCTAGCGGGCGAGGGCTTCGAGCAGATCCCACTGGCGTCCGCTGGCCGGCCCAGCACCAAACCGATGGGCAGCCACCGTGCGTACCGCTTCAGCTTGGTCGAGGCCCATCGCCATCAAGACCGCGGCAGCCATCGTGCCAGCCCGCCCCTGGCCGTAGTAGCAGTGCATGATCACCCCACCGGCGAGTCGGTCGACGATCCGACTCACCACCGGGGCGACATAATCGGCATCGCGAGCGCCGTAATTCTGGATCGGGAACCAGATCGCCCGATCGGTGCCCTGGGCTCGTATCCACTCAAGATAGGCCGGGTGACGAGACTCCAACTCGCCGCGTTCGGCCAAACACACCATGGTGGTCGCTCCCACCGAGGCCAGGGCGGCTACCGGATCGTGGGCCACATCTCGCACCGCGGTGAGGTAGAGCTTCCCCGACGGTGTCGGGATGTGGTCGATCGTCACGGACGGGTGCGATGCAAGAGGGCGTTGGTCGGCATGAGATCGATGATGTCGCCATCCACTGTGGCATCAGCATCGATCACCAGACTGAATTCGGGATTGTCTGCCCGGGGTGGAAACACCACGGCAGCCTTGGGATGGCGCTCAGCATTGCGACAGGCTCGTCCCCCACCGCCATTGAACCTCAAGACATAGCCGCACTCGTTGTCGCAACGCACCACGGTCGGAGACGATGCCCGCAGGTGGGGACGTTCATCTCCGGTGGTCAGCACATAGCCCCACCCCCACGTTTCGATCTCATCAGGAATGGTGTCAAGAGCAACCGGAATCGTCATGGATCCAGTCTAGGAAGCCGACACCAGCCTCAAGATCAACCACCTCACTCCGCTCACACCGACTGACCGATCAGGGACGGTTCCGGGACAGATCCGGGGTGGCCCCCAATCAAACCCCCAAGGCCGGCCGACATACTGAGCCTATGACTACCACCCTTCATGCTGCTGCCGGCGTTCGAGATGCTTCCAAGATCTACGGTTCTGGCGATGCTGCAGTCCAGGCGCTCAACGAGGTGACCGCCCACTTCGCCACCGGCCAGTTCACCGCCATCATGGGACCGTCGGGGTCGGGCAAGTCA
>PDSL01000104.1 GCA_002748455.1 Ilumatobacter coccineus
AGCACATAGCGGTCACCGACCGCCGTGTCGACCACCGAAATGCCCGCCTCGTTCATCGCCAGACGGAACCCCAGATTGGTCATCACGGTGACGACGACAGTGTTGTCATGGAGTTGTCCCCGATCGCGCAGGTCGGTGGCGCACAGGGCGATGATGTGGTCACCATCGACCACCCGGCCTCGATCATCGACAGCGATCATCCGATCAGCATCACCATCGAGGGCCAACCCGATATCAGCTCCGGTGGCGACCACAGCATCTTGGAGACCTTGAGGAGCGGTGGCCCCACAGGCGAGGTTGATATTGAATCCATCAGGCTGATCATTGATCACCGTGAGCTCAGCACCAGCGGCAGCAAAGACCTGGTGGGCAAGGTGGGAAGCCGCGCCATGGGCGGTGTCGACCACGACCTTGAGCCCCGCCAGCGAACGCCCCTTGAGCGCGCTGAGAAGATGGCTGATATAGGCCTCCTCGGCTCCGCCACGTCCCTGGATCAGCCCTGGTTCACCGCCGGGCGCGTCGAGGTCAGCCAAACAGGCTTCGATCTGACGCTCGGTTTCATCGGGCAATTTGGTGCCGCCGGGGGCAAAGATCTTGATCCCGTTGTCGTGATAGGGGTTATGCGACGCCGACACGACAGCGCCCATCGCACCGAGACGCGCTGCTTCGTGAGCCACCGCGGGGGTAGGGGTCACGCCAAGCTGGTGGACTTCAACGCCTTCAGCAGCCAGTCCGGCGACAAAGGCCGACTCCAGCATGGGGGTGGAGATACGGCTATCGCCGCCGACGACCGCGATGGACGCGTCGAGGACGCGAGCTGTAGCTCGACCGAGTTGAAGGGCAAAGGCCGCGGTCAGCTCGGTGTTGGCCCGACCGCGTACACCGTCGGTACCGAACCGCATCGGCGATGCCTCAGCGCTTGGTGTACTGAGGTGCCTTGCGAGCCTTCTTGAGTCCGTACTTCTTGGACTCCTTCTTGCGGGAGTCACGGGTCAAGAGGCCAGCCTTCTTGAGTGCCGGGCGAAGCTCCGGATCGATCTCGATCAGGGAGCGAGCGATGGCCATCCTCAGGGCGCCAGCCTGGCCGGACACCCCACCACCATGGATGGAGGCATCGACATCGTAGGTCGATTCGGCCTCGACGACCCGGAGGGGTTCAGAGACGATCTTCTGGTGAACCGAGGTGGGGAAATACTCCTCGAAGGGACGGTCATTGATGGTGACCACACCGGTGCCGGGGCGCAGACGAGCACGAGCGACAGCCTCTTTGCGGCGGCCAGTGGTTTGGGTCAGAGGGAGAGCCATGAGAATCCTCGTTGTCAGCGCTTGATCTCGAGCGCGGTGGGCATCTGGGCAGCGTGGGGATGGTCGGGGCCGGCATAGACCTTGAGCTTGGTCAG
>PDSL01000009.1 GCA_002748455.1 Ilumatobacter coccineus
CTCGTCCAGGCTCTTCTGCCCGAAGTTGGTGATGTTCAACAGGTCGTCTTCATTCTTGGTGAGCAGTTCACCAACGGTATTGATCTGGGCCCGCTTCAGGCAGTTGCGGGGACGCTCGGACAGGTCGAGATCCTCAATGGGCAGCTCAAGGTCGGGCGAACTCGTGGTGGTGTCGACGATCTCCGCCAGCTCAAGCCCCTTGGGCTCATCGCTCATGGTGGCGACCAAGTCGACCAAGGCCCGCAGGGTGGCGCCAGCTGACGCAAGGGCCTCGGACGGGCTGATCGATCCATCGGTCTCGACCTCGATGGTGAGCTGGTCATAGTCGGTCGACTGCTCGACTCGCACCGGGGCGACATCGAAGCTGACCCGACGAACCGGGCTAAAGATGGCATCGATCGGAATGATGCCGATCGTGCGATCGTCGATCACTCGCTGGTTGGAGACATAGCCCCTCCCCTGCTCGACGGTGAGGTCGATGGCCAGGCGAGCTTGTCCGCTCAGGGTGGCCAGGGGAAGATCGCCGTTGAGGATCTCCACATCGGCGGGGCATTCGATATCACCAGCGGTGATGGTGGCCGGTCCCTTGACATCGAGACGAAGGTTGACCGGCTCTTCGGACTCACTGGTCAGAACGATGTCCTTGATGTTCAAGATGATGTCGGTGACGTCTTCGGCAACACCGGTGATGGTGTCGAACTCGTGGAGTGCGTGGTCAAAACGCACCGTGGTGACGGCGGCACCGGGAATCGATGACAAGAGGGTGCGACGCAAAGAGTTGCCGAGGGTATGCCCAAAGCCGGGCTCGAGCGGACCGACCGTGAATCGCTGCTGGTTGTTGGTCTCCTCGCCGAGGGCTTCGACGGAAGGGCGCTGCATGACGAGCATCTGCTGCGAGTCCTTTCTGATGATCGGTGTGATAGCGGCGGACGGGAATGAGTGGGGTCAGGCGACCCGACTACTTCGAATAGAGCTCGACGATGAGCGACTCTCGCACGGGGACGTCGATGTGGTCACGCTGGGGCAGGTCGCGGACAGTGACTTCGGTGCCACCTTCTCCGCTCTCCAACCAGCCGACCAGGGAGCGGTCGAGCACATCCATATTGTGCTCGATCACGATCATCTTCTTGGCCTTGTCCGACAGGGTGACAACATCACCCTTGCGAACCCGGAACGAGGGGATGTCGACGCGCGAACCGTTGACCTTGATCAGGCCATGGTTGACGAACTGACGAGCCTGGGGACGGGTCGATGCCCACCCAGCCCGATAGACCACATTGTCAAGACGGATCTCGAGCAAGCGCAAGAGGTTCTCGCCGGTGGGACCCTGAAGCCGGTTGGCCTCGTCATAGGTCTTGCGGAACTGCTTCTCGAGGACCCCGTAGATGTACTTGGCCTTCTGCTTCTCTTGGAGCTGGCCGAGGTACTCGCTGCCGGCATTGCGACGACGGCTGCGGCCGTGGGCGCCCGGCGGATAGGGGCGACGATCAAGGGCGCGACGGCCCTTCTCGTTTTCGAAAATATTGGTGGACAGGCGACGCGTGAGGCGCACCTTGGGGCCGGTGTAACGAGCCATAACTCTCTTGCCTTCCTCAGTTACGCCGACTCTTCGGCAGACGGCACCCATTGTGCGGGATGGGGGTCACGTCCTTGATCGACGTCACCTCGATCCCGCTGTTTTGGATCGAGCGGACCGCGGTGTCACGTCCCGAACCGGGTCCCTTGACCTGGACTTCAACGCGGCGCATGCCGTGTTCCATGGCTGCGTTGGCAGCCTGCTCGGCAGCCTGTTGGGCCGCGAACGGGGTGCTCTTGCGGCTTCCTTTGAAACCGACAGCTCCCGATGAGGACCACGACACCACATTTCCATTGGTGTCGGTAAAGGTCACGATCGTGTTGTTGAACGAGCTCTTGATATGAGCGACGCCCGACGAAATACTCTTGCGGTCGCGCTTACGGGGGCGGCGGCCGCCCGGCTTGGCCTTTGCCATGGCGTTACTTCCTCACAGCCTTCTTCTTGTTGGCAACAGTTCGCTTGGGACCCTTGCGAGTCCGAGCGTTGGTATGGGTCCGCTGACCGTGCACCGGCAAGCCCTTGCGGTGCCGGACACCCTGATAGCAGCCGATCTCGATCTTGCGCTTGATGTCGTTTTGAACATCGCGACGGAGGTCACCTTCGATGACCAGATGCTGGTCGACATAGGTGCGGATCTTGTGAACCTCATCATCGGTGAGGTCGGCCACCTTGACATTGCGGTCGAGACCGACCTCGTCACAAATCTGACGGGCGGTCGTGGTACCGATCCCGAAGATATAGGTCAGCGACACCTCCAACCGCTTGTCGCGGGGGATGTCGATACCAGCGATACGTGCCATAACTCGATGGATTCCTTCTCAGCCCTGGCGCTGCTTATGCCGCGGATTTTCACAGATGACTTGGACGCGCCCATGTCGCCGGATCACCCGGCACTTGTCGCACATCTTCTTTACACTCGGTCGGACCTTCACGACTGCTTTCTCACTTATATCGATACGTGATACGACCCCGTTTGAGGTCGTAGGGGGTGAGCTCTACCTGAACCTTGTCCCCTGGGAGGATTCGGATGTAGTGCATCCTCATCTTCCCTGAGATGTGGGCCAGTACCTTGTGGCCATTTTCGAGTTGGACTCGGAACATCGCGTTGGGGAGGGATTCAACGATGGTTCCCTCAAGAACGATCGCGTCTTCTTTCGGTTTTGGCAGGGGTCTCTCCTCGATCAGACCGGAGCGGATGCCCTGGTCAGGGACAAAATATCTGGTGGCCTGTACACAGACCGGCCAATCACTCTAGCGGAGCAATGAACGAGTACCACCGCCATCATCCGCCACTTTCGCGTGACGATGTGGTAGTAGGCCGGTTATCGCCGTCGCTCCACCTCGGCGGTCAGTCGCTTGAACACATGATCCGGCTCCCCCACCCCATTGACCACCGCCAACACTCCCCGTTTGGAGTAGTACTCCTTCAAGGGTGCGGTCTGGGTTTCATAGAGGTCGAGACGACGGTTGACCGACTCTGGAGTATCGTCGGCCCGCTGTTGGACATCGCCACCACACACATCGCAGATCCAGGGTGACGGCTCAGCACCGCGGGCCACATAATTGGTGCCGCAGTCTCGGCACACCCGCCGTGAGGAAATCCGCTCCAACACGATCTCGCGAGGAACATCAAGGTCGATCGTCGCCGTGAGCGGATCATCGGCCACGATCTCATCGAGCGCTTCAGCCTGAGCCACCGTGCGGGGAAATCCGTCGAGGATATAGCCCCGGCGATCAGCGTCGGGCTTGGCCAACCGTTCGGCTACCAAGCCGATCATGATCTCATCGCCGACCAAGCCACCAGCATCCATGACCTCTTTGGCCATCAAGCCGAGTTCGCTGCGCTCTCGTGCCGCGGCCCTCAACATGTCACCGGTCGAGATGTGGGGAACCACGTAGTAGCGCGACAGGCGAACACATTGGGTCCCTTTGCCAGCTCCTTGCCGACCAAGGATGACGAGGCGTGCACCGGGAATCATGTGATTACTTCAAGAAACCCTCATAGTTGCGAAGCATGAGTTGGCTGTCGATCTGGCGCATCAGCTCCAGGGCAACACCGACGGCGATCAGGATTGAGGTACCGGCGAACTGGAATGAGTTCACCCCGGCAGCCCACAAGATGATGTAGGGCAAGATGGCGATAAAGGCGATGAAGACTGCCCCCGGCAGGGTGATCCGGTTGACCGCCTTGGCCAGATAGGCCTCGGTGCGAGGACCGGGACGCACACCGGGGATGAAGCCACCCTGGCGGCGGATCTGGTCGGCTTGACGAACCGGGTCGAACGCGATCGAGTTATAGAAGTAGGCAAAGGCCACGATCATCAGCGCAAAAATCGACACATAGACGATGTTCTGGCTGTTGAGGATGTAATTGTTGACGAAGTCCTGCATGGCGGCCCGTAGCTGGTCCCACCAACCAGCGTCGTCAGCGGTACTGGGGTTGCCGATAAAGCTCGACAGGATCGCCGGCAGCAAGAGGATCGAGCTGGCGAAGATGATCGGGATCACGCCAGACTGGTTGACCTTGAGGGGGATATAGGTGTTTTGTCCACCCATCATCCGACGACCGACCACCCGTTTGGCGAATTGGACCGGGATTCGCCGTTGGCCAAGTTCGACGAAGACCACCGCGGCGATGATCCCGACGGTGACCACGATCATGACCACAAACCAGAAGACCTTGTTGACCTGGAGGATCGAGTAGAACCCGCCAGGCAGACCGCTGAGTACCGAGGCGAAGATGATCATCGACATCCCATTGCCCACGCCACGCTGGGAAATCAGCTCACCCATCCACATCAAGACCGCCGTGCCGGCGACCATGGTGGGGATGATCAGATAGCCCCGTGGCCAGATACCGCCGGGCAAGAGCTGGACTGGAGGCGCCTGGACTGCCGAGAAAAAGGCTCCATTGCCCCCATTGCCAAACAAGAAGACCAAGACGGTCGCCTGCATCAGGGCCAGCGCGACGGTGACATAACGGGTGTATTGGGTGATCTTGCGCTGCCCGACCGCCCCTTCTTGCTGGAGTTCTTCGAGCTTGGGAATCACCACGCCCAAGACCTGCATGATGATGCTGGCGGTGATATAGGGCATGATCCCCAGCGCGAAGATCGAGAACGATTCGAAGGCTCCACCCGAGAACAGGTTGAACAGTCCGAGCGCCCCGGTTTGGGCGCCCTCGCGAAGATCGTTAATCGCATTGGCATCCACACCAGGAACCCGAATCTGGGCTCCGATGCGGTAGATGCCGATCATGGCAAAGGTGAACAGGACCTTGTTACGCAGGTCCGCAACCTTGAAGATGTTCTTGACGTTCGTCAGCACTGGCGAGTCATTCCCTTAAGTCATTCCCGTTTGGTGGGCGAGAACGAGACTAGCGATCTCGTCCCCGGTCACAGTGCCACCCCAACGGGACGATGGAGGAAGGCCATGCCCTCCCCCATCGGTTTATCGATTGGTGAACTGGTTGCCCTTGGCGGCCGGGCGACCGGCGCGTCCTTCGGCCTTGAACGGAAGTTCGATGAGGGTCACCGATCCTCCAGCGGCAGTGATCGCTGCTTCGGCGGCACGCGACACCGCGTGGGCGTGCACCTCCACCTTGGCAGAGATCTCACCGCGGGCGAGGATCTTGACAAAGGCGCCAGGGCGAACCACGCCACGGGCGACCAAGATCTCCGGGGTGACCTTGGATTCCCCGAGCGCGTCGAGGACATCAAGGTTGACAGCGGTGTAGGACACGCGGAACGGGTTGGTGAACCCCTTCAGCTTGGGGACCCGCTGCTTGAGGGGCATCTGACCACCTTCAAAGCCGCGCGCCACCGTGTTGCGAGCCCGCTGGCCCTTGGTACCACGGCCGGCGGTCTTGCCGCCCTTGCCACCGATACCGCGACCAACCCGCTTGGGGGTTTTCTTCGCCCCGGGTGCGGGGGCGAGATCATGTGCTTTCATCTCAACTGTCCTCGTTCTCGTCGATGGTGATCAGGTGAGGAACTCGGGCGATCATGCCGCGGATCTCGGGACGGTCGGGCAGGCTATTGGTCTGTCCGATCCGGCCGAGGCCGAGGGCCCGCAGGGTGCCACGGGTCTTGGGCTTCACCCCAATCGCCGAGCGCACCTGGGTGACATGGATAGTGCGATCACTCATCATTGGCTCCTGCGGCGCTGGCCGCCATCTGCTTCTGACGCTCGTTGTAGGCCTTCAGCAATCCCTTGGGCACAAAGTTCTCCGCCGGAATACCACGGCGCTTGGCGACCTCATCGGGACGCTGCAGAGACTTCAACCCATCGATCGTGGCTCGAGCGACATTGATGTGGTTGGCCGAACCCAGCGACTTACACAAGATGTCGCGGACTCCGGCTTCTTCAAGAATGATGCGGGCAGCACCGCCAGCGATCACTCCGGTACCTTCAGCGGCAGGCTTGAGCAGGACGCGAGCCCCACCGGTGCTGCCGATGATCGGATGGATAATCGTGGTGCCAGCCAGGGGAACGTCGAACAGGCTGCGCTTGGCCTCTTCGGTGCCCTTCTGGATAGCGAGGGGAACTTCCTTGGCTTTGCCGTAGCCGAGGCCGACACGGCCATTGCCGTCGCCGATCACGACCAAGGCGGTGAAGGCGAAGCGACGACCACCGCGGACCACCTTGGCCACACGATTGATCGTGATCACTCGCGACTCGCGCAGGCCGCCCTCGTTCTCATTCTCGTTGGGATTGTTGTTTCGCTGATATGCCATCAGAACTCCAGACCTGCTTTGCGAGCGGCTTCGGCGATAGCGGCGATCCGGCCGTGGTAGGCAAACCCACCGCGGTCGAACACGACGCTGGTGATCCCGGCAGCGGTAGCCCGTTGGGCGACCAGCTCACCGATACGTTCGGCAGCGGCGATCGTGCCGCCACTGCCCTGAGCACGCTGGTCGGCTTCGACGCTCGAGGCCGCCACCAGGGTGACACCGGCATCGTCATCGATCACCTGGGCCGAGATGTGCTTGTTGGACCGATAGACGGCGAGACGGGGACGGGCGGCGGTGCCGAAGACCTTCTTGCGAACTCGGCGATGCCGACGGATACGACCCCGACGACGCTCCTTAGCGATATTGCTCATTACTTCTTACCTGCCTTACCGGCCTTGCGCAGGATGCGCTCTCCGGCGTAGCGGACGCCCTTGCCCTTATAGGGCTCTGGCTTGCGGATGCTGCGAATATTGGCCGCCACCTGGCCGACCACTTCTTTGTCGATCCCCGACACCACGATCTGGTTGGCCGCCGGCACCTCGAAGGTGATCCCTTCGGGAGCGGCGACCTGGACCGGATGGCTGAAACCGAGGTTGAGGCGAAGGGCGTTGGGACCCTGGGCTTCGGCTCGATAGCCGACACCGACGATCTCCAGCTTCTTGGCAAACCCTTCGGTCACGCCGGTGACCATGTTTTGGACCAGGCT
>PDSL01000010.1 GCA_002748455.1 Ilumatobacter coccineus
ATTTCGGCTTCTTCGCCTTCCTCATAGTCGGGCTGGTCAACAAAGAAGTTCGAGATGAACGATCCTTGCTTGAGCATCAAGCAACCAGGCTGAGGATCCTGGAAGAGCGGACCGGGCGAATCGCCAAAGTTCACGCTGCCAACATTGTTGGCACCACCGAGCACGAAGCCTTCACCGAACATGATCTCGCCGTACTTGTCGAAGGCGGCGACCACCGAAGGATCGTTGAACGGGATTTCATGCTTGAACCACTTGGCATACATGTCACCGCCCGACTGACGCACATAGATGTCTTCGATCCAGTCGGTACCGGGCCATCCGGTTGCCGCGTCAGACTCGAATCCCATACACCACGGGGTGAACCCGTCAGCGACCGCCTGCTCGGACAGGGCCACCATGTCGGCATAGGTTTCGGGAACTGCATAGCCCTGAGCCTCAAAGGTCGGCTTGTGGTAGAAGACGATCGACTTGAAGTTCGGGAACCACGGAATCCCATAGTGCTGACCGTCATCGCAGACTCCAAGATCCATCCAGAACTTCGAGTGATTGGTTTCCATCTCAGCGATGTCGAATCCCATGTCTTCCAGCGAGACCAGGGAATCCTTAAAGGTGCAGATCGAGCCCGGCTGAGGCGTGAAGGCAACCGCCGGTGGATCGCCACCTTCGACCCGAATTCGAAGTTGGTCTTCAAACTGGTCAGAACCGGTGAAGGCCACCTTCGAGCCGGTTTCGGTGTTGTAGACGTTTAGGAATCCGTCGAGGGCTTCGCCCTCTACCCCGGTCGGCGCACCGAACAAGGTGAATTCAGCTGCTGCGCCGTCTCCAGACCCAGCGTCTGAACTCTTGGTGTCGTCGCTGCTGCTGCTACACGCCGCGCCAACGAGTCCGACGACGGCGATACCGATCGCCGCCTTGGTCCATAGGCTCTTTCTCATAGGAGTGTCTCCCCCAGCTCCAAGTGGGAACTGCCGACACCCATCCGTGGAGCGGGTACCGGATGGACGGGCGCTCTCGCTACTGAAAGCGCTTTCAGATTAGTACGGCGAAGGATCGGGCGTCAATTGAGATCCTGATCACGACCAGGCCGACGCGATACGCCGTGTGGATACGCTCAACTCGTGGATCTCAGCGGACAGTGGAGGGCAACCCCAGCCACCGATGACCACCGGCGACGCAGCCTGACCCTCGATGCCGACGATCAGTCCTGGATCCCGGTGGTGGTTCCGGGCCACTGGCGTGACCTCCCCGCCTTTGCCACCAGCGACGGCCCCATCCTCTACCGCTGTCGATACCAGCTCGATCCCCCAGCCGATGGCCGCCGTCGGTGGGTCATCGCTGACGGCATCATGTACCAAGCCGATCTCTGGCTGGATGGTGCTTATCTCGGTGATACCGAGGGCTTCTTCGTTCACCATCGTTTCGATATCACCGCCCTATCCCGACTCGGCGACGACCATGTTCTCGCCGTCGAGGTGGCCTCTCCCCCACCACATCATCCTCGCCACACGATCACCGGCACCACCCATGATCTCGACGGTCACGATCCCGCCTGGAACCCGGGAGGGATCTGGCGGCCGATCCGCATCATCGACACCGGGCCAGTCCGCATCGACGGATTCAAGGTGCTCTGTCGAGATGCCGACGACGTGCGAGCCCACCTCGTCGTCTCTCTCCGACTCGACTGTGAACGTTCTCACACGATTACTGTCCACATCCGGGTCGATGGCGAGGTGGTCGATACCACCGATCACCGTGTGGCCGGCGGGTCGAATGAGATCACGACCAGCTTCGATGTCTTCGATCCCCAGCTCTGGTGGCCTCGTTCACTCGGCGATCAACCCCTCACCACCGTCGAGGTCGAGGTCGAGGTCGATGGGGTCATCAGCGATCGGGCTGAACGTCGCACCGGGCTGAGAGTGGTGGCCTGGAACAATTGGACATGTTCGGTCAACGGCGAGCGGATCTTTTTGAAAGGAGCCAACCTCTTACCATCCCGGCTCTCACTGGCCAGCGCCAGCGCCGATGATCTGCGACGAGAGATCGACCTGGCGATCGATGCCGGTCTTGATGCCCTGCGGATTCACGGCCATATCGCCCCCGATCCGATCTATGACGCCGCTGACGAGGCCGGGCTGCTCCTCCTCCAGGACTTTCCCCTCCACGGCATCGCTGGGCGATCGATCCGTTCTCAGGCGATCACCCAGGCCGACGCCATGGTGTGGCAGCTCGCCCACCATCCCTCGATCATCGAGTGGAGTGCCCACAACGAACCCTTTGACCCCTCGGTACGCCGGTCTCCCCTCAGGTGGGCCGCCACCCACCAAGTCCCCACCTGGAATTCGTCGATTCTTGACCGTTGGGTACGTCGGACGATCGAGAACGCCGATCCCACCCGATTGGCTTCACCCCATTCCGGGGTCTTACCCCACCTCCCCCGGCTTGATGGCACCGACACCCACCTCTATATCGGTTGGCACCATGGTGATCTCGACGACCTCGGCCGAATCACCCTGGCCATGCCTCGGATCGCCCGATTCGTGTCCGAGTTTGGAGCCCAATCGATCCCGGACACCTCCACCGCCATCGATCCAACCGCCTGGCCAGATCTCGACTGGAACAGGATCGAGCGAACCTACCGACTCGACCGTGCAGCCATCGAACGCCACGTCCCACCAACCGACTACGCCACCTACGACGACTGGCGAGCAGCCACCGAGGCCTACCAGAGCGAACTCATCCGTCGATCGATCGAGCACTATCGCCGCCTCAAATACCATCCGACCGGAGGCTTCTGCCTCTATTCGTTGAACGATCCAGGAACGATCCCGCTCTCCTCGGTGGTCGATCATGACCGACAACCCAAGCGGGCCTGGTCAGCCCTGGTCGCTGCCTGCCAAGACGTGATCGTGGTCGCCACGCCCTTGCCGTCCTTCGTTACCGCTGGCGACACGATCTCCACCGTCATCCATCTGGTCAACGACCAGCGTCACGCGATCGAGGACGCCGTGGTCACCGCGACGGCCACCTGGCCAGGCGGTTCGCAGACCTGGCGGTTCACCGGACGCGCACTGGCCGACTCGGTTACCCGAGTCGGCCAGCTCACGTGTGATCTTCCCAACAAGCTTGGCCAGCTTGCGATCGATCTGACCGCCACATTTGACGGGAGAACGATCACCAACCGCTATACCAGCGCTCTCACCATCCCACCTGACGACTGAGCGCCAGGTGGGACGAAAGAGGATCTCCTAGCGACGGGCCAGCATCTTGCGGTTCTTGACCTTTGACTTGGCGTAGTCAGCGTTCATGATGGCGATCACGTCGATCGAGATCGACTTCGGACAGGCCGCTTCACACTCACCATGGTTGGTGCACGACCCAAAGTGTTCATCCATCGTCTCGACCATGGCTTCCACTCGCTTGAACCGCTCGTGCTGACCCTGGGGGAGATAATTGAGGTGGCTGATCTTGGCCGCGGTGAAGAGGTTGGCCGCGCCGTTGGGGCACGCCGCCACGCAGGCGCCACAGCCGATGCAGGCTGCCGAGTCCATCGCTGCATCCGACACCGGCTTGGGGATCGGAATCAGGTTGGCATCGGGAGCGCCACCGGTCGGGGCGGTGATATAGCCGCCCGACTCGACGATGCGGTCGAGCGGTGACCGGTCGGTCATCAAGTCCTTGATGACCGGGAAGGCCGACGACCTCCACGGTTCAATCGTGATGGTGTCACCACTATTGAACTTGCGCATATGAAGCTGGCAGGTTGCCGTCCCGTCTTGGGGCCCGTGGGCTTGACCGTCGATCATCAACGAACAGGTGCCGCAAATACCTTCGCGGCAGTCATGGTCGAAGACGATCGATTCTTCGCCCGATTCGACCAGACGCTCGTTGAGGATGTCGATCATTTCAAGGAACGACGCCTCTTCGGGGATGGTTTCGATGACATGGCTCTCAAATCGGCCGGCGGCGTTGGGGCCGTCTTGGCGCCAGACTTTGAGGGTGATGTTGTTCAGAGTACTCACTGGACGTGCTCCCTCACTTGTAGCTACGGGTCTGGAAGTGGACCACTTCATAGGTAAGTGGTTCGCGGTTTTCCTTGGGGTTCATCGGATCACCCGTCCACTCCCATGCGGTGACATGGGCAAAGTCTTCGTCGTTGCGGAGGGCTTCGCCTTCTTCGGTCTGATACTCAGCCCGGAAGTGACCACCGCAGGACTCCTCACGCACTAGGGCGTCTTGGCACATCAAGGCACCGAGTTCGAAGAAGTCATCGACTCGGCCAGCCTTCTCCAAGGTCTGGTTGATGCTGGTGCCGTTGCCGGTCACCTTGAGGTCGGACTTGAACTCTTCGTGCAAGGCCGGGATCTTTTCGAGAGCAGTGCGCAGACCGTCGCCGGTGCGCTCCATCCCGCAGTATTCCCAAATGATCTTGCCGAGCTCCCGGTGGAAGTAGTCCGGAGACCGGCTCCCACCGATTTCGAGATAGCCCTTGAACCGCTCTGCGGCAGCAGCTTCAGCCTCCCGGAACGCCTCGTGGGTCGTGTCGGGGATCGGCTTGTTGAGCCAACCGGCCAAATAATTGGCGATCGTGTTGGGCAAGACGAAGTAGCCATCGGCCAAACCCTGCATGAGGGCCGATGCCCCGAGACGGTTGGCACCGTGGTCGGAGAAGTTGGCCTCACCAGCGGCATACAAACCGGGGATCGTGGTCATCAACTCATAGTCGACCCACAGACCACCCATGGTGTAGTGCGACGCTGGATAGATGCGCATCGGCACCTCGTAGGGGCTTTCGCCGGTGATCCGCTCATACATCTCAAAGAGGTTGCCGTAGCGCTCCTTGACGACCTGGGCGCCGAGACGATTGATCGCATCGGCGAAGTCGAGATAGACGCCGTTCTTGAGCGGCCCCACACCGCAGCCAGAATCGACAGCTCGTTTGGCCGCCCGGCTGGCGATATCGCGCGGGGCGAGGTTACCGAAGCTGGGATAGATCCGCTCGAGGTAGTAGTCCCGCTCATCTTCGGGGATATCCGCTGCCACCCGGGTTTCGTTGGGATCCTTAGGAACCCATACCCGACCATCGTTACGCAGCGACTCTGACATCAGGGTCAGCTTCGACTGGAAATCGTCGGCCTGCGGGATGCAGGTGGGGTGGATCTGGGTATAGCTCGGATTGGCGAAAGCTGCACCCTTGCGGTGGGCTCGCCAAGCAGCCGACCCATTGGAAGCCATCGCGTTGGTGGACAAGAAGAAGGCATTGCCATATCCGCCGGTCGCGAGGACGACCGCGTGACCGGAGTGAGAGGCGATCTCGCCGGTCAGCAGGTCACGGGTGACGATGCCGGCTGCCCGACCGTCGATGACGACGATGTCGACGATCTCGATCCGGTTGCGCAAGGTGACGCCGCCGAGTCCGATCTGACGGGCGAGCTGGGAATAGGCCCCCAGCAGGAGCTGCTGGCCGGTCTGACCCCGAGCGTAGAAGGTACGTGACACCTGGGCGCCACCGAAGGATCGGTTGGCCAACAGGCCGCCATACTCGCGGGCGAAGGGCACGCCTTGAGCCACCATCTGGTCGATGATGTTCACCGACACCTGGGCGAGGCGGTAGACGTTGGCCTCACGAGACCGGAAGTCGCCACCCTTGATGGTGTCGTAGAACAGGCGGAACACGCTGTCGCCGTCGCCGGGATAATTCTTGGCCGCATTGATACCGCCCTGGGCAGCGATCGAGTGGGCTCGCCGGGGGGTGTCGTGGAAGGTGAAGAGATCCACCTGATAGCCGAGTTCGGCGAGGGTGGCCGATGCCGAGGCACCAGCCAGGCCGCTGCCGACAACCAGGATCTTGAACTTCCGCTTGTTCGCCGGGTTGACCAGCTTCTGGTGGGCGATGAAGTTGTCCCACTTCTCTTCGAGGGGACCTTCAGGAATCTTAGGGTCGAGGACGATACTCATGATCCGGTCTCCATCTCTGCGGTCTCGTGGGCGAGGTTGTAGGCATCGTCATGGTCGACGAGCCCGGTCACCACCGAGATCGGGAAGGACACGTTGGCGACCACGACCACCGCCGCAATGGCGGTGGCGATCCCGCGACGCCACGCGTTGAACTTGGGATTGTTCCATCCCAGTGACTGGAAGAGGCTCCACACACCATGGAAGAGGTGGGTGCCAAGGGCCAGGTTGGCGATCACATAGATCGCCACGACAGCCGGCCGCTCGAAGCTGGCCACAATATTGTGGTGCACCGCTCCATGGACGAAATCGGGATGGACCCAGCCCCAGGTGAGGTCCATCAGGTGCCAGATGATGAAGAGCAAGACGATCACGCCCGTCCAGCGCATCGAACGGCTCGCGAAGTTGGCGGCCTGATAGTCCCGGCGTGACTGGTACTTGACCGGCCGAGCCTTGTGGTTGAGCACCGTCAAGGTATAGGCGGCGTGAATATGGATCAGGACGAGGGCAATGAGACCAAGCCTGAGGAGCCAGATCACGCCTTGCTCAGGAACGATCGGCACCAACATCTTGCGAAGGAAGGCGCCGTAGACGTCAACGTCGTACACCTCCTTGCCGTTCTCCATGACCGTGCCGATATAGAACTTCAGGTTGCCAACCATGTGGCTGACAATGAAGCCCACACCGAGCAGGCCGGTGATTGCCATAACAAATTTCTTGCCGACTGCGGTGGAGTACAGATCAAGCAAGAACGGCTTGCGCTTTTTTTGCTTGATGGCTGTTCCCGTGACCGGTCCACGTCGAAGGGTTTGTGCCATGTGAATGACGGTAGTCTGTGTCGTTTCTGCCCGACAAAACTGCCCGGATCGCGCCCCCAGAGTCGGTCGTACGGCACAGCGCGAATACGGGGTTCGGGTTGAGAATCACCACCAACTACGACCATGATGTAGCCACCCCACCTTTGGGGTGACGAAGATCGATTGTCTCAGGAGGCATCACCGCTGTGGACGCAGTCCCCTATCTCGCCGC
>PDSL01000106.1 GCA_002748455.1 Ilumatobacter coccineus
GCCCAGGCATCGGCAGCCATCTGCTGATCAGCATCAAACTCGGTGGCCACCGTCTCAGCCACCGTCGTCGCCGGAGCAGCGTCGTCGCCAGCCTCAGTCGGAGCCAGCAATTGGGCTGATGGTACCGCGGTGCTCGGATCGCCGTCGACAGCCAATGCGAGTTCAGGCACCAGCTTGTCGAGGACGTAGTCAATGCTGAGTGGGTTGGCATGCGAGAATGCCGAACTCAGGACGGGCTCAGCAGCGATCTCACGCCCTTCGGCGTAGGCCTTGAGTTGGGGTCGCAGTGGCAAGGATGCCACGGTGGCGTAGCTCGAATCATCGGTCATGAGCCAGACGATCACATCGGTGTCGATCGTCGGAAGCTCTTCTTGGCTCAATGAGAAGTAGAACGAGTCCCCGGCCAACTCATCAAACTCTGGCGGAACCACGAATCCCAGTTCGGCCAGCATATTGCTGCGAATGTCATGGGAGGCATACGCCCCTGGTGCGTCCTGGTAGGAGAACGCCACCGATACCGTCGCTCCGGCGAACTCGGGATGGTCCTGCCGTATGTCGGCGTATTTGGCCTCGATGTCTTTGATGATCTCATCGGCAAGTGCTGTCTTGCCGACCGCGGCAGCATGGATCTTGAGTCGATCGCGCCAGGGTGTTCCGTAGTCGGGGTATTCGCCAGGCTGAGCGATGGTTGGAGCGATTTTCGACAGGATCTCGTAGTCCTCATCGGTCATGCCTGATTGGACACCGATGATGAGATCCGGGTTGAGCCCGGCGATCATTTCGAAATTGAGCTCAGTCGACGGAATGACCGTGGGCTCGGCATCACCGAGTTCATCTTGGGCCCACGGCCAGGTCGCGAACGGCTGGTCGCCATACCAGTCGCGAACTCCGATCGGCACGACGCCAAGAGCTAAGAGGTTGTCGTGTTCCCCAAACCCGATCGAGACGATTCGCTGGGGCTCGGACTCGATCGTGGTCGAACCGTATTTGTGGTCGAGGGTGACCGGAAAGGCTGAAGTCTCCGCGGTGCTTGGTGTCTCGGTGCTCGGTGCCTCGGTTGTTGAGGCGTCAGCGTCGGTGGTATCGGTCGTTGATGAGGTGTCGTCGCTGCTGCCGCCACATGAGGCGGCGACCAGGCTGATCGCTGCCAGAACTGCGAGACCGCGACGGCGGCGTGTTGAAACAGAAGTACGGATGTTCACAGGTGCCTTTCTCGATGGGGTTGGAAAACCAACAAACGCTCAGCTTGAGCTGAGCGAATGGCAATGCTGATTCTAGTTGTTAGGGGTCCTTTATTCAACAGGGGTGGGGGAGTCACTCGGGTTGGGGGTGTGTAATGGACCGTCACGGCCCCCAACCCGAGGTGAA
>PDSL01000011.1 GCA_002748455.1 Ilumatobacter coccineus
TTTCACACGGGGCATCGCGTCTCGGTGTGGGGCTGAGGATACCGGGCTCACTCAATCCGGCTGCCCTGAAGCCTTGGCCAGGAGTGAGCGAGCGATCGCTCGGGTCTGGATCTCGTCGGTGCCGGCATAGATCTGGAGCACCTTGGCATCGCGAGCCAACTGTTCAACGTGGTATTCGGCCATATAGCCATTGCCTCCATGAAGCTGAACCGCCTCAAGGGCACAATCGGTGGCTTGTTGGGCTGAATAGAGCTTCATCGCTGAGGCTTCGGCAAAGCTCATCGACACCCCGGCAGCGGCCATCTCGATCGAACGCCACACCAGATTCTGGATATTCATCCGAGCGACTTCCATCTTGGCCAGCTTGTGCTGGATGAGCTGAAACTCTCCGATCGGCTGCCCGAACTGAACTCGCTCAGCGGCGTATTGCACCGAGCGCTCCAGACACTCTTCCACAATCCCGAGCGCCATGGCCGCGACCCCGGAGCGCTCTTGTTGGAAGGTTGCCTTGGCTCCCGACCGTCCACCGCCAGCTGGGGTTTCGGTTTCTCCGATCAGACGGTCCTTGCCAACGCGAACATCGTCGAAGAAGAGTTCGCCGGTTGGGGATGAGTGCATCCCCATCTTGCGCAAGGGAGCGGTTTGGGTGAGCCCAACGGTGCCTGAATCAACCACAAAACTGACCACCTTGCGATCCTTGGGGTCATTGCCTTCATCGAGCTTGCAGATGAAGACGATCAGGTCGGCATACGGGCCGTTGGTAATAAAGGTTTTGTTGCCATTGAGCACATATTCATCGCCATCGCGTCGAGCGGTAGCCAACATCGAACCGAACGCATCTGAACCCGAATTGGGTTCGGTGATCGCCCACGCCCCGATCTTGCGCAGGGTCACCAAGTCCGGCACCCAGCGTTCGCGCTGGGCGATGGTGCCCTTGGCATTGATCGCTTCGGCGGTCAGGCCGACCGACACCATGAGCGCGGTGACCAGACCGGGCGACTGACGGCAGAGCTCGATGGTGGGGATCAAGGTGTAGCCAGCATCCCCGCCCTCAGCGTGCGCAAGAGGGGCGGCCTCACCGGCAGCGACCTTCTTGTCGTGTTCGAGGCGCTGCCAAAAGGCTGCTTCAGCTTGGTCGCCAACACCGAAGGTGGCGTAGAGCTTGCGCAACACCTCATAGGGCGAGAGGTCGCCACGCTCGAGCTGGTCACGCCGGGGAACCACCTCCGCAGCGATGAAGTCCTTCATGGCTGCCCGGATCATCTGGTGTTCGTCAGACCATTGGAACATGTTCCAACGCTAGGGCACCCGCCCAGGCTCGGCCGAGGCGAATCCGCTCCCTGGTTGCCGCGCCGCTACGGTAGACAACGATGTACCACCGATCCCTGGCGAAATACGCTTGGCTGGCGATCGCTGCCGCGGTGACCACCATGGCGATGAAGGTGGTCGCTTCTTGGATGACCGGTTCGGTCTCCCTCCTGTCCGATGCTCTCGAATCGGGAGTCAACCTACTCGCCGCCGTTCTTGCCCTGGTCGCTCTGCGAGCCGCCGATGGCGATCCCAATGACAATTTTGCCTATGGCAAGGCCAAAGCTGAGTACCTCTCCGCCGGGATCGAAGGCACCATGATCGTGGTCGCGGCAATCGCCATCCTGATCACCGCTGTGCCCCGGCTCATCTCACCGACCGAGATCGAGCGAGCTGGGATCGGTGTGGTGATCTCCCTGGTCGCTGGGGCCATCAATCTTGGGGTGGCTGTTGCCTTGACTCGGGCGGGGCGTCGATATCGATCGATCGCGCTCGAAGCCGACGGCAAACACTTGATGACCGATGTGTGGAGTTCTGTCGGGGTTGGCGTGGGAGTCATCCTGGTGGCGGTGACCGGCTGGACCCGGCTCGATCCGATCGTCGCCATCTTGGTGGCAATCCATATCGTGGTATCGGGCCTGTTCTTGATGAAGCGCTCGGTCTACGGTTTGCTCGATGCCCGTATTCCCAACGATGATCTTGATCGACTGCACGCGATCCTCGACCGCCACCGCTCAGCTGCCTTGGAGTTCCACGCGGTCATGACCCGCCAAGCGGGACAGCGAGCATTCATGTCGTTCCACGTCTTGGTGCCGGGCAGCCGAACGATTACCTCAGCCCACAACCAGGTTGAGGCGATCGAAGCTGAGCTCAGGGCCGCAGTCCCCCACCTCCATGTCGTGACCCATATCGAACCCCTTGAGGATCCCCGCTCGTTCACCGATCTGGGCCTTGAACGCGTCGATCCCTGAGCTCGCCACCGGGCGGCCCTCTAGTCCAAGAAATGCGCTCTATCCAGCGAATTCTCTGTTCCTGAGGCCGATCAAGATAGACTGCCGTTGTACACGACCCCCTCTTAGAGGAGCAATCATCACATGAAGGTCTGGATCGACCAAGATCTCTGCACCGGCGACGGCCTGTGCGAAGAGATTGCACCCGACGTTTTCGTTCTGCTTGACGATGGCCTGGCCTACGTCAAGGAGGGCGACAAGATCTTTGCCGAGTCTGAAGGCAACTCCGAAGGCGCTGACGGCATGGCTGAGTTCGAAGATGACCAAACTGAAGCAGTGATCGAAGCAGCCGAAGAATGCCCTGGCGAGTGCATCTTCATCGAGGCCTGATCTCGTAACACCGTCACCTCTGAACATCAGACCAGCTCGTCACGAGCTGGTCTGTTTCGCGCCCGGGGTGTTAGGTATGCGCAACACGCAGTACCACGTAAGGCAAATGGCATTCCTCAATGTGGATGACGATGAAGCGACAAGCCGCCATCAGACCCCAGAAGTCCTCAACTGGCCTACGGCGCTAGCCATCGATCCAGGCAAGACCGGTCGCGACACTCCACGACTACAGGATTGTCAGGGATCGCTGCAGCCCGCGACGGTGGCTGCCTGGCACTATCGGCGGAGGCGTTCCACCTTGGGATCAACCCTCATCGCTTTCTGGCCTGATCCAAGAAAGCGCGCCACAGTCAAGAACGCGGTGTGAGCCACCATGCGGTGATCAGGCCGAACCGCGGCCTGGTGGATATGCCAACCGCGATGCAAGACCTCGATAGTGCGAGCATCGATCCATCGACCGGTCAAGGCTTCACGTACCTGGGTGGCCTGAACGATCGACGGCGTATAGGCCACACAGACTCCCCCGGGCTCCAGCACCTGTTCAAGGTGGGGAATCACCCGCCAGGGTTCGGGCAGATCGAGCACTGCCCGATCAAAGGGCCCATGAGCGGGATCGATCCCCTCATAGCTGTCGGCCAGGTGCACGTCGTAGTGATCGAGCGCGTCGTCTCCCAAGAATTCGGCCACATTGTGTCGAGCTCGATTGGCGAAGTCTTCGCGCAACTCGTACCCGACGATCTCGGCTCCCCACCGCAGCATCGTGGTCGACAATGCCCCGGAACCAACTCCGGTTTCGAACACTCTCATCCCTGGCCCGATATCGGCCAGCAGACAGATCGGCGCCAGATCCTTGGGATAGATGACCTGAGCACCTCGGGGCATTTCAAGCACATAGTCCTCAAGGGTCGGCCGCAAGACGGTGTACTCGGCTCCCTTGGTGCTGAGGGCGATCATCCCTTCCGATCCACCGATAATCGAGTCGTGGGGCACAAAGCCCGCATGGGTGTGGAACTCGGCCCCTTCGGCCAGGGTCAGGAGATAGCGACGCTTCTTGGAATCGAGCAACATGACTCGTTCGCCGGGTTGTAAGGGTTTCATGATCGGCCTCCGTTCTGACTAGCAAGATAGGCAGCGCGGGCTCGTTTGGAGAGCACCTGCTCGATCGGAACCCGGTCGGCCCCGTCGGTCCGTTCCAACAAGCGGCAATATGCGCACACCTCGGCGGTGGTGGGCGACCCACACCGCTCGCACCTCTTGAGCGATCCCCGATCAGCCTCGCTATGCCCAGCCAAGAGGGGCGACATCTTGGCCACAAACTCCAGATAGAACGCGGCCTTCGTCCCTGGTGACTCAGCTTCGATCTGGTTGAGCGCATCCTTGTAGGCCAGATGGCTGTTCCCCACCGCCATGGGACACTCCTCAACCTGATAGTCGATGCCGCGCACGATGCACCACGCCGCCATCTCTCGTTCGCTCAGCCGGATCAAGGGCTTGACCTTTTTGGGGAACCCGTGACGGGCTGGCAAAACCGGCAATTGACGGGCGAGATAGTCGATGTTCCAGCGCAAGGTGTTGCCGAACAAGACCGCGGCTTCATCATCGAGGTTGTGGCCGGTGACCACCACGTCGTAGCCACCCTCACGGGCGGCCCGATCGAACAGATGGCGCTTGGACAGGCCGCAGGCCGAACAGGGCACTCGCCGGGTCACCTTGGCCGCGGTGGGCACGTCATAGCCATAGTCGGCGCGCAGATCTATCGTGGTCAGGGTCAAGCCTCGCTCATCGGCGAAGCGTTGGGCATAGGCAGCGCTCTGGTCGCTGTACTCCCCGATACCGAGCCCGATATAGAGCCCATCCGCCTGATAGCCGAGTTCGACCAAGAGATCCCAGACCGCCAGCGAGTCCTTGCCCCCGCTCACGGCCACCAAGACTCGATCGTTGGGGTCGATCATGTCGTGATCCTTGATCGCCTTGGCCACCTGGCGCTCACAGAGCTGGATGAGGTGATCAGCACAGAAGTTGGCATTGTGCCGCGGTAGATCGATCACCGCCGGCTGGCCACATGACCGACATTTTGATCCCGCCATCTCACCCTCGCTTTCTGATCGCTACCAGAGCGTCCGTGCTGAGGCTCACCCGCCAGAGATCACCGGACGGATCTCTATGGTGTCGTCGTCGGACAGGGCAGCATCGCCAGGAACGAGGGCACCGTTGCGGATCACCAAGAAAGCTTCTCGATTGAGGTCCAAATGATCGAGTAGCCGATTGACCGATGAGATCCCGTCAACGGTGATCTCCCGGGTGGGCTGGCGAAGACGGACCTGCACTAGCGCTGAGCAACCTTCCGGTCAGCCCAGATCTGGGCCAGCACCCGATGCTCGTTCAATGATGGCACCCGAATGCCTTCCTTGGCGAGGGCGCGGCGACGACGTCGAGTCATCGGCGAAATGGTCGTGATCTCGAGATTGCGTCCCGCCCCCAGCTTGGAGACATCGACGACCTCTGGAACTCCCTTTCCCTTCTTGGACAAGAAGCGATGGACCCACAGCCCAACCGTGACCAGGCTCCAAAAGGTCGATGGACCTAATAGACCGTTCTCACCAGCGCGACGGCGAATGATCGCTGAGGGACGCAGCGAAGAGATCACAGTCCTGCCATCCGATCAGACGCGCTTGATCTCGACCAGGGTGGTCTTTTTCTTGCCGCTGCGCTTGCCCAGCAGGAAGGCGACCAACACCACCACGATCAGGACCACACCACCGGCGGTCGCCAGCACACTCTTCTTCTCATCGACCTGGGCCTGCAGACCGTCTTGGAACGACTGCATCTTTTCACGCACATCGTCGGCAGTGATCTTGTCAGTGTCTGTCATCACTTATCTTCCTTGTTGAGGAACTTCTTGGGAATCTGGCCGAGGGCAACCTTGATCACGATCACACACACCACCAAGACGATGAGGTAGGGCAGCCAGCTCAGCTTGCCGGTCGGATCGGCCACCGTGGTCCACTCGACCTGGATGAGACGGAGCAGGCCCACAATGATGAGGAGGAGCCCCAATCCGAGCACGATCGCTCCCGCTGAGCCATAGGCAATCCACCGCCCGGCGCTCTTGAGCGGACCAACGGTTTCTTGTTCGGCATATGCCTTGACAAAATCAACAACATCGCTCACCGACGCGTGTTCGTCGTTGCCCGAGGCTTGAGGAGTATCGATGGACATACTCCAGTGTCTACCACCTTTAGCGCCGTTCTGGCACGTAGAGCTGTCAATCGGAATGAGATCTCAACGGTGGGGCAAACCCGCACCGAGTATCGCCTCCGACAGGATCACCGGTCCTCGGTTGGACGTGGCCCCAGACCCTCTGGATCGATGGCCACCTCGAACGACCACTCATCGGCAGCGATCGCCACCGCGTCCCACACCGGTCGGTAGACCTCAGCGGTGTTGGCTCCTTCCCCATTGAGCAAGAGCGAGAACCGGGCATCATCGACCACACCGCTGAGGGCTTTGACCTCGTTGAGCGTTCCGGTCTTGGCCTGGAGCCGACCGGCCACCGGACTGTCGACAAATTCCCGGGTGAGGGTTCCTGACTGATTGGCCACTGGCATGAAGGGACCGAGCGGCACCGGGGATGCCCCCAGCACGGTCACCAGGGCCTCACAGGTGATCCGGTTCTCTCGGCTCAAACCAGAGCCATCTTCGATCACGAGATCACTGAGGTCGACACCCCATTGCTCTAACTGGTCGCTCACCGTCTCGATGCCTGCTTGGCGAGTGCCTTCACCGGCGGTGACATAACCGATCTCTTTGAGGACCAACTCGGCGGTCATATTGTCGCTGGTGAGCAAGAGATCGTTGACCACCTCGCTCAAGGGAGCGGAGTCGACCTCGGCCAGGGTCGCCAGCCCTGCGGGTGCAGTGGCGTTGCCGCTGGAGCCATCGACCTCGATCCCCTGATCGGTCAAGAGATTGAGGAAGGAGCGAGCAGCCGACCGGCTGGGAACGATCCCATAGGTCCCCGGACCAAACTGGCCATCGTCGACCATCAAGGCGTCATAGTGTGCCGCGTTGTACTCCGACACGTTCTCCCACGATGGCACCGAGAATTCGTCGTCGTAGCGTGACCCATCACCGATCACATCCCCCTCGATACGGGTGACCCCG
>PDSL01000012.1 GCA_002748455.1 Ilumatobacter coccineus
GCAGTGAAGTCACCGAGATCGACCGGCAGACCGAAACCGCGATCGGCGATCTGATCACCGCTGAGCGGGCCACCCATGGGTTCTTCGGCGAAGAGCATGGGCTGCGGGGCAACGCCACCTCGCCATGGCGATGGATCGTCGACCCGATCGATGGCACCTCGGGATTTGTGCGGGGTATCCCGGTGTGGGGCTCGCTGATCGCCCTCACCCATCGTGATCGTGGGGTCACCGTTGGGGTGGTGTCGGCTCCAGCCTTAGCGCGCCGGTGGTGGGCATCGGCGGGCGAGGGTTCGTTTGCTGATGGTCGCCGCTGTCAGGTGTCCGACATCGATTCGATCCCCGATGCCCAAGTCAATATCACCATGAACGAAGGATGGCGCGAACGGGGCTCAACGGCGGCACTCACCGACTTGGCCTACGAGGCCCGACGAAGCCGCAGTTTTGGAGACTTTTGGCAGCACTGCTTGGTCGCCGAAGGCGCGCTGGATGTGGCGATCGACTCGATTGGGGTCGCCCCCTACGACCTGGCGGCGGTGTCCTTGATCGTGACCGAGGCTGGCGGCCGGCTTGTCCTGATGTCGGCGTAAGCCGTGGGAGGCGATCAGGCGTAGTAGGGGTTGGCACCAGTGGTGTGATCGGTGAGGTCCTTGACCTCGATCACCTCGGGGAATGCCCCTTGCAGCATGGTTTGCACCCCATCGAGCATGGTCAATTTGCTCATCGAACAGCCGTGGCATCCCCCGCCCATCGTCATATAGACCGTGCCGCCACCGTCGTGGCCCACAAAGGTGACAAAGCCACCGTGAGCGGCCAGTGCTGGGTTGACTTCGGAAGCCACCAGGGCCTCGATCTTGGAGGAGAGCTCATCATCACCGATCAGTCCCTCAGCAGTGGGTGTTTCGGGACGATTGGGATTGCGGATGACCAAGCCTTGCGACTCGGTGTGATCAAGGGTGGCTCCGGTGAGCGCGTCCACGCTCTCGGCGGGGATGATCACCTTGATCGACCCGGCATCTCCGCGATGGGTGCGGATTTCATCGGTGAAGCCAGCGGTCAAGAACTCTTCAAAGCTGAGGTCATATTGAAAACTCTCGCCAGGCGCCGACGCGATAGCGAGACGCAAACCGAGGGTGTCAGCGTCGGCTTCGCTGGCTCGGAGTTCGAGAAGGCGGGACAAGGCCTCATCGGTGATGGTGATGATCGTGCCGTCCGTCATTGGTTGGACGCTATCGGCTCCACTCCCGGTTCTGGGAGGGTGGCCGAACGAAGCAGCCGGGGTGAACTCGAATCGGTGTCTGTTGTCCCGATCGAGGTCGCCAAGTGATAGGTAAAGAGGGTGCGCATTCTTGTGACCAATGATGACGGGATCAACTCGGTTGGGCTGCACCGGTTGGCCCAGGCGATGCGTCCCCACGGCGAGGTCGTCGTGGTCGCTCCCGACCGAGAGTTTTCTGGTGCCAGCTCGGCGATTGGAGCGATTTGGGATTTTGAACCCCATATCACCCGAGCCACCATCGAGGGGATCGATGAGGTGTGGACCGTCAATGGTCCACCGGCGCTATGTGTGCTCTATGCCAGCTTGGGGCTCTTCGATGAGCCCTTCGATCTGGTGGTGTCGGGGATCAACCCGGGAGCCAATGTGGGCCGCTCGGTCTATTATTCGGGCACGGTCGGAGCTTGCTTGGCAGCTCGCAATGCTGGCTGGTCAGGGGTGGCGGTCAGCCAAGCCACCGATGGTTGGGCTGGCATTGATGGCCAGGTGTGGAGCGATGTATTGCGCAATCAGCGTTGGGATGCTGCCGTGGTCGCTGCCGATGCCTTCGTGGGTGCCCTGGTTAAGGAGATGCCCACCGATCCGGTGGTGGTCAATCTGAATGTGCCCAACCTTGATCCTGAGGAGATCGTTGGATGGCGTCGCACCGAGGTTGGCGACCTGCCACCGTGGGCGCTCACCAAAGCCCACCTGGTCGACAAGGCTGACCACGAAGGTTGCTATGGGGTGCAGATCGACTGGGGCGAGAAGCTGCCCTTGCCGCCCGACACCGATGGTGGCACGGTCAATGAGGGCTGTGTGTCGGTGACCTATCTGAGCCGGCTTGATGCCGATCACCGGACCGATCTCGCGGCGCCGGAACAGGCGCTCAGCAACCGGTTTGGTCTCTGATCGACGCCCGTGACGGGCAGGTCGCTGCCGGGCACAGCGGCGATGCGCTAGGGTGACAGCACCGATGGGGAGTTCGCTGGAACGGCGGGCTGAGAGGGTGGTCGCCACCACCGACCCGCGAACCTGATCCGGGTAATGCCGGCGGAGGAAGCATGAGCGAAACGGTGATCGTGGTGATTGGAGCTGATCCGATCGCGCCTGAGGCGGTCGCCGATCTGCCCGTCGATGCCATGGTGGTCGCTGCCGACAGCGGAGCTGACCTGGCCCGCGCCGCAGGCCTTGAGCCCGATGTGGTGATCGGCGATATGGATTCGATCTCACCTGATGGCTTGACCTGGGCCACCGACCACACCGTGATCGAACGCCATCACACCGACAAGAACCACACCGATACCGAGCTGGCGGTGGCATGGGCTGCTCGCCGCGAGCCGGAGCGCATCATCTTGGTGTCGGGCGGAGGCGATCGGATCGACCATGCGATGGCAGCGATCGGTTCGCTGGGCCATCGGTCGCTGAGTGCAATTCCTCATCTTGAGCTGCGATGGGCTCACCAACGAGGTGTTGTCCTCCACGGTCCAGCTCACACCCAACTCGATCTCCCAGTCGGGACGACCCTGTCGTTGCTGGCCCTTCACGGGCCCTGTCGCGGGGTTGGCATGACTGGAACTCGTTGGCCCCTTGCCGATGCCACCCTCGAACCCCTGATCGGTGGCGGGGTCAGCAATCTGTCCACCGAACCCACCCTTGACATCAGCGTCGCCGATGGCGTGTTGACCGTCATCATCACCCCGGGAGACAACCCATGACAACACGATCCCGCCTTGTTCCGACGATCTTGACCGTCGGCACACTCATCCTTGCTGCCTGTGGCGGCGATGCCACCGAGAGCGGCCCGACCACAGCGCCAGACGATGACACCGCCAAGACATCTACTGAGACCAGCGCTCCAGCTGAGGAGGTACCGCCCTCGGACGAGGGCACGGTGCCTGCGCCCCAAAGCGACGTGGCAGGTCAGACGGTCACCCTGGTTGCCTACGACTCGTTCCCCGTTGATGAAGGCGAGGGCGATGAGCGCAATCCGATCTGGGTGGCGCTCGACGAGTTCACCGCCGAGACCGGGATCGAGGTGGAGCTCTTGACCTCGGGCGACACCGGCACCATGTTGTCGAAGGCCACGCTCACCGCTGGCAATCCCGAGGGTGATGTCTTGTGGGGTGTTGATAACACCTTCTTGTCTCGGGCCCTTGATGCTGGCGTGTTTGAGCCCTATGTGGCTGATGGTGTGGATGCCCTACCTGACGCCTTGACCGCCCTGGTGCCCAATGGCGAGGCGACACCGGTCGATTTTGGTGATGTGTGCGTGAATTACGACATCGCCAAGATGGCTGAGTTGGGCTTGGAGCCCCCAGCCTCGTTGGCCGACCTGGCTCGGGCCGAGTACGCCAGCCAGCTGGTGGTGGAGAACCCGGCTACCTCATCGCCGGGCTTGGCCTTCGTGTTGGCCACAATTGCCGAGTTTGGTGCCGATGGCTGGCAGGACTTCTGGAGTCAGTTGACCAAGCATGGTGTGGCTGTTGCCGATGGCTGGACCCAGGCCTACTACGAACAGTTTTCGTGGGCTGGTGGCGACCGGGCGATGGTGGTGAGCTATGGCTCCAGCCCACCTTTTGAGGTGCTCTATGCTGCTGAGCCGATGGATGCTGCTCCCACCGGTGTGGTTGAGGCGACCTGTTTCCGCCAGGTGGAGTTTGCCGGTGTGCTGGCCGGAACGGAGCATCCCGAGGCTGCCCAGGCCCTGGTTGATTTCTTGATTTCGGAACGGTTCCAGCGCGAGATCGCGTTGAACCTCTTTGTGTTCCCGGTCAACCCTCAGGTGGAGTTGGGAGCCGAGTTCATCGACTATGCGGTGATCCCGACTTCGCCGCTCACCCTTGATCCGGCTGAGATCGAGGCCAATCGGTCGAAGTGGATCGACGAGTGGACCGGGATCGTCACCGGCTAACCGCTCCCCATCGGCGATTGCCGGTGGCCCCTGGCCACACTCTTGTGGCGGGGGTTGGGCGAGGGTGCCCTGGGGGCCACCTTGGGGCGGTCATCGACCTGGCGGGTGGTGGGGTTTACCGCTGCCCAGGCGGTGGCCTCAACGGCGCTGACCTTGGTGGTGGGTCTGATCCCGACATGGGCGGTGTCGCGGTTTGAGTTTCCGGGACGCCGCACGATCACTGGCACCCTGACAGCGGTGTTTGTGTTGCCCACGGTGGTGGTTGGTGCCGCCTTTGTGGCCCTCTTGCCCGACTCGTTGGATCGCAGTATTTGGGCCATTTTGGGTGCCCATGTGGTCTTCAATCTGGCGGTGGTCGTGCGCACGGTCGGGGCGGTGTGGGAGCGTCTGCCAGCGGATTTGGAACATGCTGCCGCCACCCTGGGAGCCAGCGGATGGCAGACCTGGCGGCGGGTGACCTTTCCCTTATTGCGCCCCGCTGTGGTGGCTGCCGGAGCGATCGTGTTTCTGTTTACCTTCACCTCGTTTGGGGTGATCCGGGTGCTCGGCGCCACCGGCCAAGCGACCTTGGAAGTTGAGGTGTGGCGACGAGCCACCCAGCTGGGTGATCTGGGTGGTGCCTCGGTGCTGACCGTGCTCCAGCTGGCGATCTTGGCTGGATTGGTTGGCTGGTCGACAGTGGCTCAGCGCCGCTATAGCCAGATTGTTCAGCTCTCTGATCCAGCACGCCGGGTGCGCCCTCGGGGCCGGCAACGCTTCGCCGTGGCTGCGGCGGCGGGGTGTGCGGTGGTGATCGTGGGTACACCTCTGGTGGCCTTGGTCGAGCGCTCGTTGTGGCAGGGCGATAGCTATGGATTGGCCGGATGGCGGGCGATCGGCAATAACGAGATCCGTCCGGGGTTGCGGATCGGGATCGACCCGATTGCTGCCCTGACCAATTCGGCGACCACCGCGGTGTGGGCGACCCTGTTTGCCACCGTGCTTGGCGGGTTGGCGGTGGTGGCGATCTCGGTCTTGCAGCGGGGCGGCAAATTGCTCGATACCGGACTCATGCTGCCCTTGGGCACCTCAGCGGTGACGATCGGGTTTGGGATGCTGATCACCTTTGATACGCCGCCATTTGATTGGCGGGCTGAGTGGTGGTTGGTGCCGGTTGGCCATGCCCTGTGTTTGGGGGCCTCTCCCCTGCGGGCGTGGGCCACGGCGATCCTGCCAGCCTTGCGTCGCCCGGTAGCGACTGGAGCCGGGTTGGCAGCAGCGATCTCGCTGGGTGAGTTTGGGGCCACCAGTTTTCTCAGCCGGTCGGGAGGCGAGACCTTGCCGATCGCTATCGAGCGTCTGGTTGGACGCACCGGCCGCCTGTTTCAAGCTCAAGCGTTTGCGTTATCGACGATCCTGGCGGTGGCCACCATCGTGATCGTGATGATCGTCGATCGAGGAGGACATCATGCTGAACGTCGCTGAGATCACGGTGGCCTTTGGCGACCGCACCGTGTTGGATCGGGTATCGCTGACGGTGAACGATGGCGAGACGGTGGCGCTCCTTGGTCCGTCGGGGTCGGGCAAGAGCACGCTCTTGCGGGTGATCGCTGGTCTGATCGTGCCCGATCATGGCCGAGTGGTCATCGATGGCACCGATGTGACCTCGCTGGCCACCCATAAGCGCTCGGTGGGGATGGTGTTCCAGTCTGATCAGCTCTTCCCCCACCTGGATGTGGCCGCCAATGTGGGATTCGGACTCAAGATGGCCAAGATGCCGGCAGCCCAGCGACGGGAACGGGTGGCCGAGATGCTGGACCTGGTGGGGTTGTCAGGGTTTGGTGATCGGTCGATCGACCGCTTGTCGGGCGGAGAGACCAAGCGGGTGGCATTGGCACGGTCACTGGCGCCGGCGCCCCGGGTGCTCTTGCTCGATGAACCCTTGACCGGGCTGGATCGTGATCTTCACGACCGGCTGATGGTCGAGGTGGCCGAGATTCTCGATGCTGCATCGATCACTTCGGTGTGGGTGACCCACGACCGCGAAGAAGCAGCGACGGTGGCGTCTCGTACCCACCAGCTTTGATCCACTCCCTAACCAGTGCTGGTCGGGGTAGACCTGCCCGGGCCGGGCGAGCCGGTATGGGGCCCACCGGAGGGTATGGACACCCCAACCTGTCGAGCGGACCATCTTCATCAACTGGCTGACCAGATCGATGCGATCGTGGAGTCGATCCTGCCCGAGTTGACCGGGGACCCCCAGCTGTCGGGGCGTGATGAGGTGTGGTCTCGCCTCTTGGCTCGCACGGTCCATCAACTCCACACCGCGTCAGCCGAGTTGAGGCTGCGGGCCGACGATCTCATCCGGCAGGTGGCGGCATGATCTCGATGTCTGGCGATCTAGGCCAAGCGCTCGACGAGCTGACAGCGATTCGCAGCACCGATCCCCTCGCCACCGATGCGGTGCGAACCGTCCGGTTGGCTGCCTACACGATGAGGTGGTGGACCGACGCCACCGTGACCTCCGGCAACAACAACCATGGACGTGTTGCTGTGACACCGGTCACTCGCCATACTAGGTTCCCAAGCCGTCAACTCGATCCCAAGAACCTCACGGTTTGGTGACTCGGGGAAGATCAGCTCTGTTCACGGTCTGCCGAGTGGAGCACCACGGTTGACCTGTCCGGCCGACCTGCACTGTCGAGTGAGTTCCGACCATGATCCCTTCTCCATCCACGACATCACCTCCCCGACGGCCCTACCGCCGACTTCTCGCTGCCGCGCTGGTGGCCTGTGGCTCACTGAGCGCCATCTCCACACCGTCGGCAGCCGGCACTGTCGAGCTCGGCTTCGGCCCCGGCGAGTGGGTTGGCACCATGAACTATGTGGGAAGCGCCGAACTCGGCGGTGTGTCGGTGTTCTACCGCAGCGCCGGTGCTTTCCAGTTCACCTCCGACGGCGATTCAACCGAAGGCGTCTGGTCTCTCGAAGCTGTCGCATTGCCCGAAGGCGGCCAACCCGCTTCAGCCACCGCGCTTGGTCTGGCTCACGGCAGCAGTCTTGTCCTGGACCTCGAACTCGAATCGGTCACCGCCCGCGAGTCTCAAACCGGTCTGGAGATCACACTCGGCGCCGACGAGATCCCCAACCCGGGGGTCGGTTCCATCCGGGCTCAGAGCCCTCTGTGCGGCGCGATCTCGGGAACCTGGACCATCCCGTTTAACGGTTACGACCTCAGCGGCAACTTTGTGGCCAACCGCCTCGGTGTGGACCGGCAGAGAGCGGTCGACTGGCAAGATCTCCAGTTGGATGGCATTTTCCTCCTCGAAGACATCAGCTCGGGAGAACCCCTCGACCTCCCGGCGATCCGCCGCTACCTGACAAAGGCCGAGGCAGCGATGAACGGCACAGTCCGGGAAGGCCCGGAGTGCGATGCCGCGACCCTACGACGGTTCAACACCGCGGCGATCGCCCTGGGTGATGCCATGCTGGCAGCCCTGAGTGAGCGCGTCCCGGAGCTCTCCGACGATGAGCTGGTCGAGATGGTTCGCTTCGGGTATCGCTCGGGAGCGTTCATCCACTACGAACTGAGTCAGCCGTTCGTGCAACAGATGCAGCAGCGCATGCTCGATGCGATCGCCAACGAGGATCTCAATGCCATGTTCTACTGGCTTTCTGTCGCCATCGAGTTTGGCTACAACGACCTGGCGCGGAGCCTGATGGACACGATCGAAGAGGTGAGATCATGAAGAGGCATGCATTGACCAGCCTGGTGGTAGCAGCAACGATCCTGGCCGGCTGTGGCGGCTCGGGTGACGACAAGGCCGACACACCCACAACCGTCGAGGTCAGCGGTACTGACACCACCGACGGCACGGTGGCCAACACCAGCGCACCGGCTCCAACCGAGCCAACCCCGAGCTCGATCGAGGACACCACCACGACCGAGCCGAAGGCTGCCGACACACTCCCGAACCCCTTCGAGGAAATCACGGTGTTGGCGACCGAAGCGGGACCGCGACCTACCTTGGCGTGGGAACCCGTCGAGGGCGCCGTGCTGTATCAGCTCACGGTCCTTGATGCCGCTGGCGACCCCTACTGGAGTTGGAGCGGCGAAGAGACCTCGATCCCGTTCGGCGGCGTGTCGGATCCCGATGCCGGCGGTGCGATCGTGTTCGAGCCGATGACCTGGACGGTGGTGGCCCGCGATGCCAACAGCCAAACCCTTGCCATGTCATCCGGGCTCACCCTCGAGCCCTAGACATACCCCGCTCGGCGGCTCCAACCGACCCAACGACAGACCTTCAGCACCTTGCTGCCTTGGCAGACCCCGCCTGCCGGCGTCAAGCCAAACGGTCGATGGTCGTCACGACTTCGCGTAGACGGACGCGGATCTCATCGCTAACGCGCAGGCCGACCACGTCCAACTCAGCGATGACGACGAGTAGTTCGTTGATGAGCCACTCAGCCCGATGCGCTCGAAGGCTGAGCGTCAAGCGGCCATCTCGCTCCTCGATCAGCCCCAACCGGCATACTGCCGACCGATCGACCCCGGGTCCGAGGATCACCTCGGCCTCGAACTCCGTTCCTGGCGCCTGGCGTTCGGTCACAAACGCAACCGGATCACCGCCAGGGATCTCTTTGGGCTTGAACCGGACACCAGCGAAGCGAGCATCACTGGCCCGATCGAGCCGGAACGTCCGCCAGTCATCACGACGAAGATCCCAAGCGACCAGATACCACCGGTCGCGCACCACCACGACCCGATGAGGCTGAGTGAGCCGGTCGGTCTTCTCACCATCGGCAGCGATGTATGCGAAACGGAGTTCCTCACCATCCCGGCATGCCCGAGCCATGACCGACAAGAGATCTGGATCGACCTCTCGCTCGGTGAACGACCAAGCAGGCAACGCAATCGAATCGGCCAGCGCCGTGACCTGATGACGAAGCCGGTCAGGCAGCACCGAATCGAGTTGGGCGAGGGCGGTGACTCCAGCATCAGCCATGCCACGAACGGGAGTGCCGGCCACCAACCTCAACGCCACAGCAAGAGCGATGGCTTCGTCATCGGTGATCAGCAAGGGCAACACCCGGCCGCCCTCCCCGAGTCGGTAACCGCCATCAGCCCCAGCGACCCCTTGGACTGGATAGCCGAGCGATCGAAGGCGGTCGATGTGACGGCGCAGGGTGCGCGTCGTCACGCCTAGACGTTCCGCTAGGTCGTGGCCCGACCACTGAGGCTGGGCGTGGAGCAAGGACAAGAGCTGGAGTGCTCGTGCCGTGGGGCCCTGCGAGTCGGCCATGGTGGCTCAGGATCCTTGACGCACGCGCCGCCGCAATGCCCAAAAACACAAACTCATGCTGAGCGCACCAACCACGATGATCGCGCTTGCTGCTGCGGCGAGATCAGACCACACCCATCCCTCGGATACCAGCGACCTCAGGCCCTGAAGTAAGTAGGTGACCGGATTGAGGCTAGCCACGGTGTCGAGCCATCCCGAGAGCTGGCTGCGAGGCACATAGGACGTGGTGAGGAAAAGGAAGGGGAAGAACAACAAGAAGGTCGAATTGACGGCGGCTGGGTTGCCGGTAGCCAAAGCGATCGCATACCCGAAACCGGCGAACGCCAGACACCACACCGCTGAGAGGCCGACGAACATCACGAATCCCAACAGACCGGTCTCAAAGCGAACACCGAGCACAAGCCCGAGGATGACGATCGGCAAGGCCATGACGATCGCGATCGTCATGTCGGCGACGAAGTGCCCAAGAAGGATGGCGATCCGGCGGATCGGGGTCAAGAGGAGTCGGTCGAGGAAGCCGTTCTGGACATCGAGAACCATCGCCGGCGCCCGGGAGACACCGGTTACTCCGAGCAAGATGGCGGTTGGCATCTGAAACGCGGTGTAGTTGAACCCAGCGATCGAGCCCTCGGTGAGACGTTCGAGTGTGGCGATATTGACCACGAAGAAGAAGAACGCGATCAGGACCGGAGGAACGACTGCTTCGAGATCACGCGGGACAGCTCGGAGCGCTCGACGGGCGATGGCCACGATGTCGGCAACAACCCCAGCAGGGCGAGCCGAAATCGAGGACGAGACCGGGTTGGGGGTGGTGCTCATGCCGCCACCGCCTTGTTGGAATCGCTGGGCGCAAGGCGAGATCCGGTGACCTCCAGGAAGACATCGTCGAGCGTCGGAGTCCGCAAGCTCAGGCTTGCCGGTTGGAGGTCGGCTTGGTCCAGCGCAACGGCGACCGGCCCGATCCGAGACGACCCTTCGTCGGCGGCGATAAGCACCTCCGTGCCGTGTACCTCGACCCCGTGGACGCCACTCAACCCGCCCACCGCTGCAACCACGCGATCGACGTCAGTTCGCTCGCCGACATCGACCACGATCACGTCGCGACCAACCGTGCGTTTGAGCTGATCTGGAGTGCCTTCGATGATGAGGTGACCCTCATCGACGATGCCGACACGATCGGCCAGCGCATCGGCCTCTTCGAGATACTGGGTGGTCAGCAGGATCGTCATCCCCAGTTCACGGTTCAGTCGTTCGACCTCGGCCCACACCGATGCTCGGCTGGCGGGATCGAGCCCCGTCGTCGGCTCATCGAGGAAGAGCACCTCGGGGTTGTGGATCAGGGCGACTGCGAGGTCGAGGCGACGTTGCATGCCCCCCGAGTAGGTGTTGACCATCCGGCCGAGGGCGTCACCGATATCGATCAGGTCGGCCAGCTCATCGACTCGTTGGTTGATCTCGGTCTTCGTCAGCCCATAGAGACGACCCTGGAGACGGAGCTGCTCAACCCCGGTCTGGCGGGGATCGAGCGCCGCTTCTTGGAGAGCCACACCGATGCGCAGCCGAACTGCCGCTGGCTCGGTCACGATGTCATGACCGGCCACCGAACCACTGCCCGATGTAGGAGCGAGGAGTGTGCACAGCATGCGGACCGTGGTCGACTTCCCGGCACCGTTGGGACCGAGTAGACCGTAGATCTCACCTCTCGCAACGTCGAGGTCGATGCCGCTCACGGCCTCGACCTCGTCAAAGTGTCGAACCAGTTGACGGCATCTGATCTGGGATGTGGGTGGTCTGTCCATGTCGGTTATCGTGCCATGTTCTGCGGACACTTTGCGTCCGCAGAAGGTCAACCACCCGAAATATCCTTCACGAGCGCATGTCTCGACTCGCGATCGCGCCACGTCGGCAACCTAAGGCGCGTGCCACCAGAGGGCTCGCGTGAGGGCACCACGCTAGGTTGTGCAGATGCCGCCGATTCCGACCGATCCCTCAGTCCGAGCGGTGATCGATCAGCAGGTCCAGGTGATGTTCAGACTTGCCGACGAGGCGCTGGCTGATCTGACCCTCGATGAATGCTTGTGGCAGATCGATCCCCGCAGTTGGACCGTCCATCGCCGTGATGGACGTTGGTTTGGCGAGATCGGCGACGAATACCCGGATCTGCCGACGCCGTCACTTGCCTGGACGATGTGGCATCCGATCTGGTGGCTGCGCACCCTGCTGGCCCACACCAAAGGAGAACCAGCACCTGCACCGGAGATGGTTGAGTGGCCAGGCCCCGATGCCGCCCTGTCACTGCTTCGCGAACTGTGGGCTGAGTGGTCTGAGTTTGTGGCAGCGCTCGATGCTGATGAGCTCGAATCGTCAGCGCTCACCACGTTCCCGTACACCGATGAGCGCCCCTTCGTGTATGTCGTGGGATGGGCATCGATGGAGCTGACGAAGAACATCTCTGAGATGTGCGTGCTCCGCGGTATCCACCGCGACCTCGCCTGCACGATGCAGGGGTGAGCTGATGACCGATCAACCGGTGCCGAGCTGACCTGCCGCCGCTGGGTGGGTAATCGATGATGCTACGCCTGTCAATGGAGAGCCGTGAAACTTTTCGTACAATCGTTCGGTTCGTGTTGCCCCTGCTGCAGGTGCTGGATACGATCATATGTACGATGTTAGATCGACTAGAGCAAGAACTCGAACGAGTACGCAAGATCGCCGCGGTCGCAGCTGATCTCTCCGTCGACACCCATCGACTCAACTCTGCTCTGCGCGATATCACGTCTCACATGTCATGGTTGTTCGCCGCTCAAGCCGATATCGCTGGTGAACTTGGTGGACGATCACCACTCGGTGACACCCAGATCGCTGAATCCACCCGCAGCTCATCTCGTGACGTGAACGCTCTTCGTCAACGCGCCACCACGATGACCAAAGTGACACCATTGGCTGACGCGCTACGTGACGGCACCGTCACCACCGGGCATCTTGATGTGGTCACCCGAGTCAGCAAACAACTCAACACCGACGATGAG